>BDTO01000016.1 GCA_002897855.1 bacterium BMS3Bbin05
GGTGGCTTAAGTATTGAAAGTATCTAATCATTAAGTGGTAATCTGTTTATTAAGTTTTCAATACCCCGCAGTCTCGGCTGCGGGGTTTCCTTCTCCCCTCCCCCTTTGGAGGCTGTGTCACAATCCTGAAAACGTATATGATGTCATTCTGAATTTATTTCAGAATCTCGTGTTTTCAATATGTTACGTTTTATATAGATCCTGAAACAAGTTCAGGATGACAATTATGACACAGCCTCCGGGGGGAGGGGAAATATTAATTTTTACTGTTTTGTCAAAATAAAAGTCACTCAATGGATAGCGAGCGGAAGTGAGCGAATATAATAATGCAAAGTTCCTTGCATTAGATTACCGGTGGCGGAGCCACTGGGAAGATCAATCTGTGATAATCTGCGGACATCTACGGCAGAGAAACAAGGGGTTTGGGGGTTAGGGGTTGGTAAAAAACAAAACCCTAATCCCCCGTTAGTCTGTGGAAGCTGTGGCAATTAATCCATTTTTTCAGGAGTCAGGATGCAGAATGTAGGCGGACAGGCAGTAATCGAAGGGGTGATGATGAAGTCCCCCGGCGGATGGTCGGTAGCGGTAAGAGACCAGAAAGGGGAGATACATGTAAAACGGCAGCTTGTAGAACCGCGCAAAGGATTACTGAAGATGCCGTTTGTGAGGGGAGTCATGGCCCTGATTGATGCAATCGTCATCGGGGTTAAGGCAATCGATTTTTCCGCTTCCAGGGCGTATTCAGAGGATGAAAAACCCATCAGCCCTCTTTCGATAGCCCTGACCATAATATTGGCGTTCGGTCTTGCGGTTGCCATATTCATATTCCTTCCCCTGTACCTGACAAAGCTCATCCCGTTTACTGCAAGCCATTCACTATGGTTCAACACAATAGACGGTTTCATAAGGGTAGGCCTCTTCATCCTGTACGTATTTGCAATCGGTCTCTGGAAAGATATGGCCCGAATATTCGAATATCACGGAGCTGAACATAAGGTAATTCACGCATACGAAGAAGGTCTGGAACTCGGCATAGACAACATCAGGCCTTACAGCCCTCACCATCCCAGATGCGGAACGAGCTTTCTCTTCATTGTCATGGTCTTGAGTATATTTGTATTTTCGCTCATCCCTCACTCATGGGATTTTATGCTCAAATTTCTTTCAAGAATAGTACTGATTCCTTTGATCGCAGGCATCTCGTATGAGGCACTGCGGTACTCGGCAAAAAAGAAGGATAATGCATTTATTAATCTAATGATTCAGCCGGGGCTTCTGCTTCAGAGGCTTACGACACGGGAACCGGACGAATCACAGATCGAGGTCGCCGTAGTGGCGCTGAGGGAAGCTGTTTCACTTGCGGGGGATAGATGATAGGCAAGCTCAAAGAGATAGAGGCGCACTACGATGAATTGACTGCTAAACTGTCGGACCCCGCGGTTTTATCGTCGCCAAAGGAACTGCAGAGGATCTCAAAAGAGCAGTCCGGCCTCGAATCCATAGTTTCAAAAATACGTGAGTACTCAAAAATGCTGAGCGATATCGAAGAAGCCGAGGATGTTCTTAGAAGCGGTGATCCGGAACTGAAAGAGCTTGCAAAGGAAGAACTTGCGATGCTCAGGGAGCAAATCCCGGATATTGAGGAAGAGCTGAAAATAATGCTGATACCCAGAGATAAACGCGACGAGAAGAACGTAATTATAGAGATAAGGGGTGGTACAGGGGGTGACGAAGCGGCGCTCTTCGCAGCCGACCTCTTCAGGATGTATTCGAAATATGCAGAATCAAAGGGATGGAAGGTGGAGATAATAGAATCTCATCCTACCGGCATCGGGGGAATAAAGGAGATTATCGCAACAATAAGCGGAAAAGGCGTTTACAGCAGGCTCAAATATGAGAGCGGAGTACATCGTGTGCAGCGCATCCCCTCAACCGAGACGTCGGGCAGGATTCATACATCTGCCGCTACTGTGGCAGTGCTCCCGGAGGCGGAAGAGTTAGACCTCCGGATAGATGAAAAAGACCTGAGGATCGATACATTCTGTTCCTCCGGACCCGGCGGCCAGGGTGTTAACACAACTTATTCCGCTGTAAGGATAGTTCATATCCCGACAGGCATCACGGTTCAGTGCCAGGACGAAAGGTCACAGATAAAGAACAGGGCAAAGGCGCTGAAAGTTTTGCGTTCCCGGCTTTATGATATCGAAATGGAAAAACAGTCGCAGGAAATTGCCGAATCAAGGAAGACGCAGGTCGGGACGGGGGACAGGAGTGAACGCATCCGCACCTACAACTATCCTCAGACGCGGGTAACAGACCACAGGATCGGGCTTACACTGCACAAACTGCCGCACATTATGGAAGGTAATCTCGACGAGATTATCGACACTCTGATTACCTATTACCAGGCAGAAAAACTCAAGCAGATAGAACACACGAAGTAAAAACCGGGACCCTGGCAACTGCATTTTTTCCATTACTTGAGAAACAGATATAGAAAGGTATGAGGTTGACGATTGCTTGAATCCCGGAATCCTTAATGTTTAAACTAATAATATGCCTTTTGTTATCTGGATAACGGGCCTGCCGGGGAGCGGGAAGAGCACAATCGCAGATGCCCTCAAGCCTGAATTGGCCAACGCAGTCGTTCTTCGAATGGACGAACTCCGAAAGATCGCCACGCCTCATCCCACCTATGCTGAAGATGAAAGGGACCTTCTCTATCGTGCACTGGTATTTACAGCAATCAAGCTCTACGAAAACGGCCACAACGTCATAATCGATGCTACCGCAAATATGAGAAGGTGGCGGGAACTCGCGAGAAACAGGATAAAGGACTATATCGAGGTTTACCTGAAGTGTACTGTCGAAGAGTGCAGAATGCGGGAAATTAAGAGAGCAGACACGCACCTGGCGCCGAAGGATATCTACAAAAAGGCCGACGCAGGCTGGCCTGTACCGGGCGTTAACGTCCCGTATGAAGAACCCCTGGATCCCGACATAGTAATTGACACCGAGAAAACCGATATTAGCACATCAGTGGAAATGATACTCGAAAAATCGGCTCATTGCACTTAGCAACTCGACCCATGGTTAGAATCCGATAAAAGCCTTCCGCCCGCAAGGGCAAGGTGCCGGCTACTGCGTTGCATCAAATGGATAGCGAACGTATTCCCCGTGGTCTTTCCACGGGGTGGAGTGAGCGAATATAATAATAAAATCTTCCCTGCATTAGATTACCGGTGGCCTGCCTGTGCGTGCCGCACGCAGACAGGCGGAGCCACCGGAAAGATCAACTATCTCCTCACTGCGGCGTACGTAAGTAAGCACGCCTCATTGCCTGGAAATTTGTGCGCCTTGTATCTGAGTTTTTTGCTTAGGCATTCTCTTTTCGGATTTTTTATGAGTCCATCAAACTTGACAATCAAATTGTTTGATGCTATAAAGGAATTAAAGAGTTAGGGGGGATAGAAAAAGCGGGGCAATGTTGCCTGCTGTGATAGACAGGGAGAGGGCTCAACCCCCCTGTCTTCCCCCCTAATTATTTATGCTTCTTTTGCCTGTGATATTGCTTTAATCCACATTCCCGGTAACCGGAAAAGGCAGATGCAGGGAAACCCGCATCTGCCTTTTTCACATCTGAATCCGGGAAGTTATTAACTCAAATGTTTGTTCACCAGTTTGGTCATCTCAAACATGGATACGGTCTTCTTGCCTCCGAATACTACCAGGAGATTTGCATCGGCATTGATATTTCTCTTATTTACTTTGTCCTGCAATCCGTTCTTCTTGATATAAGCCCAAAGTTTCTTGGTTACCTCGGTTCTCGGAAGAGGTTTGCTCCCAACTATCATTGCCAGTTCAGGACTTATATTCATCGCCTTCATGAATGCAGGATTTGGTTTTCTTTTTGTTTTCTTCCCGGTTTTTTTCTTTGCAGTTTTCTTTTTTGCAGCCGCCTTCTTTATCTTCTTTTTTGCAGCTTTTTTTACTTTCTTTTTGGCGGTTTTTTTGACTTTTTTCTTCACTGCTTTTTTCTTCACGGTCTTCTTTTTAATTTTTTTCTTTGAGACCTTTTTCTTTGCAGTCTTTTTTTTCGCAGCTTTCTTTTTTGCCATCTTCACCTCCATAATGTTTTAGCATCCTGAATTAGATGCGTTACGGCAAAAATACACTATGAAAATCCTATCAGACATTATATTTATTGTCAATAATTTTCGACAAAAAAATTGTATAAATTTTTTTCGGATGAAACGCTCATGAGCCGGTACACGTCGGGACACAAAGGAGGATGCCCCCCATCCCCCCTTACCAAGGGAGAAATTAAAGAGGAGTGGGGTATTTTCGTATGCAAATGACCTTCAAATTATTCTTATGACTTAATTGACCCCTTCGCAAAAAAATCGAACTCGAAACGGCAAAGGAAAAAGCTCCGGAAAGTCCGGTAACGGTTAACCGGTCTGCCCGGCGGCAGACAGGTAACAAAGCCTGTATCGTAATGCATTTGACGGTAAGCATTTAACAGAGTCTGTTAATAAAGACAGACTCTAAATAGAGTCTGTGTATAAAGTAAGTCTCTTTATCTGTCATTCCGGCAGTCCTTAAGCCGGAATCTATTCTTTTCTATAAGTTCTGAATGTCCCGAACGCTTTCAGGACATGACAAAAATAAAAAACGGCAATTTATACACAGACTCTAAGTAATGGGAAATGACAAAAGGAAAACAGTTTTATTGACCAGGTGAGAAATTAATTCCCTAAAATCGGATAAATTTGGCACAGCCCATTAAAGATGAAAATTTACATTTCATTGTAATGTAAATTGCATGTAATCATTGCAACCTCTTAATTTAACGGCATAATTATGCCGGATGCGGACTCAGCAGGCGTTCCTTTCGAGAGTGCTTTAAATGGAATAAAAGTGGTATAAATATTGCAAATACAACTATGAGGAGGCTAACATGGGCAAAATAAAAGAAAAAGATTGCTCAGCAGCCTGGTGGGCGGAACTGGAAGATATCGAGGACAAGAACAGGGATCTCAACTGGTGTTGCAAACTTATACTTAAAACCGGATTCGAGGAGTTCATTCAAAATGAGATAGGTGTTTGTGTTTCACTTCGGTTTGGAGTTAATTACTGTCCTCATTGTGGAAAACTTCTAAAGAGAAATCGTCCCCCTATAAGTTCCAACACGTGCTGTTATCTCTTCAGAGACATCGGACTTGAAGGCATGCAATTTGAAGAAAATTGCACAAATCTGAACAATCAGGATGAAATTATTGTTCATCGCATCTTCATGAATTACTGTTTCAATTGCGGCAGAGAGATGAGGCGGGAGTCAGGAGATAATCCAAACAGCTGGGCCGGCGAGTGCGCGGACTGATCCATATTACATCTTAGTAGTCAGCTTCAGGCTTCAATTCAGAAAAATGGCATATAAGGCAATGAAAATCACCAAGGCTTCAGGCATGGTTGAAGACCTGAGGCCCGAAAAACTGAAGGCGTCACTCATGCGCTCCGGAGCGGATGAGGAAGCGGCTGAGGAGATAATAGAAAGGGTCATGAAGGAGATCGAACCATATGCCGGTACGGGCAGGATTTACAGGCTTGTAAGAAAATATCTCAGGCGCTACAACCATGCATCGAGCCTCAGATATTCCCTGAAGAAGGCTATTTTCCGGCTGGGACCTACCGGATATCCTTTTGAGAAATATTTTGGTGAAATTCTCAAAAACTACGGTAATGACGTAAAGGTAGACACCATTATAAACGGGAGGTGCGTAAAGCATGAAGTCGATGTGGTTGCGGTCGGAGACAGAGAGGTGTCGGTTGTGGAATGCAAATACCATAACACAACCGGAAGGACCTCTGATGTAAAGGTTGCAATGTATGTCCATTCGAGGTTCAGGGATTTAGAGCCGGTTTTTAAATCCATGTATCCGGGAAGGAGCTTTTCCGGATGGCTGGTCACAAATACGCGTTTCACATCCGATGCTGTTCGATACGCTGAATGCTCCGGACTCAAGATCGTCGGTTGGAGATATCCGGATAATGGAAGTCTTGAAAAGATGATTGAAGACAAACTGCTCTACCCCGTAACGGTAATCTCAGGTATTAAAAAAGGGCTCATTAAAGATCTGATCAGCAGAAATATTGTTCTGCTGAAAGACCTGACGGAAATGGATACCGATGATATTCAGTCCATGTTCTCCCTGAGCAAAGGCAAGGCAGTTGCGTTGAAAGAGCAGGCTGACTCACTTTGCCTCTGCTGATATCCTGTAATCTATCGTCTTCGAGAGATTTTATAACTGCGCAATCTTGATGGACTCGTAAAAAGTCCATCGATGGGATGGCTAAGCAAAAATCGTCAAATGCAAGGAACGCGGATTTCGAGGAATGAGGCATACTTACGTACGCCTCAGTGACGCAGCAGTCGGCGACTTTTTGCGACGCCATCAATCTTGACCATTACCTTCACATAGACTAAAATATTGGTAACAGGTTATTATGAGACCAGCGCTGAAATTAATATTCCTTATCACATTTTTAATTCTTTTCATTGCCGGCACACGGGCATACGGGGGCGATCTCTATAAATGGGTTGATCATAACGGCAATCTGCATTTTTCGGACTCACCTGCATCAATACCCCCTGAATATCGGGAACAGGCGGAGGTAAACGAATTCGGTGAATCCGGAAGCAAAAAGCCCCTTCGAAAAGCAACTAAAAACGATACCATGGAGATCAGCCCCGAACCCGTTGAAACGGGCAACAAGCCCGGACTTAATAAATATGAAATACCTTACATAGCTTATGAAGGCGCTGCAAAGAGGATAATAGTGGCGGTAGTACTGAACGGGTACGTTACCGCAAATATGGCTCTGGATACCGGCGCACCGGGCACCATTATTTCTTTTGCGCTTGCAGAAAAACTCGGCATGCTCCATCATAATGAAGGCGCATTGGTCGTCACCGCCGGGGGTATCGGGGGGACAACCCCTGCGATACGAACAGTTATTGACAGCATACGGATAGGCGGAGCTGAAGAAAAGTTCATACCAACCACCGTAGTCAAAATCCCTTCTTCTGCATTCGAAGGGCTTATCGGAATGGACATCATGTCAAATTATTCATTAAGGATCGATCCCCGGCGACGGATGGTTATCCTCGAAGAAATCCCTTCATCCCCGAATCAGCCGGGAGGTCATGATGAGATGTGGTGGAGGACTTACTACAGCGAATTTTCGGCATACAAAAAAGGCTGGAAGGCATATATGAAATTCCTCGACACAAAATTAAGCGAATCCGGGATAAGCCTGTCAACCAGGGATCTTATATTCAGCCTGAAGGATTTTTCCGGAAAACAGTACAGGGAAGCCGACAGGCTTTTCTTTAAACTTAACAGCTATGCGACTGATAATGCCGTTCCCATGAGCTGGAGGGAGTACTGACCGCAACAATTATCCCGGCATCGCCTTTTTAACCAAATACTCAACTATTACGTATCCGCCGCAGGGAGGAGAATCTTCGTCGTCTCTGTAACCACACCCATCCACAAGGAAATCACACCTGTTGCAAATATGCTCCCGGATGTAACCATCCATGGAAAAGTCGGGAGATTCCTGGATATCCGTTATGGCTGATATCAGGTCCGCCGGTAATAGTTTTTCCCTGAGGAAGAGGTACGTTCCGCACTGGAGTTCCTCTTTTCCTTCTTTATAGAATCTGCAGAATCCCCTGCAGACTATTTCTGTATATTCTTTCTGTTTCATAAGCAGGACATACTTAGAGGCTTACATTATATGGTTTCATATATTTTCTTTCTTTTATTATAATTAATAGCAGAATATTTTTTCTCAAAGGGGGCACTTCATGGATATTAAAAGTATCAGGCTTGATATACCTGAGGACTGCAACATTATTCTCGGCCAGACCCATTTTATCAAAACAACTGAAGATCTCTATGAGGTTATGGCAACAACGGTTCCTCATGCTAAATTCGGCATTGCCTTTACAGAGGCTTCCCAGCAATGCCTTATAAGAACAGAAGGCAATGACGACGAACTCATAAATACATGTGTAGGGAATCTTGAAAATATCGGCGCAGGACATATTTTCTGCATACTCATGAAAATTGCGTTCCCGATAAATGTATTAAACCAGATAAAGAACTGCCCCGAAGTATGCAGGATTTTTTGTGCCACTGCAAATCCTCTCGAAGTGATCGTTGCTGTGACCGAGCAGGGGGCAGGCGTGCTTGGAGTTGTAGACGGCCTTTCACCCCAGGGAGTAGAAAATGCGGATGACAAGGCACAGAGGAAAGAGTTTCTGAGAAAAATCGGCTATAAGCTGTAGGTTACGCAACCTGGAGGAACCATGTTTGAAAAGATGAAATATGATGACAAGGGCCTGGTACCTGCAATTATACAGGATGCCGGCACAGGTGAAATCCTGATGATGGCCTACATGAATGAGAAATCGTTGAGAAAGACCGTTGAGACCGGATTTACACATTTCTGGTCGCGCTCCAGGCAGAAATACTGGAAAAAGGGTGAAACATCCGGGCATGTCCAGGAAGTAAGGGAAATACTTGTCGATTGCGACGAAGATACTGTTTTAATAAAAGTGATCCAGCACGGCCCCGGGGCCTGTCATACAGGACACAGAAGCTGTTTTTACCGGGACATACACGGCAGGGAAATAGCGGAAAAGACATTTTCCGAAGAAAAGGTGTATGGGAAAAAAGATAATTAAAAGATTATATGACCTCATACTGGAACGGAAAGAACATCCTGTAAAAGATTCCTATACCTGCCGCCTTTTCAAAACAGGCAAGGACGAAATCCTGAAGAAAATCGGCGAAGAGGCAATAGAGGTCATTGTCGCATCAAAGGGGCAGACGAGGGACAGGTTGATTTCGGAGATAGCCGACCTTATCTACCATACTCTTGTCCTTATGGCAGAGGAGGGAATAAAGCCTGAGGATGTATATGCTGAACTCGAATCCCGCTTTGGGGAATCCGGGTTAAAAGCTCCATCAAACTGACGGGGTCTGAACTTCATGCGAATCCGGATTCCCGGGTTTTTTTAACCCCGCATTATTCATGAACCGGGTGCCATGCAGACGCCGGACATGCGGATTTTCACCACATCCGCCGTCCTCAGCAATAGCTTACGAATTATCAGGACTATAATTAGAGTCTGTCCATAAAGTCAGTCTCTCTATCTGTCATTCCGGCAGTCCTTAAGCCGGAATCCAATCTTTTCAATAAGTTCTGAATGTCTCGAAAGCGTTCGGGGCATGACAAAAATAAAAAATGGCAATTTATGGACAGACTCTAATTATCTAACCTGCTTTCGGACTTATTGATGCAAAACGGTTTTTAAGATTAACTGTATGCAGACTTGTCCCCGATATCGTAATGCATGGGCTGGAAGACCTTCCTGAAGGTAAACAGAACGAGTAATCCGGTAATAATGGTAAGACCATACAATGCCCCCCTGGCCGACATTCCGCCCGCCGCAAAGAAGAGGAGATACAGAGGCAGAATAAGGGCGATGATGTATCCCTCGAGCAACCTGAAGCAGAATGCCTCTTTGGCTGTAATGAAACCAATACATCCCGAAACCGGGAGCAGCAGCAGGGGGCCGTAATGCTTGTAAATAAGAACACCGAGTGCGTTTCCCCTGCCAAGCAGGATAAGAACGACAAGCGCCGCTACCGAAAGATAATAGAGTTTTTTGAGCGCCCTGTGAAATCTGCTCACATAAAGGTGAATAAAAAAAACACTTAGCCCCGTGGCGAAATATAGAGCAAGAATAAGAAAATCGAATTTCAGTGATATTGCCGGATCACTCCTGGACCCGGACAAATTGAAAAACATGTATGAAAAGACAACCATGACGGCCGTAATCAGCACGATCCCCGACCGGTAGAGTACAACGCTGATCCGGTCCTCTTTGCTAAGCGGCTGGCATGGCATTCTTTCACCCATGCCTTAATTATAAGAATTCAACTCCAATAATGCAATTTACGAGGCATAAAAGTATAATAAATAAAGACTGAATAGAATGGAGGAATACATGGAAAGTCCGGGTATGGAAAAAATAAGACCTTTTGTCAGGGAACGGCTTGAACCATTCATTGATGATTTAACGAGAGGGTATGAAAATATTCATTCTTACCATGTCGTCGGCAGTGCGGTTACCGGCGATTTTGTCGAGGGAGTCTCCGACATCAACAGTGTTGCCGTACTGACATCAATGGATCTGTCATTCCTTGACAGAGTTGCGCCTCTGGGTAAAAAGTATCAGAAAAAGAAGATTGCAGCCCCCCTTATTATGACGCCGGAATATGTCACTAATTCACTCGATGTCTTCCCGGTTGAGTTCCTGAATTTCAAACTCATCCACCAGACGATCTTCGGTCCGGACATATTCTCTGAAATCGAGGTAGGCAGAAAAAACCTGAGGATTCAATGCGAAAGGGAGATAAAGAGTAAACTTATCTGGCTCAGACAGCATTATATATCTTCGATGGGAGACAGCAGGCTCCTGCTTGACAACATGACCGGCTTAATCTCGGGATTCATGCCGCTCTTCAGGAGTATAATCTGGCTGATGGACCGGGAACCTCCGCGTGAAACCGGACAAATAACGGACACTCTCTGTTCCATATTTAATTTCAAGGCGAATATATTTGAGAAAATACTGGACATCAAGCATAAGAGATACAAGCCTTCAAAACAGGAAATCTCAGAAATATTCAGAGAATATTACAGGGCATCAGAGAAGATAGGGAGGGCTGTAAATGATCTCCAGGTATAAAACAGCGCTGCTTCTGATCTTTTTTATTGTTATCCCTGCCGTCTGCTATTCTGTAACACCCCCGGTTCCGGACGTGCCCCCGAACTACGTCGTAGACCTTGCAAATATTATTAATGACAGTGCCGAGATGAAGCTTGATGCATATCTCCGGGAACTTGAACAGAAAACAACGGCACAGGTGGTTGTCCTGACAATCCTCAGCCTTGACGGAGAATCACTTGAAGATTTCTCCATCAATCTGGCAAACAACCGGTGGAAACTCGGCCGTAAGGGTAAGGACAACGGCGCCCTCCTGCTCATTTCTCTCAAGGACAAAAAATACCGTTTTGAGATAGGATACGGCCTCGAAGGTCTCCTGCCGGACAGTATGGTTGGAAGCATAGGCAGAAAATATCTGGTACCCTATTTCAGACGGGGGGATTACTCATCAGGCATCTATCTCGCAACTCTCGCAGTAATAAATACGATCTCAAAGAATGCCGGTGTAACGATAGGCAATATACCGGAGGCATACGGATCCCCCCGGAGTATACCGGCAAAAAAATTAAGTACCGCAAATATGATCTGGGGCATCCTCTTTCTGGTTGTGGCTGTCTACCTGTTCATACGCCATCCCTGGCTTTTTCTGTTACTGCTGTTCGGCGGAGGGGGCAGGGGTGGCTGGGGCGGCGGCGGAGGAGGCGGCGGATTCGGCGGCGGAGGAGGAGGTGGTTTCGGCGGCGGCGGCGCCTCAGGAGGATGGTAGAAATCGTTAATTCATGGTGAACCATTTAACCCTGCATTATTCATGAAGCGGGTGCCGGGCGGATGCCGGAGATGCGGATTATCACCACATCCGACGTTCGCAGTGATGGTTTATGAATTATCCGGGTTAAGCGTTTTATTCAGCTTTGCAAATTCGGCATATTTAGTTTGATTTAAAATAATTTTTCAGGAGGTTGGGAAATGAGCAATGGTGTAAAGACTTCACTTATAGTTCTGGGGATACTGGTTATTGTATTAATCGGCATGGTCAGCTGGGGCGTAGGACAATACAACAGTGCAATTACTATGGACGAGAATGTAAAGGCCAGGTGGGCACAGGTTGAAAACCAGTTGAAGAGACGGTATGACCTTATCCCGAATCTCGTCGCAACCGTCAAGGGATATGCTAAACATGAGAAAGAACTCTTTGAGAACATTGCAGAGGCAAGAACAAAATATTTTCAGGCAAATAGTGTAAAGGATAAGATAGGCGCATCAAACCGGCTTGAAGGCGTCCTTTCACGGCTGTTAATGCTGAGAGAGCAATACCCCCAATTGAAGGCAAATGAGTCATTCCTGAAACTGCAGGACAGTCTGGAGGGTACGGAAAACCGCATAGCTGTTGAGCGAAAGAGATATAATGATGCGGTAAGGGCATTGAATACGTACAGGCGAACGGTCTTTGGCAGATTCTTCGCTGCACTGGCAGGCGTGGAGAAGGCGGAATATTACGAGATACCAAAAGGCCAGGCCGAAACCCCGAAGGTTAAATTTTGATTTCATTCAGGAATTTATGAAATTCCATGGCGGTTAACGTAAATGGTAACCCTGATTCCGGGCCGGTGGGACTTGAAGTCAATTTTGACAGGATACAGAAGGCTATGGAGGACGTAAGAAGGGATTCGTTTGATTACTATCTTGACACAATCACCGGTAAAGTCATCAGTATACCCGTAAATCTCTTTGACGATACGCTGAAACATCTCTATAAAGAAGAGATACCTGATGACGATCCGTATGACAATATCGAATTCGACAGTGAACTCGATACCGGCGCTGAGCTGCCTTTGGACATGCTCGACGAACTCGAGGTGGCCATTTCGGTAATACATGAGACGGAAAGATACATCAGGATACCTGAGAGAGACAAATCGGAAGCGTTTGGTTGCATGAAGGTGTTTGCTGAAAGCCGAACCGGTGACAAACTGAAGAAAAGTTTACTGAAGGCGCTCGATGGCGAAAAGGCCTTCAGAAGATTCAAGGATGTATTAATCAAATATCCGGAAGAGAGAAAGAAATGGAACAGGTTTAATGCTAAAAAGATCCATAACGTAATCAGACGCTGGCTGAAGACCTGTAAGATAACGGCCGCAAGAAAAAGGAAGTAACATGACTAAAAAAGAAGATATGATGGATAATGAGCTCTTTGATTATCTCTGTTCAATAAGGAGGACTGTTCACCAGTGGCCCGAGCCGGCATTTGAAGAACACAAAACGGCGGAGGTAATTTCCAATGCCCTTGAGAAACTCTCGTTATGGCATAAATCCGGCATTGCAAAGACAGGGGTTATCGGACGTCTCGATAGCGGGATTAAAGGCGCTCCTGTAGTAGCATTAAGGGCGGACATGGACGCCCTGCCCATCAGTGAGAACACAGGCCTTCCCTTCAGCTCGAAAAACCATGGTTTCATGCACGCATGCGGTCATGATGGCCATATCGCAATACTGATTGGTGCCGCCGCTCTCTTGAAGGAAACATATCCTGAAGGCGATGTCGTCTTCATATTTCAACCTGCTGAAGAAGGCGGGGGAGGAGCCCGGCATATGATCGAGGCAGGCGTACTCGACGGTGTGAATATGATCTTCGGATGCCATATCGACAGGCATCTCCAGGTAGGGCAGATTGGAGTAAAGAAAGGTATAGAGACATCTTTTACTGATGCATTTGAAATAAAGGTACTGGGGAAGGGGGGTCATGCAGCGCGGCCTCATGAAGCAGTAGATGCGGTAGTAATCGCGAGTCTTCTCGTGGTGTTATTACAGACAATCGTTTCACGCAGTACCGATCCTCTCAATCCAACCGTAATTACAATTGGAAGCATACACAGTGGTTCCGCATATAACGTAATTGCTGATGAAGCAACACTTAGAGGCACGATCCGCTCAATTGACGACAGGAACAGAAGGCAGGTGTTTCATAAAATAAAGAAAACCGCTGCTTCGCTGGCTTCCCTGAACGATGCGGAAATACACGTAGACATCAACGAGGGCTACCCTCCGGTCGTAAACCCGTATTCAGGCTATAACCTGGCCCGCCATACTGCCGAAAAAATAGTCGGGCACAACAATGTCCTGACACTGACTCACCCCAGCATGGGAGGCGAGGACTTTGCGTATTATCTTGAAAAGGTCCCTGGTTGTTTTGTGAGATTGGGCGGGGCAAAAAAGGGTCTGGAGAACGTTGCATCCCACAGTTCGAGGTTCGACTTTGATGAAGAGGCGATACGGATCGGTGCGACTTTCCTTGCAGAACTCACAAGGGATGCAATAATAAAATTGAAGAAAAGGGGTTAAGTGCAGGAATTCAATTCAAGTCCTTTACCTACTATAGGGGTCGAACTGGAACTCCAGCTCATTGATGCCGGCACACTGGACCTGACAAATATCGCAGAGACAGTCCTGTGTCAGATTCATCCCTCATTTGAAAAAAGGATAAAGCAGGAGTTTATCCAGTCAATGATAGAAATCAATACCGGCATCTGCTCATCCGTTTCAGAAGTCGAAAACGACCTCAGGGCAACACTGGAGCACCTCGAATCCATTTTGTCATTCAACAATGCGGTGTACCTCAGCTCCAGCCTGCACCCGACGGCAAGGGGCCGTGATCAGAAGATCATGAACCATCCACGTTACAGGCGGATACTGGATGACCTTCAACTCATCGGGAGAAGGTTTATTTCGCAGGGGCTTCATGTACACATAGGCGTTGATGATCCTGAAAAGGCAGTGCACATCTGCAATACAATCAGGATATTTCTCCCGCATCTCCTGGCCCTTTCGACATCATCACCTTTTTATGAGGCTGAACTGACCGGTCTCATGTCTTACAGGACCAAACTCTTCGAGGCCCTCCCCCTTGCAGGCATGCCGGATTACCTTGACGGGTGGGAGGAGTTCAACCACATGGCCGATCTGCTTATCAGGGGTGGATACATCGAATCCGTGAAAGACCTCTGGTGGGATGTAAGGCCCCATCCGGAATTTGGGACAGTTGAGGTCAGGGTCTGCGACATACCTGTTAAATTCCGGGACATACTGTCTATTACTGCCCTGATACAGGCGCTTGTGGTTACCGTTACCGGGGAATCCACCCATCCCGATCCACATATGCAGATCCTTAAGGCCAATAAATGGCAGGCTGCCAGATACGGTTTTGATGGGGTATTCGTCGATCCCGTATTCGGAACCCGCTTCGGGATTACAGATGCCATTACTGATCTTTACAGGTTTGTTAAACCTTACGCTGAGATGCTTGGGTCCGTTCCATATCTTGACGGAATTCCCGATATACTGAAGAGAAAAACCGGTGCGCATTATCAGATAGAGATGTATAAAAAGACCGAAGATTTCATAAAGGTAATTGAGAAGATTAGAGACGGGTTCTTTAAATGAAGGGTGCAGTTGCTTCCGGACATCCCCTGACATCCGATGCCGCATGTGAGATGCTCAGTAAAGGCGGCAATGCATTTGACGCAGTCGTTGCCGCCGGATTTGCTTCTGCTGTTACCGAGCCTACACTGACAGGTCTCGGCGGAGGAGGTTTTATGGTTTGTCATAAACATAAAACCCGGCAGGATATAGTGATTGATTTCTTTGTCAATACACCCGGGGTGGGCTGCAGAAATATCACCCCTCCCCAGCTAATACCTGTAGATATCAGGTTCAGATCGACTATCCAGAGATTTTATACAGGTATCGGCTCTGTTGCGGTGCCCGGGACACTCCGTGGCCTGATCCACTGTTATAAGAACTTCTGTACAATGGATATCGGCGACATCATCAGACCTGCGCTCGAATATCTTGAAAAAGGGGTAGAGGTAACGGAAACCATGGCATACCTGCTGAACATACTGAGGCCGATACTTACCTCTGAAGCATATGGGAGAGAAATATTCAACGTCGGCAAGGGTGATATATTATATAATCCCCTGCTAAGGGAGTTCCTTAACGGAAGTAATCCTGAACAGTGGTTACGCAGGTTATATCGATTCGGCCACCAGCCCTTCCTGGAACATATGAACAGGGGAGAATGTCTTCTAACTGAAAACGACTTCAGGAAGTATCGCGTAATTGAGAGAAGACCCCTGATTATCAGATACAGGGATTATGAGATAATGACCAATCCGCCACCTTCATTCGGCGGAATACTGCTTAAGCTGTCCCTGTCCCTGCTCAATGAGTATGAAATAAGTGGCATGTCTGATGAAGAATACCGGCATCTCCTGGCATCGCTCATGGAATCAACTCTCGAAATGAAAAAAGATAGTCCGTCAGATGAAAAGGAACGATTTCCTTTCAACAGGGATATAATTATGAGTGCAAAGAGAGAACTTGACAGGATATTCAGGGGGGTATCTTCCATCTCCACCAGGGGCACTACACATATCAGCATTCTGGACAGCGACGGGAATGCTGCATCAATGACTGCATCAAACGGTTCGAATTCCGGCTGTTTCTTCGGGGATACCGGAATAATGCTTAATAACATGATGGGAGAAGATGATCTGCATCCCTGTGGTTTCTATTCCCTCTCCCCCGGCAGACGGGTCAGTTCTATGATGTCTCCTTCCTTAATCCGGGAAAATGGCAATATTTTTGGTGTTATGGGCAGTGGAGGCAGCAAAAGGATAAGGACGGCGATCCCACAGGTAATAATTAATCTGCTTGACAGGGGAATGGATGTCCGGGATGCTGTCGAGGCGCCGAGACTACACCTTGATGAAGCCGGGATACTTCAGGTAGAACCCGGGATCGACAAAGATACAATCGATTCACTCAATGAACATTATGATGTCAATCAATGGCAGTACAAAGACATGTACTTCGGTGGCGTCCATACCGTTCTAAATGATCTCACGGGCCACGGCGACTCCCGGAGAGGCGGGTGTTTCATGAAGGTTCATTAAATTTGCTGCAAACATTTCATGATATGGCTTTGATTGAACAGCAACTCTCTGCAATAATACTGACATGGATAAAATAAATAATATTAAACTGCTCACAGAATACGACGGGACCGCGTACATAGGGTGGCAGGTCCAGCCTAATGGCAGAAGTGTCCAGGGAGTCATTGAGGATAAACTCAGGAAGATCGCCCCGGACAGCACCGGACTGATAGCTGCCGGAAGGACGGATGCAGGTGTTCATGCACTTCGGCAGGTAGCCTGCTTCAGATCTTCGGTCAAACATCCTCCGGACACAATTAAACGGGCTCTCAATGCATTACTTCCACGGGATATCAAGATAGTCGGTGCCGGGTATTGCAATCAGTCTTTTCATCCGCGATTTGACGCAAAGAAAAAGACTTATACATATGTAATTTATAGCGGCAGGAATGCCTCTCCATTCATTTACAGGTATGTATGGCGCGTTAATCAGAAATTAAATATTCACAGGATGAAGATGGCATCGGCATTTCTTACAGGGAAACACGACTTTTCTTCATTCCGGGCTTCGGGTTGCGCATCCGGAAACCCCGTCAGGGAGATAATGTCATTAGCTATTAAAAAAACGAAAACAATAAATTTCCTGGATTTTAAAATAGAGGGAGCTTTTGTAATCATCGACATAGAGGCAAATGCATTTCTTCGTCATATGGTGAGAAATATAGTTGGGACTCTTGTCCAGACGGGAACGGGAAGATCAATGCCTGAAGACGTAAAAAAAATCCTGTCGGCCAGAGACAGGACTGTTGCAGGACCAACAGCCCCGGCGTCGGGTTTATTCTTAAAGAAAATCTATTATTAATACCCTAAAATTCATACTCTTTTTCGAGATCTTCAAACCTTTCCCTCTGTTCCTTGCATTCAACACAATGTATGGCAAACGGCATCACCTTCAATCTTGCCTCACTGATTTCAGCCCCGCAGTCATCACAGAGTCCATACGTCCCTTCATCCAACTTTCTTAAAGATTCGTCGATCTTATTAAGTCTATCTTTGTAGGAAGACAGTTTTTTCAGATTAATGTCTTCTGCAAGGTCTACAAATGATAAATCTCCGTCATCAACTGCAGTATCGACCAGTTGCTTTGCCTCACCGCTTATGAACTTTGATATTTCCTCCTTAACATTCCTGAGGATTTTTTTCCTGTAACCAAGCAGGAGCTTTCTTAATTCCGCGTGCTTTTCCTTTTTGCCACTCGTAACCGCACTTCTCTTATGGGCTTTTCGGGCAGTCTTCTTCGCTACCTTTTTTGTAGTTTTTTTTGTATGCGCAGTGGTCCCGGGCTTTCCCTTGGCCACAGATTTTTTGATTGTCTTTTTTTTAGGCGACATTGCCTTCTTCTGTCCTGGATGTCCCGGTCTCTTCCTTGTAAATCTGCACGATACTCCTCACCTTTATCCCCGCCCCCTTAAGAGCCTTTTGAATGTCAGGCAACTTTGCATCTTCGACCTTGACAATGAAATTACTATTCATTTCATACCTCCATTATCTCTTTTTCTTTGCGTTCCAGCACCTCTTCTACTTTTTCAATAAAGCTGTTGGTAATCTTTTGCACCTCATCGAGGGATTTTCTTATTTCATCTTCACTTATATGTTCCTGTTTTTCCATCTTTTTGAGTTCTTCATTGATTTCTCTTCTAATATTTCTGATCGAAACCTTGCACTCTTCAGCCCTTTTCTTAACTACCTTAACAAGCTGTTTTCTCCTCTCTTCCGTTAAAGGTGGAATATTTATCCTTATTACCTTGCCGTCATTAGTCGGGGTCAGGTCGAGATCAGACCTCATTATAGCCTTTTCGATATCTGCTATAATCTTCTGCTCCCATGGCTGTATGGCAATTGTCCTGGGATCAGGCACGGACAGAGTAGCCACCTGGTTAATGGGTGTCTGATTACCGTAATAGGCAATAGATGTACCGTCAAGGAGTGACAAAGCAGCCCTGCCGGTTCTTATGGACCCAAAATCCTTTCTCAGAAATTCTATCGACTTCTCCATATTCTCCTGCAATTTGTTCTGTAATGTCTTATCCATTATTGCCCCCCGACAATCGTACCAACTTTCTTGCCGTCAATGATCTTTTTAAGATTCCCCTTTTTCTTCATATTATATATAATGATCGGCAGATTGTTGTCCATACATAACGAAATGGCGGTAGAGTCCATAACAGCAATACCCTTTTTCAGGACATCCATATATTTTATTTTTCTGTAGAACTTTGCCCCGGGGTTTTTGAGCGGGTCTGATGAGTAGACGCCATTGACCTTTGTGCCTTTCAGGATTACGTCTGCGCCGATCTCCATTGCTCTCAGGGCTGCGGCAGTATCAGTGGTAAAGTATGGGTTACCGGTTCCGGCTGCGAAGATTACAACTCTCTTTTTTTCAAGATGACGTATAGCCTTTCTGCGGATATAAGGCTCGGCCAACTCCCTCATTTCTATGGCCGAAAGAACACGGGTGGGAAGACCGGTTTTTTCAAGTGAGTTCTGCAGTGCAAGGGCATTTATAACCGTGGCAAGCATACCCATATAATCGGCTGATGTCCTTTCTATCCCCTCTACAGATGCCTCGATTCCTCTGAAGATATTACCGCCGCCTATGACCACTGCAATCTCTACCCCGGACCTTGCCACACTTTTTATCTCACGGGACATGTAGTCAACGGTTTCAGGGGCTATGCCGTAACCCCTCTCACCCATTAGTGCCTCACCGCTTAGTTTGACTAAAATCCTTTTATACCTGGACGGCAAGCAGTTCTCCTCTGTTTAATTTATTCTTCTTTCGACTGTTTCTCACCAAGCTGGAACCTGATAAACCGCCTTATAACTATATTCTCCCCGAGTTTGGCTATCTTATCCGCCAGAAGATCTTTTATCCTTTTTTTGCCATCAGGATCTTTTACAAATATCTGGTCCATAAGGCAGGAGTCGGAGTAAAATTTTTCGAGCTTCCCTTCGATTATCTTATCAACAATGTTTGCCGGTTTGTTTTCAATCTGTGCCCGGTATATCTCTTTCTCCCTTTCAATTACATCCCGGGGGACATTTTCCCTTGACAGGTATGCCGGATTTGCCGCTGCTATGTGCATAGAGAGGTCCTTAACGAATTCTTTGAAATCATCTGTTCTGGCAACGAAGTCTGTTTCACAGTTGACTTCAACCATGACCCCTAACTTGTCCATATGTATATATGACCCTATCAATCCCTCCGATGCTGTCCTGCCGGCCTTTCCGGCTGCAGAGGCAAGGCCTTTCTGTCTCAGGAAGTCTACCGCCTTTTCAAAATCCCCTTCCGATTCTGCAAGGGCCTTTTTGCAATCCATCATGCCTGCACCGGTTTTATCCCTGAGTTCTTTAACCATTGATGCCGATATAGCCATTATTCAGACTCCTCCTCACTCTCATCCTGTCCGATTTTCTCCTGGATCTCGGCCTCATTAGCCGCCTCTTCAAGTTCTTTTGCGAGGATTTCCCTGCTCTCGATGATGGCATCTGCCATTCTCGAAGTTATTAATCTTATAGCCCTGATAGCATCATCGTTTCCCGGAATTACGTAATCTATTACGTCCGGGTCGCAGTTTGTATCTACCACCGCAACAACAGGTATCGAGAGTTTTCTTGCCTCGTCTACGGCTATCTTCTCCTTTTTTGGATCTATTACAAAGACAGCCCCGGGAATATCTTCCATATCCTTTATCCCGCCAAGGTACTTCTCAAGTTTTCCCTTCTCTTTTTCAAGTTTCGAGACCTCTTTCTTGGTAAGAACATTGAAAGTGCCGTCCTCCTGCATCGTTTCGATGCGCTTCAGCTTTTCTATGCTCTGTTTGATAGTGACAAAATTGGTGAGCATTCCCCCCGGCCATCTCTGGTTTACAAAAAAAGCTTCTGCCCTTCTGGCCTCCTCCATTATGGAATCCTGTGCCTGCCGCTTGGTACCGACGAAGAGGACTCTCTGTCCGTTCATGGCGACCTGTTTAATGAAATTATAAGCCTCTTCAAGACCCTTCATCGTTTTCTGCAGATCGATGATATAGATCCCATTTCTCTCTCCGAAGATATATTTCTTCATCTTCGGATTCCAGCGCTTTACCTGGTGGCCGAAATGGACACCGGATTCCAGAAGTTCCTTCATAGTCGCTACCATAAATCCTCCTTAAGGTTTTTCCTCCGCCCTGTTTCTCCATACCCTATCGGGACCTAAAAGAGAAAACGTACCGGGCGTGTGTTTTTCAGGCAAAAAAGAGTAACATACTGAAGGCAGATAATTCAAGGAAACCCGTTCTGAAAAAATATTTATGAAGATGCCAGGCAGGGAGAATTTAACTGTAAATTCTGAAGATTCAGGGAAAAGGCTCGACCAGTTTGTCTCCGAATCATTAAATATCAGCAGATCCAGGGCTCAGAAACTTGTTGAATCCGGAAATGTATCGCTGGACGGAGTCGCTCCCAAAAAGAACTACAGGATCAGAGAGGGTGAAGTAATCAACATTGAACCGATGAGCGACGATTCCGGAATCCTTGTTCCCCAGGATTTTGAAATTAAGATAGTCTATGAAGATGCCACTCTTGTAGTTATCGATAAACCACCAGGACTTGTTATGTACCCGGCAGCCGGGCATCCTGATGGCACATTAATGAATGCCCTTGCGCATCATTGCCCCAACTTGGCTTCTATAGGCGGCCCTCTGAGGCCGGGTATCGTTCACAGGCTGGATAAGGACACGTCGGGGCTGGTTGTAGTAGCCCTTGAAGACGAGGCGTACTACTCCCTGCAGCAGCAGTTCAGGGAAAGGACTATTGAACGGAGGTATCTGGTATTGGCATACGGCAGGTTCCGGTCATCATCAGGTGAAATAGATAAAGCTATAGGGAGGGCTTTGTCCGACAGGAAAAAGATGTCGACCAGGACCAGGCGAGGCAAAGAGGCAAGGACCTGCTACAGGGTAATAAAAGAGTTCAATGGCGTTTCTCTGGTCGAAGCAAGACTTGCGACCGGAAGGACTCATCAGATACGGGTCCATTTTGCATTCGGGGGGCATCCCGTCCTTGGCGACAGGACTTACGGCAAGAAGACCTCTCTTTTAATTGGAGGCAGAACCGTCAGGATCCCGAGACAGATGCTGCACGCACAGACGCTTGGATTTAAACATCCGGCTGACGGAGCCCATATGTTATTTGATTCGCCGATTCCGGATGATATGAATGAAATATTGAATCTTCTCAGGAATGTGTCATGATTGCAACCACAAAATCTCAGGAATCGGACACATGCCTGACTTTATCCGGCTTTCTTTAACAGATCAATGATCTCGGAAATCTGACGCTCGGCATCTTCGGGATTGACCGGGCATGCGCCCGCCCCGTTGTGTCCTCCCCCTCCGTACCTGCTGCATATCTGCCCGCACTTTGCATTGCTCGTCCTGTTAAATATATTATGCCCAAGTGTTACCGCAGCAAATTTCTTTTCAGGCCCCCACTGTATGCGAACGGATACATTGGTATCAGGGTAAAGCGTGTAAACCAGAAATCTGTTGCCGACGGGTATTTTATCAAGCTGACGGAAATCCGTTATCAGGACATTTCCGTCTTTTCTTGAATTTTTTTTCAGTATGCTGAGAAAATTTGCATTCTGTTCCTTGAGTATTTTTATCCTCTCCCTGACCGCCGGCTGTAAAAGGACTTCTTCTATGGTCATGGTCTTGAGCCATGATACAAGTTTCTCAAAATACTCCCTGAAACCGCCAAGCCCGGACCTGGAATCTATTGTAAAACCGAGCAGTATTACCCTGCGAGGGTCTATTATGTCATCCATGTCAAGCCGGGCCGAATCAAAACGGTCTGTTTCACTTACGAGGTATTCGTACCTCCTGAGCTGCTCTGAATCATAATAACCGTAGATTATTCTTGCGACACTTGGGGCAATAGAATGGTTTCCCGTGAAATTTTCAGGCGGTTTCAGGTTGTTTTCAGTCAGTTCATGGTGATCAAACCACATGGTTGCCTTCGGATGATAAGGAAGATTAGCCATAATATCATTTTCTTTGATCTCAAACTTATCGTCGGTTATATCCTGGGGATGGATAAGCTCAATAGAATCAATATGTTCCATGGTTATCAACAGAACTGATGATGTAACACCATCAAGATCTCCGCGGGTGACAAGTCTCATAGATTCCTCCTGAGGATAATTATAGTGAGTTGCTGCTATTTTACCATGCATCCGGGATAAAAGTGTAATTAGTTTTTGCCCCGGGTTGCCGATTTCCAGCATATTCGGTGTGTTTATATGTATCAAAAATGATACATGCTGTCACGCAGTCAACTCCTTTTATGTAGGAATTTTCTTTTATTTCAACAAGTTAAAACTTGGCATTAAATATGCCATATGTGGTATGATATTTGCTGATTTATTGTAATATAGCACAACATATTGATATGAAATGGATGGTTAAAGATGACTAAAAAGATTACCACATGTCTTATTCCAATTTCGGTAGTGATAATTGCCGGGATTACACTATTATTTTTCGGGATGTCTCCGAAAAATCTTGTGAGGCCTGCTTATTTAACAGAGCCGGCGGTTCATCATAAAAGATTTCTTAGTTCGGAAGTTTCAGTTTTTGATGCGCTCACAAATGACAAGACTGAAAACATGAAATTTGTGTCATGGTTCAATGCGCTTAACGAAGAAGAAAAAAGAGGATTTATTCTCTTTACCAGGTCGGCCGCCCTTTCATCGGTGTTGAGAGACAAGGTGAATTTTACGGATAAGGACTGGATGACAGGAACTTCAAGGGGCGTCACCGAATTGGCAGGGGAATTCATGAAAAATATCGACATAATGAACCTGGCGAGACAATACGAAGATATTTACCTGACAGCCGAAGAGCAGAGGGCATTGTTTCTGAAAAATAATAGATGGATTCGTCATTATTTAGATGAAAATTTTACGGATTTTAAGAAAGGATTGTTTTATTTCTTTGCTGAACACTCTTTTGATTATAGTGATGTTATCACGAGATCAAATAAATTTTCTGCGCTGGAATATACAATCATGAACGTATCGGATGCGATAGTTGCCAGTCGCGGTAATAACTCAAGAATCTCCCCGAAACCGGGGGTCAGCGATGCCCAGATCAGAGAACTTGTTGCGAGCTCATTCTTTGCCAAACTCTTTTACGGCGTTCCTGCGGATTTTATGCTACTCATCAGTGCTTATGAAACGAATTTCTCTATGGAGTACTGGGCCGGAGGATTCGGGGCCACACAACAGACTATCCGGTCGGCAAATACCGTTCTTCAATCCGGCTACTGGATAAACAGGGTATATCAGGCCTCAGGAGTGAGGATCAGAGACCAGATAGTACCAAAAAGCGCTCTTGACAATGTTTTTCTCTGCATAACGGAAGCAGCAAAGACAATTGCCATCAAGGCAGCAGAGCTCAGGATAAAAACAGATGAGATCAACTCGGTTACGAGAGTAAGATTTGCGGGTCAGTTACTGCCTACTGCATGGGCAACTGCTTATAAATACAATGGTTCGGAAAAATATGCAAGGCAATATGCAAACAATATCAACTACTATTATAAAAAAAGAAAATGGTGGTTGAAATCATTCAGGAATTACGGCTACAGGCTTTATGCTTTAAACAATTGACTCTGCCCGCGTACTGTTGCCTTTGATGTTTAGTTGACAGAGGAATTCCCAATTGGATGTAAATACTGTCCCTGTGGCCCGAACAGATTGTATTATCAATAAAACAGCGCCTCGACACGGTTGATTTTAGATACATCTTTCAAGCAAAATGGAAACCATGAAGATCATTGAAACCCGGAAAGATCTGGAATCCTTCCTCTGCATGTTAAAAAAAAGAGCTTCGGGGCTCGGCGGCACCGTTATTTCGGATACTCGTCAGATACTTGATGACGTCAGGAAGCAGGGGGACAAGGCGATAATCAAATATACAGGGCGTTTCGACGGTGTTAGTCCGGGCAGCCTGCGGATTAATAAAAAAGAGATAGCGAGGGCCTGCTGCAAAGCCGACGCCAAAGTAGTCCGGGCACTCGGGGTTTCTGCAAGGCGCATACGCAGATTCCACAAAAACCAGAGGGAAAAGTCGTGGAGTATTTCTTACGAAGGCGCTACGATGGGACAGATAGTCAGGCCGATAGAGAGGGTGGGCATCTATGTCCCGGGCGGAAAGGCCGCATATCCTTCAACTGTATTGATGAACGTGATCCCGGCTCAGGTTGCCGGTGTAAAAGAGATAGCCCTATGTGTTCCCGCACCCGGTGGAGATGTTAATCCCTATGTAATGGCTGCCGTAAATATGCTCGGTATCAATGAGGTATACAGGATTGGTGGTGCGCAGGCGATTGGTGCATTGGCTTTCGGTACAAAGACCATCAGAAAAGTGGACAAGATCGTAGGGCCGGGCAATATTTATGTTGCTACAGCCAAGAAACTTGTTTTCGGTGAAGTGGACATCGACATGATTGCAGGTCCCAGCGAGGTCCTGGTTATAGCAGATAAAACCGCCGATCCGTCATTTATAGCAGCGGATCTTTTGAGCCAGGCAGAGCATGATGAGTTTGCATCCGCATTATGTGTTACGGATTCCAGAGTAATGGCGCATCGTGTTAATGATGAAGTCATAAAACAGTTGATAACGCTATCCAGAAATGAAATAGCCGCCACATCGCTAAAGAATTTCGGAGCGATAATTTATGTCAAAAATATGGAAAAGGCTGCAGAGGTATCCAATATGGTAGCTCCCGAACACCTTGAGATAATGACGAAGAGTCCGGGATCCGTACTCAGGGACATAAAAAATGCAGGGGCAATTTTTCTGGGCAAGTGGACACCCGAACCTTTGGGGGATTATTCAGCAGGGCCCAACCATACGCTTCCCACCGGTGGCACATCCAGGTTCTTCTCGCCCCTGGGTGTTTATGACTTTGTAAAGCGGTCCAGTCTTCTGGAGTTTACAAAAGATGGATTCGATAAGCTCTCCGGAACTGTTGAGAAGATAGCCGGGATTGAGGGTCTCGAAGCCCATGCAAACGCGATCAGGATCAGGAAGAAATGCTGAATCCGGTAAAATACCTCTGATTCCTGAATGTATGTACAAAAACCCGTGTCCTCCGGGCAGGGTGCTTGATTTTAATGCCTTCGAAGAGCTTCACCGGCTACTGCTTTTCTCCACAGCTTTCCTGATTATCTCTTCAACTTTGGGCATAAATGCCCTGATCTGTGTTGGTGAATAATCAGGGTCAACCAGGTACGCATCCCTGAAATATTTGTCAGACTCATCGAACCTTTTCAGTTTATATAACGAATACCCTGTAAGCCAGTATGCCGATGGGTCGGGATCCCGCTGAACATACTCAGATAAAATACCGACAACCTGTTCATAGTTGCCATGACTATAAAGTTCCACAGCCTTATCGAGCGCACTATCCGCCTTTGAGTCTAATGGAAATAATACGATGAGAAAAGCGCTTAACAGGAATACTGCAATAAAAATTTTCTTCATAATTACCTCCGTATATTATTTTATGGGCTTATGAATGATCAATCACAATTTATTAAAGCGATTATATCATATTTTACCCTGGATTGCACGTATAACTTTAAGAATTTATGAATTGATCTTCCCTGTGGCTCCGCCACCGGTAATCTAATGCAGGGAATTTTGCATTATTATATTCGCTCACTTCCGCTCGCTATTCATTTAATTTCTATTGGAAAATTCATAAAAAATCAGGGCCGAGGCAATTGCCACATTAAGGCTCTCGGCTTTTCCAGGCATATCAATCCGGAAGAGTTCATCGGCTTTTTTCTTTAAAAAGCTATCTGCACCGGCCGACTCATTACCCAGCACAACCGAATATATTCCCTTATACGTTATTTTATCGACAGTCTTCTTTGCCCTGGAGTCGGACACAAGGATCCTGATCCCTTTTCCCATGGCCCAGTTCACAAAGTCAGCTGGCGATGTTTTTGCAATGTTAAGGTTGAAAAGACTTCCCGCAGATGACCTGATCACTTTCTGGTTCGATGTGCTGCATGATCCATCGAGAACAACCATGTTTATTATCCCGAATGCATCTGCAGTCCTTATTATGGTTCCCAGATTCCCGGGGTCCTGTATCCCGTCGATAACGGGGATTATCGAGGACATGGACATGTCCAATTCACTTAAGCTCTTTAATTTATACTCAACAACTGCAAATATTCCCTGCGGCACTACCGTATCTGAAAGTCTCTTCGCAACTTTATGGCTTATTTTGATAATATTTGAGCGGGAATGAATCAATGATTGAACTTTTTCACTCTGTCTTTCCATAAGATCTTCCGCGACCAGGAGTTCCATTACAGGATGTCCGGAGTTTACAGCAGTCTCGACAACCCTGAGGCCTTCGACGAGCAGTAAATTGTCCGATGCCTTCCCATTGCGCATGTTGATCAGCTCTTTAACCTTGCTGTTTGAAGGACTTCCGATAACTTTCATTCTTTTCATGATGATAAGTATAGCAGGGAAGGAAAGAGTTTTGATATTTCTGCACCATATCCTTTATCATTTAATACTAATGTCTTTGACTGAATAAAGGAGTGTACGAGATGAACCGGTCGACAATTATGGGCATAATTATCGCAGCGCTACCGATACTCATAGCGATAACATTTCATGAGGTTGCACATGGTTTTGCAGCATACAAACTCGGCGACCCCACCGCCAAAATGAAGGGCAGGCTGACTCTTAATCCGTTGGCTCATATAGATCTGTTCGGAACGATCATAATCCCCTTCATCCTCTTCATAACTGCCGGTTTTGTCATTGGCTATGCCAAACCGGTCCCCATTAATCCCTATAACTTCAAAAATCCGAAAAGGGATATGGCCATATCGGCTATCGCAGGTCCTGCAACTAACATTGTTCTGGCTGTCCTCAGTATTGCGGTTATACGAATGGTTATATATCCCCTGTCTTCTATACTGCCGCAGGCTGTTGTAAGCACCGTGTTGTCACCGATATTCCAGATGTTTCGTGTAAGTGTAGTCATTAACGTTATTCTTGCCATATTCAATATGGTGCCGATCCCCCCTCTTGACGGCGGGAGGGTTGCTGTGGGGTTTCTTCCGCACAAACAGGCCGAGGCCTTAAGCAAGCTTGAACCATTTGGATTGATAATCGTCATTGTTCTATTTTTCGTATTAGATCTGGGACGTTTCATGTTTGATCCGATAATACGCTTTGTTTATGCACTGATAGGCTGAACAACAGAATTAAAGGAGATAAATCCAAATGGACAGAGTCTTAAGCGGGATGCAACCGAGCGGGTATCTTCATCTTGGAAATCTGGTGGGTGCACTGCAGAGCTGGGTGAAGCTTCAGGATGACTATGAGTGTTTCTATTTTGTGGCGGACTGGCATGCACTGACTACGAACTTTGCCAATCCGGAAATGATAAAGGGCTACACGGAAGACCTTGTCCTCAATTTTTTGGCTGCGGGGCTTGATCCGGAAAAGTGTACAATGTTCGTGCAGTCCAGGATTCTGCAGCACGCCGAGTTCCATGTGCTCCTGAGCATGATTACTCCACTCGGATGGCTCGAGAGGGTTCCTACTTATAAGGAGAAAAAAGAAGAGATCGGGGACAGGGATATAGATTCTTACGGTTTCCTCGGTTATCCGGTTCTCCAGTCTGCGGATATTATGATCTACCGGGCCCGGTATGTGCCTGTCGGCATCGATCAGGTGCCGCATCTTGAGATTACAAGGGAGATATGCAGGAGATTCAATTTCATATACAAAACCGGTGCCCTTGTTGAACCCGAGCCATTGCTCACTCAATTTCCGAAGGTGGTAGGGGTTGACGGAAGAAAGATGTCCAAGAGCTATGATAACTGTATCTATCTGAACGATCCGGCTGAGGTAGTCGAGCAAAAACTAAAGACTATGGTGACAGATCCTGCGAGAAAGCGCCGTCATGATCCGGGGACCCCTGACCTTTCACCCGTTTTCGCGCTTCACAGGATATTTTCAACCACGGAGCAGCAGGAGGAGGTTGCAGAAGGCTGCCGGACTGCCTCGATCGGTTGTATCGATTGTAAAAAGATTCTCATAGATAACATCTTCAGGGTGCTTGAGCCCATCTGGGAAAAGAGAAAATACTATGGTGCAAACCCGTCTATAATTCAGGATATACTGGAGACCGGAACAAAGAAGGCAACAGCCATTGCGGAAGAGACCATGCAGCTTGTAAGGAGTGCAATGAAGTTTTCATAGTGGCCGGGAATCAGTATGCCGAAAAATAGCCTTTTATCTCACTAAGCATCCCCTCTGCCGTCATGGGTACCATCGTTGCAAAGCAGTCGAGATTGACCAGTGCATTTACATTCGCATCTTTATTGGCTGCAACAATGAGCCTTTTCGCAAAATCCCGGTTAACCTGTCCGACTTCGGCATATATCTTTTTCAGACCTTTCAGTTCCCAATCCGCCAACCTGCCTTCCATCTTCCTGAAGTACTGTGCCATCAGATACATTGATACCATGCGGAATACCGTCTCCTGAAGAGTAGCAAATGGAAGATGGAATCTTACCATGGGTTTCAGCTTATCCATAACAGGACATCCGCTGGTTACCATGATAATGCCGATCAATGAACTCAGGCCCTCCTGCAGGGACGTTGTCCTGGAATATGTCCGCTCCCGTGTGGTTACGGTTACCTGTACGTTTTCATATGAAAAGCAGTCCCTGAATTCCGCTGCTACATCTGCAAGATTGGCCGCAACAGGGCAATGGCTCATCTCTGCGGTCTTAAGGGTACAATTAAGGCACTGATTCTCTTTTAGTTTCGCCCATGGAGGCGGCTCGTCTCTTCTTTCCATTATAATGGAAAGATCCTTTTCGTGGAGTGAAATGTTAAATTGATTTGATTTATTGTTTTCGAAAATAAAACTGTAGCTGATATCAAATGTCTTATCCATTTTATTCCTCCTGTTCTTTATTTATCGGGCCAACCCAATAACAGTGCGAAGGGCACTTTTCTTCGTCATAATGATCGCACGGTTCAGGATGTATCAACACCTTTGTGCCGGGAAATATCTTCTGCAGATTTGCCTCGATCCTGTCCATGAGATTATGGCTCACAGAGATATCTGCATCCTTGCATAAAACTGCATGGAAATCGATATGCCGCTCACTTCCGGATTTCCTTGTCCTTAGACTGTGATAATTCCTGAGTTCATCTTTGTATCCGTCAAGAACCGCCCTTATCTTCCTTTCTTCTTTCTCGGGCAGTCTTACATCCATAAGTCCACGAACGGATTTCCTGCTTATGCCTATACCTTCATACGCTATATACAGGGCAATAATGATTGCGACAATAGAATCCAATACAGCCAGACCTGTCTGTGCGACAATGAGCAGTCCTGTAAGTACCCCCATCGAAGTATATACATCTGCACTGAGGTGCTTTGCGTCCGCCTCAAGTGCAAGTGAATCCGTTTCTTTAGATACTTTAAATAAATGGCGGGATACAATTATATTGACGACTGAAGATATTGCCATGACGACTATGGCTACCGACGGATGATGTACGGTCCCGTCATACATTATCCTTCTGCCGGATTCATAAATGATGATCCCCGCGGCTACGACTAAAAGCATGGCCTCAAAAAGGCCGCTCAGGTTTTCAGCCTTTCCATGCCCGAAAGGATGTTCCCTGTCCGCCGGTTGTGATGCCTGCTTTACGCTGTAGTATGCGATTATCGAGGCAGCCAGGTCCATGAGACTGTGAAGGGCCTCGGAGATAATGCTGATGCTGCCGGAGATGCTGCCGGCAATAAGTTTGATGGTAATCAGCGCTGTGTTGGAAGTTATGGATAAGAGCGCTGCTTTCTTTTTCCTCATTGAAGATTTTAAACAACAAACAGCAATTTGGTCAAACATATGTAACTCTACTTCAAAACAGGGTTTCAAAGCGTTAAACTATAATTATGGACATCGATGAAAAAATCAGACAGGCAGATGAGATTCTAACCGGATGTACGCTCTGTCCGAGGCGGTGTGGGGTCAACCGCAAGGCGGGAGAACACGGTTTCTGCAGAACTGCCGATAAACTGATTGTGTCGAGTTGGGGACCTCATTTCGGTGAAGAAAGGCCTCTCGTCGGCAGGGGTGGTTCAGGAACCATATTTTTTACGAACTGCAATCTTGGCTGTTTTTTTTGCCAGAACTACCCGGTTAGCCATCTTTCCGATGGAAGCGAAATGTCTGAAGACAAGTTGGCCTCGGTTATGATCGACCTCCAGAATATGGGATGCGAAAATATCAATTTAGTTACCCCGACGCATCAGGTACCCATGATCCTGAAGGCTTTAAAGATTGCCTTTAATTGCGGTTTGCGATTACCTGTAGTATACAACAGCGGCGGTTATGAATCTGTTGATACACTGAAGATACTCCAGGGCGTGGTGGATATTTTTATGCCGGATTTCAAGTATGCAAATCCCAGGGTATCAGAGAAGTATTCACTCGCAAAAGATTATCCCGATATAGCAAAGGCTGCTCTCAAAGAAATGCACCGGCAGGTATCCGATCTCCTTATGAATGAGAGGGGCGTGGCTGTCCGGGGACTCCTGGTCCGTCACCTTGTCATGCCTCAGGGTATTGCAGGCACTGAAGAAGTGGTAAGATTTATTGCAGAGGAGATATCCGTTAATACTTACCTCAACATAATGGATCAGTACCATCCATGTTATAAGGCATTCGAATATCCTGAAATAAGCCGGCGTATCTCTGAAAGAGAATATAAGGATGCAATTAACTATGCTTTAAAGGCAGGGATCAAAAGGATTGATTAGATAGCGTCTATGTATAAATTGCCATTTTTTATTTTTGTCATGTCCCGAAAGCGTTCGGAGCATCCGCAACTTATTGAAAAGAATGGATTCCCCGACTAAGTCGGGAAATGACAGATAGAGAGACTGACTTTATACACAGACTCTGAATACGGAATACCCTCTCCGGTAATTCTTCAACATGCGCTATGATGTTGTATGCGTATTATTTTAATTTATTCTTTATTGCTGCATTCGGGGCATATGAACTTGCCCGAAAACCAGTTTGTGCCTTCCGAAAAATCCGGTATCATGTCAAAGACCATAATTGTACCGCATTCCGTGCATTTAAGATTATTCATATTGAAGTCCGATGAAACAAGAGGGGCGTCAAGGGCATTTACATCAACTTTTAATCTGTAATGCACTACCGACTTGCTCCTCGTTCTCTCGGAGAGAACCTTTTTTATCCTTTCAACTACCTGCGCCGGTTTTGTTGTAGCCTTGACGATATAGTCGGATGCCCCAAGTTGCATGGCCTTTTCGACTTCTCCAGGCTGACCTTTTGCGGAAAAGACTATGACAGGTATGCTTTTCAACCTTGAATCCGTTTTAATGACCTGTAGAACCTTGTATCCATCCATGATAGGCATCATGAGATCCAGCAATATCAGATCAGGAGTCTCTTTTGCCAGTACCTTTATCCCTTCCGCCCCATTATCCGCAGTAATTACATTAAACTTTTCAAAGAGCAGTTTATTTTTATATATCTCCTGTATCATTTTTGAATCTTCGACAAGAAGGATCTTGCCTTCCATTTTTTCCTCCTTTAAAACAGTTTGATTAACCGCAATAGCCATTATACGATCGGTAATGTGCCATTCTATCATAAAATTCGGAATAATTTCATTTTTCATAACCTCCGGTCACGAATCCGAAATACTATTAAATTTCCATATCCGAAAGCATTATGATAAAATTCCATATTACGAGAAACAATTTAACCGTAGAGGGCACAGAGGTAAAGAAATACTGTTTAAGGAATATTGTCAAAATGGATATTTTTGAACACATAAATAGACTAAGGGAAGACGACAGAAAGTACATCTGGCATCCTTTTACCCAGATGAAGGAATGGGTTGAAGAGCCCCCTGTCATTATTACAGAGGCAAAGGACTGTTTTATAAAGGATATTAAAGGCACCTGGTATCTGGACGGTGTGTCTTCGTTGTGGGTAAATATCCACGGCCACGGGCGCAGGGAGATTAATGATGCGATAAAGGCACAACTGGACAAGGTCTCTCATACAACCCTTCTCGGTCTTGCAAATGTCCCCTCAATAGAGCTCGCAAAGAGACTTGTCGACATCACGCCGGAAGGTCTAAGCAGGGTTTTCTATTCCGACAACGGTTCAACTTCAGTTGAGGTGGCACTGAAGATGGCCTTCCAGTACTGGAAGCATAAAGGAGTTAAGTCGAGGAATACATTTATTGCCCTGAACAATGCCTATCATGGAGATACCCTTGGAGCCGTTAGTGCCGGGGGCGTTGATATCTTCCATGAGACCTTCGGCCCTCTGTTGTTCAGGACATTCAGGGCGCCTTCCCCCTACTGTTACCGCTGTGAACTCAAGCGTGAGCCGGATAGTTGTAAAACGGCCTGCCTTGAAGTTATGGAGGAGATACTGAAAAGGCATTCGGATGAGATAGCCGGAGTTATCCTTGAACCGCTTGTGCAGGCGGCGGGTGGAATGATATGTGCTCCCGGTGGTTATCTGAAAGGAGTGAGAGACCTGTGCAGCAGGTACGATGTCCTTCTCATCCTTGATGAGGTTGCGACCGGATTCGGCAGGACAGGAAAGATGTTTGCCTGTGAGCATGAGGATGTCGTGCCGGATATAATCTGCCTGTCAAAGGGATTGACAGGAGGCTACCTGCCACTTGCCGCTACGATATGTACAGATGAAATTCATGAGGCTTTTTTAGGCGAGTTCAGAGAGATGAAGACCTTCTTTCACGGCCATTCCTATACGGGCAACCAGCTCGGATGCGTTGCCGGCCTTGCATGTCTTGATATTTTCGAAAACGACAGGACTGTCGAAAAGTTGCAGCCCGGGATTGCACTGTTTAATAAATGGCTCAAAGAAGTTGAAAAACTTGATCATGTCGGTGATGCACGGGCATGGGGGATGATGGGCGGTGTAGAGCTGGTAAAGGATAAAGATATAAAAGAAGAATATCCATGGGAGGAAAAGATGGGTTGGCAGGTGGTGTATAAGGCAAGGGAGAAAGGCGTGTTCCTCAGGCCCCTTGGCAATATCATCGTAATTATGCCGCCGCTCGTGATATCGGAGGAAAATTTTAACCTCATGCTCGAGATAATCTCGAATGCCATTCAGGAGATAACGTAAAGGTGCGCAAAAAGACCGTTATTCTCCTGTTTTTTTTTATTGTGGTCCCTCTCATGATCTGGTTCTTTATCCCGACTGACAAAAGCCGCATAAGGAAACTGATCGGAAGCGGCTCTGCCGCAATCGAACAGGAAGACCTTGAATCCGTCATGTCCCGTGTGTCCTACAATTACAGGGATGATTACGGCATGACCTATCTATACCTCAAGGAAAGTCTCAAACGTTTCTTTAAGAGATATAATAATATCAATATTCATTACAGTAATTTACATATACAGGTGAACGGCCATGTGGCAACTGCCGGACTTGATGTCAGGGTACTGGTTGGCGAGGGTAAAGACAGGGGATACATTGCCGGAAATACTTCCGGAGCGCTTCATATAGTTTTTTCACTTGAGAAAGAAAAGTTCAGGTGGCAGATAGTAAAGACAGAAGGAGTTCCGACAAATTACTTTTAACTGTTTATAGCATGCCCATTCCATATTCACCCAGCCCCTTCAGCGAGAAAAGTAATGATATGCTGTAACTACCGGGTTTTTTTGTATAGGTGGCTGTAATACCCCAGCACTGTGCTGCATATGAAGCTGAGGATGTTATGTTCCTGATCCTGGTGTCCGACGCCTTTTCATCGTACCAGACTGAGCTGTTGAAAGTGAGCTTTTCAGTGATATTGAAACCAAGACCACCCGTATAGAACCGTATTCCGTTTTTCCTGTCATATCTCTCGCCGACGGAAATATTGATGTTCCTGAAGTTTAAGCCGGCATTTCCATTAATAATACTTATGCTTTTAATGTAATGGTCGTAAGACGCTTCAAGGCCAAGGGAGAAAGGTTGACGGTTAATATACAGATCAGAATCGAGCGGCTTCCATTGCCGGTAACCCTCTCGCATATCATATGGCTGAACAAGCCTGAAAGACATAAACATGCCTTCTTTATCAATAAGTTTATTGGTGACCGAAAGCATTAAGTCTGAACGGTCTTTTATTGCTTCCTGCGAGTCGAGTAGCGGAGCATCATAATCGGAATCCGTAATGTAGTTATAGCTCAATACGGGTTCAATCGTATGAGTGAGGCCGGCGTAACGTCTGAATATCGAAGTGGTCAACCCTATTTTGTAATCTATCATTGCCCTCTGCGTGCCTGAAGGGAATGCATCCGTATGGTATATGCTGTATGCAGCCCCGATCATCCTGAATGTCTGGTTGAGCCGGAATGCATCACCAATGACGGTTGATATCTCAGGGGAGACCGAATATCTCTGTGCATTATAAGAATCGTTTGACTGGAAATTAGTCGCTTCGGTATTCATTGAAAACAGGAAAGGCCCCAGACCGACAGGATGAAGGGTAATGCCTGCTGTCGGCATTTTGTCGACTGTATCCCCATCGTTGAACTGGAGGTCCTGCCAATACTGTGCCGACAGATAATACCTGAGATGGCCGGCAGCATATGAGACCGCCCCGGAAGACTTCAGGAACCTCTGGATACGTGTCTCCACATTTGGACCGTATTCATGGTAGAACTCTTTTTCGTTCAGCAGATTAAGATTGATAAAATGAGAAATCCCCTTCCTGTCATACCGGCTTTGCGAAGCCTTAAGAAGATAGAAGTTCTTTTTCAGTTTCCTGTCACTCACATGATAACCCCACCACTTGCCTGAGAGGCCACCCTTTTCTACATATCTGTACTCCAGCCCTTCGCCGATTCCCCTGTTGGAAAAGTAATCCAGCCTGACCGTGGCATCCCTGTTATCGGCAAGCACAATAAAAAACGGCTGTTTATAGAATGCTCCCAGATCACTCCTGTATCCAAATTGCGGGAAAAGAAGACCTGTCTTCCTTGACGTAAGAATAGGCGCCCAGAGATAGGGTGTGTAAAGAACAGGAACCCCTTTAACCCTGAAGGTGACATTGCCGGCCTTCAACCGGTCGCCAACGACGAGGTCCGCGTGAGACGAAGAGAAGCACCATGCAGGAAGCGGTGCATCACACGTTGTAAAACTGGCTCCCCTGAGGATATATTTCTTATCTCCCACTTTTTCTATCTCATCTGCTTTGATGTGATAGTTGCCTTTTTTAAAGAATATGCGTCCGTCATGGATTTTCCCTGTCTTTTCGTTAATGTTTATCTCCGCTGAATCTGCTTTAATAACTGAACCCTTATCCTCATATGTAACATTGCCCCGCAGGAGTACATGAGCAGAATCTTTATTAAATTCTGCTTCATCCGCCTTTAGAATGATACCTCCCCTTCTTATCTCCACATTACCCTTCAGGAAATAATTATCGTTGCCTTTCCGGTATTCGAGGCTATCAGAAGAAATTGTTGTTTTTACGTCATCGGCAGAAGATCGAAGCGGAGCAAAGATTACAATGATGGAAAGAAGGATAATTATGAATATTGATTTCGAAAAGTTTTCTCTCATTATCTGAATTCCGTCAGGCCTATGAGGGATGAATCACACCCGATAACCCCCTTTGCCTCTCCGACAGCATAGAATGAGCCGGTTACTGCAACAAGGTCGCCTTCCCTGTAATGAGTGCCGGCCAGTTCAAGGGCTTCCGCCATATCTCCGGCAATAATCGAATTAAGGCCGGCCTTTTTTGAAATCGCACGAAGACCTTCCGCCGTGGCTGCCCTGTGAAATCCGAGAGTCGTAAAAATGATCAACCTTCCAAGGGGGAGGAGATATCTCAGATGCCCGTCTATATCCTTGTCCTCCATCGAGCCCATTATAAATATGATGTCTTTAAACTCTTTTAAATAAAGACCCTTGAGCGTTTTGCCGAGGGACTGTGCTGCATCCGGGTTGTGAGCGCCGTCAAACAGGATGGGGTATTTCCAGTGAACAAGTTCACACCGCCCTTCCCAGCGTGTTGAAGCAAGCCCCTCCCTGATTATATCGTTGCTTAATTCAGGACATCCAATAATCTCCAGGGCCTTTATGGCAGCCGATGCATTTTCCGGCTGAAAATAGCCTCCGAGAGGTATAAAGATATCCATAATTTTATTACCGGATGAATAGTCGAACCTGGAACCTTTTATCCCCGAACCGGTAATTTGTATCCCGAAGTCTCTGCCGTAGCTGTACACCGGTGACTGCTTCATGCCGGCCTCTTCCCTGATAACCTTAATTGCCCGGTCATCCTGCCTTCCCGTAACAACCGGGATACCCTTTTTTATTATTCCGGCCTTCTCGCCCGCAATATCTTCCAGTGTATTGCCAAGGTATTCCATGTGGTCCATTCCTATACGGGTGATAACGGTTATCTCGGGGCTGAGAGTATTCGTGGCATCAAGCCTTCCCCCCATACCGGTCTCCACAACCGCCCACTGTACACCTGACGTCCTGAAATAATGAAATGCCATTGCCGTCACAAATTCGAAGAATGTAGGTTTCAGTTCTTTTTCAGCATTAATAAGTTTGCGGATATGGTTGGTAGCACGAATAATCTCAGCCCTGTTAATCTGTATGCCGTTAACCCTTATCCTTTCGGTGAAGCTGACGAGATGAGGAGAAGTGAACATGCCGACTTTGTATCCTGCCCTCCTCAGGACGGATGCGATAAATGAAGCAACAGACCCTTTTCCATTAGTACCGGCAATATGGACGGACCTGAAGGTTTTATGGGGATTATCGAGGAGGTTCAGGAGTCTGCCGATATTTTTCAGGCCGAGCTTGATTCCGTGAAGCTGAAGACCGTATAGATAATCGATAGTTTCATTATATGTATTCCCATCTATCCGAAAGGACTGGTCATCATGTTTCATTTCAGAAGTTTAAGCAGTCTTGTAATGGTTTCCTTGATATCCTTACGCGCCACTACCATGTCAATGAGGCCATGCTCCAACAAAAATTCCGCTTTCTGGAAATTGCCGGGGAGCTGCTGCTTTATTGTCTGCTCAATTACCCGTGGCCCCGCAAAACCTATGAGACTGCGGGGCTCGGCAATGATTATATCCCCAAGCATTGCAAAACTTGCGCTAACACCTCCGAAGGTCGGATCCGTCAGAATGGATATATACAGTCCTCCGTCATCTTTAAATTTTCCTATGGCAGCGGATGTCTTTGCCATCTGCATGAGTGAAAGGATGCCTTCCTGCATCCTGGCACCGCCCGACGAGGAGAAAATTACAAGAGGCGTTTTTTTCTCCATAGCGTGTTCTACAGACCTTACCAGTCTTTCTCCTACGACTGACCCCATGCTCCCCCCCATGAAAGAGAAATCAAGTACACAGAGGACGATCTTTATCTTGTTGACATCGGCTTCACCGCATATAATCGCTTCATCATTACCGCTCTTTTCCCGGTTCTGCCTGATGCGTTCTTCGTAAGGCATGGAATCCGCAAAATCGAGTGGATTTATGGTCTTTATGTTTGAAAACATCTCTTTAAAACTGCCGTTGTCCGACAGAAGCTTTAATCTTTCCCCGGCTGATATCCTGAAATGATAGTTGCATTTGGGACAGACCTTCAGGTTTCTTTCGAACTCCTTTTTATAGATGATCTCCTTGCAGTTGTTGCACTTGACCCACAAACCTTCCGGTATCTTTACCTTTTTGTCTACCCTTGAATCTTTTGGAGTCCTCTTGAACCACGCCATGACGGTATACCTTTATATTGCCTTTCTGAGACCGAGCAGGAATTTCTCCAGTTTCGACGGTGCTGTGTTTATTGTTTTAACGATTGCGCTTCCGATTATTACCCCGTCGGCAACAGCAGCCATAGCCTTTGCCTGATCAGGGGTCGAAACACCGAAACCCACACATACGGGCTTGTCTGAAACGGCCTTTATCTTCCCGATCAATCGTTTGATCGAATCATCCATTTTCAGTTTTGATCCGGTTATCCCGGTCATTGATACATAGTAAACAAAGCCCCTTGAGGCCCTTGCCACAAGCCTTATTCTCTCTTCAGTAGAAGTCGGCGCAAGGAGGAAGATCGTGTCTAAATTCCTTCCTCTTGCTTCGCTGATAAACTCATGAGCTTCATCCGGCGGAAGGTCGGGGATAATCACACCGTCCACCCCGGCATTGGCCGCATCCCTTACGAAACGGACATCGCCGTATTTATAAACAGGGTTGTAATAGGTCATAAGGACTATCGGTATATCGGTCTTTTCTCTTATCGAAGCAACGGCCCTGATTATGCCTTTCAGCGTTACCCCCTGTGCCAATGCGCGTTCAGCCGCCATCTGGATCGTAGGGCCGTCTGCAAGCGGATCAGTAAACGGGACTCCCAGCTCGATCACATCAGCGCCGCAGTCTTCCAGCATAAGGATAAGCGATTCCGTGGTACCGGTATCCGGATCACCGAACATTATATAAGGGATGAAAGCCTTTCTGCCCTCAGCCCTTAACGAGTTAAACCTGTCCTGAATCCTGCTGTTCAAATTTCTGTCCCCTTTATCCTTGCCACATGCTGGACATCCTTGTCTCCCCTGCCTGAGAGATTCACTATAATTATGTCCTTTTTCGAAAGTCCCGGCGCAAGCTTTACCGCCTCTGCTATCGCATGGGCAGATTCAAGCGCAGGGATTATTCCCTCTACTTCCGGCAGGAGCTCGAATGCCCTTAAGGCTTCTTTATCCGTTGCATAAGTGTATCTTACTCTTTTTGAATCGTGAAGAAACGCATGCTCCGGACCGACAGATGCATAATCGAGTCCAGCAGATACGGAATGCGTGGACAGGACATTGCCGTCCCTGTCCTGGAGTAGATAGCTCTTGCATCCCTGGAAGACCCCGACTGAGCCCCCCGCAAACCTTGCGGCATGTTTACCACTTCTGATACCCTCACCTCCGGCCTCAACGCCGACCATCCCGACCTTATCTTTCAGGAATGCATTGAACAGCCCCATGGCATTGCTGCCTCCTCCAACGCATGCTATGAGATAATCAGGCAGTCTGTTTTCGGCTTTGATGATCTGTTTTCTGGCTTCCCTGCCTATTACCGACTGGAAATACTTTACAATAGTGGGGAAGGGATGAGGCCCGAAAACCGTTCCGAGCACATAATGGGTATCCGTTACGTTTGTTGTCCAGTCCCGCAGCGACTCATTTATTGCATCCTTCAGGGTTTTGGACCCTTTATTGACCTCGATTACACGTGCTCCCAGAAGTTTCATCCTGAATACATTGAGGGCCTGCCTCCTCATGTCCTCGGTTCCCATATAGATGTCGCATTCAAGCCCGGTTATGGAAGCCCCGGTCGCAGTGGCCACTCCGTGCTGGCCGGCGCCCGTCTCGGCTATTATTCTCTTCTTGCCCATGACCTTTGCAAGCATTGCCTGTCCAAGGGCGTTGTTGAGCTTGTGGGCCCCGGTGTGGCAGAGGTCTTCACGTTTGAGGTATACCTTTGCACCCTTAAGGCGCTCCGTCAGCCTGGATGCAAAATATAAAGGAGTCGGCCTGCCTATGTAAGTTTGCTGAAGTAAGCGAAGCTCTTCTTTAAAACCGGCGTCATGAGAGGCATCCCTGAAGGCCTGATCAAGCTCCTGCAAGGCAGGTATAAGGGTTTCAGGTACAAATCTCCCGCCGTAATTTCCAAAATAACCTTTTTTCATTTTTCCGGCACCGGTATTATTTATAAAGGATTATTATAACAATAATTCATCCCTAATTTTCCATAGATGAGACACTACCGGCGGTATATGTTTATCTGCGATGCCGGAATATGTTATTTTTTAGAATGCTCAGAGAATTGAAGATCAAGAATTTTGCAATTGTCGACTCCCTGACAGTCGAGTTTCATCCCGGGTTGAACATTCTTACCGGAGAGACCGGCGCGGGGAAATCCATAATAATCGGCGCGATAGAGATGCTGCTCGGAGCCCGGGCACAGGGCGAGATGATAAAGAGCGGGGCTGACTCTGCCGAATTACAGGCATTTTTTGATATTCATGAAGCCCCGGTTCTTGAAAAGCTGGGGATAGATGCAAGTGAAGGTGTCATAGTAAGGAGGATCATTTCCGGGAACGGAAGGGGCAGGGTTTATATTAACGATATATTAACGAATGTTAAAAGCCTTGAAGAATTCGGCCGTTATCTGGTGGACATTCATGGGCAGCATGATCACCAGAGACTGACGGCGGCGGACAGGCAGCTCGAATTTATTGACCTGTTCGGCAGGCTTGAAGACCTGATAGCTGAATACAGGACTGCCTATGATGAGCGCCATCGTCTTGAGGATGAACTTTTCAGGCTGGGTGCAGATTCCAAGGAGCGGGCACGCAGGCTCGATCTCCTGAAATTCCAGATTAATGAAATCGAATCGGCGGACATAAGTCCGGGCGAAATTAACGGCCTTGAAGAAGAAAGGAAGATACTGTTTAATTCTGCGAGACTCAGGGAGTTATGCGAGGACGCATACGGATTGCTTTACAACGGAGAGAGTGCCGTAGTTGATAATATAAATACGGTCATTTCCAATTTACGGACAATATCGGAATATGACAGCTCAGCCGATGAACCGGTTGAACTGCTGAATTCCGCAGCTCCTTTAATCAACGATTCCGCAGCATCTGTAAGAGATATGCGTGACAGGTATAACGCAGACCCTGAAAGGCTCGATGCGGTGGAAAGACGGCTTGATACCCTGAGAGGTCTTTGCAGAAAATACGGTGAGACTGAAGAAGAAGTCATGGATTACTTAAACAGCACAAAATTCGAATTTGATGAGCTTATGAATTCCGATGAGAAGATTGAAGAACTTAGAGAGAGATATGATGAGATAAAAAAGAGACTCTCGGATACTGCAAAGGAGATATCGGCGAAACGGAAGGATGCCGCCGCAGAGGTGCAGAAGCTGGTCTCGAAACGGCTTGGCAAACTGGCCTTCGATAAAGCCGTCTTCAGGATTGATGTCATTCAGAGAAGGGACGAAAAGGGTGAGAAGGGGTTTGGACCGAAAGGTTGTGATATCGTGGAGTTCCTGTTTTCGGCAAACCCTTCCGAACCCCCCAGGCCTCTGAAGAAAGTAGCTTCCGGTGGAGAACTTTCAAGGGTAATGCTTGCAATAAAATCTGTATTTGCCGACATCGATGACACACCTGTCATGGTCTTTGATGAAATCGACGCGGGCATAGGCGGGAACACGGCAATAAGCGTAGGTGAAGCCTTAAAGGGATTGTCGGCCAACCGGCAGGTGCTGTGCATCACCCATCTTGCCCAGATTGCATCAAAAGCTGATTTTCACTTCAGCATTGAAAAACACCAGAAGGCAAAAAAGGTAGATATTGATGTAAAATTACTTGACAGAAATGAAAGGCTGAAAGAGATTGCAAGGTTGTTGAGCGGTAAAGTGACCCCTGCATCCCTTAAACATTCGGAGGAGTTGCTTGCAAAATGAACCGGACAATGAAAGGAGTATGTAATTGAAGGGGAAAATTGTAATAGACAGGGAACGCTGCAAAGGTTGTCAATATTGTGTATTAAACTGTCCCCAAAAACTGATTGAAATAGATGATGCATTTAATACAAACGGGTTTTTCCCGGCTGTTTTCAGGGATGAAAACGGATGTACGGGCTGTGCGCTCTGCGCAATTTCATGCCCGGATATTGCAATAGAGGTATACAGGGAAGATAAAGATTAAAAAAGTCCCGCCTTGATACTCAGCCGGTGACACAGACAGGCCTGTCGTGGTATATGTCTTTCCCTGAATGCTTGATATATTTAACTCGGACCGGTTCCCGACTATGACCGGAACGGAGATTCATATACAACCACAAAGCAGGTAAACAGCATAAATGAAGGTCATCGATTTTCATACACACATATTCCCCGACAGGATTGCTGCGGATGCCCTGGCAAAGCTTGCGGAGCATTCAGGGGAATACCGGCCCATTGTCGACGGCACACTGGGCGGCCTGACTGAATCAATGGACAAAGCGGGCATATCCCTGAGTGTCGTATCCAATATCGCTACAAAGCCGGCACAGGCTTACCCTATTTATGATTTTTGCTGTGAGATACAGAACGACAGGATTTATCCCCTCGTTTCCATTCATCCACTGAATACGTTAACAGAAGCGGAAGACATCCTTGATAAAGGTGAACAGAGACAAATAAGGGGCATCAAGCTGCACCCCATGTATCAGAACTTCTATATAGATGATGAAAAAATGTTTACATTCTATGAGCTGTTCGGGAACAGGAATTTCTTTGTTGTATTCCATACAGGATTCGATATAGCATTCCCGGATAACAGACAGGCTGACGTGGAAAGGGTACGCAGAGTGGCTGATAAGTTCAGGGACCTCAGTATCGTCGTTACACACACCGGGGGGTGGAGACAATGGGACAGGATTGGTGTTTTGACAGGATGCGAAAACATATATTCGGAGATATCCATGACACAGCCTGAAGTCGATGACAATTCTTTTATAAAATTGATATCGCTTTTTGATGAAAACAGGATATTCTTCGGGACCGACAGTCCATGGACCGACCAGAAAGAAATGGTTCAGAAGATATTAAAGCTAAAGATATCCGATAGCTTGAAGGAAAAGATATTATTCAGGAATGCCTCCGCCTTCATGGAGCTTTTTTCTTACAGAACCGCTACCTGAGCCGGGATTGCCATAATTGCAAACATATTGACATTCCAACCGGTTATTCATTCAGCAAATACAAAAAAAGATTTAAAAACCTGGTGTGCCCGGTGGATAAGAAAAGGATTGTGACCCACGAAGGGGCACGAAGGAAGGACAAGAGAAAGAATAAGAGAGATTTTAAACTTTGTGTGACTTGGTGGATAAAGAAGAAGAGGATTATGCACGAAGAATAAATAAAAAAAAGACTGAGCAACTTCGAGTGCTAAGCGGAGCGATAAAGACTATAGAGGAAGGGGTGAGAATGAGAAGAAGAGGCGGAAAGAAATGAACTGCTGAAAAGACGGATGGTAAATTGCAAGAGTCACGAATAGCGTTGACGGATCAGGGCTCATTTGAGGTTTTTGAGTCAACTTTCTCTGGCAAAGGAGGACGACAAACTTTACAAGGGATATAACCGGCTTTAATCGCGTCTTCAGGACTTTCAAATATAATCAAGTTATATGGTTTTATCTTTTTTGCCCACCTGCACGAAGTATAATGATATTTATTAGAATTTCTTGAAGCCCGGAATTGGGCAGCAAAAACACTTGGAACAAATAAAAGAAGAAAGAATATGGCTATTGAAATTCTTCTCATTTTCTAACTCCCGTATTGATTACTATCATACTCATCCAGTATACCATCATTGTCATCGAGGGTGTGTTAAACTTAGTTGAAATTTGATGTAGCGGCTCCATAAATGGTTAAAATATTAACCATTCAAAGCAAACAAATTTTATAAGGAGGGGTCGCATATCTGCCCAATTCCACGGAAGTGACCGGCGAATCCTGATTTTGTAGGCTCTGTTCCGTTCGCCTCACAGGTTTCTCTTGTCTATAACCCTTTTCGCTTTGCCTTCAAACCGCTCAAGGGTCTTTTTTTCCACAAGCCTGACCTCAACGGATATGCCAAGCTCTGAGGCAAGCCGTTTTCTTATAAGGCCGACCATCTCGCTCTGTTTCTTCATTTCATCAAAAAAGATCGCCTCCGAAACCTCTACAAGGACTGTCGCCCTGTCAAGGGCATCATCCCGCTCGACCACAATCTGGTAGTGCGGCTCTGTCCCCTCGATATCAAACAATATTGACTCTATTTGAGAGGGAAATACATTAACTCCCCTGATAATGAGCATATCGTCTGTCCTGCCCATGACCCGGCTCATCCGGACAAATGTTCTGCCGCATGGACAGGGCTCTGTTATCAACCTGGTCAGGTCTCTGGTTCTGAAACGTATCACGGGGAACGCCTCTTTTGTCAGGGTAGTGACAACCAGCTCACCGACTTCACCCGGCGCCACCGGCTCAAGTGTATCCGGCTTAATTACCTCGACGAGGAAATGGTCCTCATTGATATGCAATCCGTTCCTTTCAAGACATTCACCTGCCACGCCCGGTCCCATGACCTCACTCAGACCGTAATTGTCGGTGGCGACTATCCTTAGCTTTTCCTGTATCTCCTGTCTCATAGACTCGGACCAGGGTTCAGCACCAAACAGGCCGTATTTTAATGAGAGGGCATTGATATTTATTCCCATCTCGTAGATAGTATCCGCAATCAGCATGGCATAACTCGGGGTACAAATGAGCGTCGTCGTCCTGAAGTCCTGCATGATCCTTATCTGTCTTTTCGTATTCCCGCTCGATATGGGGATTACGGATGCCCCCAAACGCTCCGCCCCGTAGTGCAGGCCAAAACCCCCTGTAAAAAGACCGTATCCGAACGCGATCTGTACAAGATCATCCCGGGTCACACCTCCGGCGGTCATGATCCTTGCCACAAGATTCGACCATATCTTGATATCGTTCCTTGTATAGCCGACTACAGTTGACATCCCGGTTGTCCCCGAAGATGCATGAATCCTGACTACTTCCCTGAGCGAAACTGCAAATAGACCGTAGGGATAGTTATCACGCAGATCATCCTTTGTAGTGAACGGCAGCTTCCTGAAATCATCCATTGTGCGTATCTCATCCGTGTCTATACCGAGTTCATCGAATTTTTTCCTGTAGAAAGGCACATTCATATGCACCCGGTTCAGAGTTGATTCGAGCTTTTCAAACTGGAACTGCTCCAGTTCATCCCTGCTCATGCACTCATTTTCCTTTTCCCAGTACATTGTCATCCTCCCGGACAAATTAATTATAAATTATCTGCATCGATGTCCTTACCGAGATACGCCCGCTGCACATCCCTGTTCGCCAGGAGATCTTCGGCAGGCCCCTGCAATTTTACCCTTCCCGTTTCGAGCACATAACCCCTGTCGGCAATCCTCAGTGAGGCCTGGGCGTTCTGCTCCACCAGGAGCACGGTTTTGCCCCCTTCCCTGAGCTTGTATATAATATTAAAAATATCCTTTACGATTAAAGGGGCAAGCCCCATAGAGGGCTCGTCCATCATGATTAGTGAGGGCCTTGCCATAAGCGCACGCCCGATAGCAAGCATCTGCTGTTCTCCGCCGGAAAGTGTCCCTGCAAGCTGTTTCTTCCTCTCCCTGAGAAGAGGAAACAGAGAATAGACACTTTCGATTTCATCTTCAACAGCCCCATCCATCTTTTTGCGCTTGAGGACATACCCCCCAAGCAGAAGATTCTCTTTTACGGTCATGGTAGAAAAAACCTGCCTGCCCTCGGGGACAAGAGAACATCCATAGAAGACTATCCTTTCCACAGGTAATCCGTGAATATTCTTCCCGCTGAACATAATTTCTCCGGATTGGGTTTTTATGAGTCCTGCGATGGTATTGAGCAGAGTAGTCTTGCCTGCGCCGTTTGCTCCTATTATTGTAACTATCTCTCCCTGCTTTACATGAATGGAGACCCTCCTCAATACCTTCAGTTTCCCATAGCCTGCCTCAAGGTTCCTGACCTTAAGCATCATCTTCACCCAGATAAACGCGTACTACTTCCCTGTTCTTCTGTATCGCCAAAGGTACATCTTCGGCAATCTTTTCTCCATAACTCAACACTATGATCTCATCGGAGATTCCCATAACAAGCGACATGTCGTGCTCTACAATCAGGATTGTTATGCCCGAATCACGTATCTTCTTTATGAGACCTGCAACCTCCGCCGTTTCTCTCATATTGAGGCCGGCAGCCGGTTCGTCAAGGAGAAGCAGTCTCGGTTCACATGCCAGGGCGCGCGCAAGCTCTACTGCGCGCTGTTGCCCGTAAGCAAGGTCCGTTGCCTCGATATCGGCGAGGTCCATAATCCCAACCGATTCCATTATCTCAAGAGACCTCTCCCTTATAAACTTTTCCTCCCTGCTCATACCCGGAAGATGCAGCATGCTCGGGATAAAACCCGCCCTGCTGTGTATATGCCTGCCGGTCATCACATTTTCAAGCGCCGTCATCTTCGGAAAAAGTTTAATATGCTGAAATGTGCGTGCCATTCCCATTTCTGCTACCTGGAAAGGGCTCTTCCCCGCAATCTCGCGGTCGGCAAATACAATTGATCCGGAATCGGGCCTGAGAAAACCGGAAATAAGATTGAAAAGTGTTGTCTTCCCCGCGCCGTTCGGACCGATTACAGCCTTGATCAAACACTCTCCGACAGAAAAGGAGATATTATCCACTGCCTTGAGTCCGCCAAAACTGCGATTCAGATTTTCGGCCTTAAGAAGATCCATCATTCTGCTCCCCCGCTTTTTCTCCGGAGACCGCCCTTTTCAGATATCTGAAGATATCGACCCTGATTAGACCTTCCGGGGCAAAAAGCATAATGACTATCAATATCCCCCCGAAAACCGCATCGTCAAACGAACCGAAATAACCCCTCAGTGAGAGGAAATTAAGCAGAACACCCATTATCAAGGCACCCCACAGGTTAGCCATACCTCCGACAGCAACGATCGCAACATAACGCACTGACTTCATGACCGATGCCTCCGATGGTCCTATACCGCCATTATAGTGGGTGAGAAAGACCCCGGCAATGGAAGCAAACGCAGCGCTGAGGACAAATGTGTTCAGCTTGTATTTCGCAGTATTCACGCCCACGGCACTCGAAGCGTCTTCAGCCCCATGGATGGACCTCAAAGCCCTTCCCACACGTGAATCCACCAGGTTCAGGAGGGTTATAAAAGCAATAATAACCAATCCCCAGGCTATATAATAGTTTGAAATGCGGACGGACAGGTTTCCGCTCACCTTCAGCCCGGGCAATAGCGTAAAAGCTGGCACTTCGGACAAACCGTCGGCTTCACCAAAAAAGGCGGAGCCAAGGACAATTCTGTAGACAATTATGCCAAGCCCCAGCGTTGCCATCGCGAGATAATGGCCCTTCAGTTTCAGTATGGGCCCGCCGATAAGATATGCAACCAATACTGTCATGGATACGGCTATGATACAGGCAACCCATGGCTGAAAGTAGAGGATCTCCGAACCGTAAAGGTTCGTTCGGACAACGAGGATACCTGTTTTCATTAACACAGCGATAATGGCGTTATCTTTGTAAGGCAAGAGGTTATAAGTGGTAAGCAAGGCCGAAATGTAGCCTCCCATCGCAAAGAACCCCGCATGACCCAACGAAATCTGGCCTGCGTAACCTATTAAAAGACAGAGACCTATAATGACAAGAGAGTAATATGCAGACATGGTTAACTGGGTCAGGAAGTAACCTGTTCCGGTAAAACGGGTAAGCAACTGAACAGTGATAACCCCCGTGATAAGGCCGGCCATCTGCAACACCCTTTTGCCAGGCATCAGAATTCCTTCAACCTGAAGACCTCCCGGCTGCCGAAGAGTCCGCTTGGCCTGTAAAACAGGATTATGAGCAGGATGGATATTGCAATTGCATCCTTGTATGCAGCGGGTAATACCCATATGCTGAAAGATTCAAGAATCCCGAGGATTATGCCGGCCGCAACCGCAGCCATGCTGTTACCAAGCCCACCGAGAATCGCAACTGTAAATCCCTTTATAGCCAGGCCCGTGCCGCTATCATACTGTACGTACGTAATTGGAGATATAACACAACCGGCAAGTGCACCGATACCTGCGCTCAGCACAAATGACAGTGTTACAATATTCTTTGCGTTTATTCCGCACAATCTTGCCGCATTCCGATTTGAAGCACAGGCACGCATCTGCCTCCCCACAAGGGTAAAGCTGAAAAAGAAATTAAGTGCAATTACCACGACCGAACAGACACCGATTACCCACAATACCTGCGGCGATATGTGAACTCCGGCTATGGAGAGGGATGTAATTTCATTTCCCGTAAAATAGGGCAGCGCCCTGACTCCGTCGCCCCAGACATGAAGCGCTATTTCCCTGATAACGATAGATAATCCGATAGTGATAATTATCATCCTGAGCACTGACGGATTGACAATCCACCTGATAAAGATTATATCAATAAGAGCCCCAACCACCATGGTGATGATTACAGCAATGATTATGGCAAGAGGCAGAGGAAGAAAGGCATTCAAAGTTACTGCCGTCATTCCGCCGATCATGACGAATTCGCCCTGGGCGAAATTTATAATCCCGGTAGCATTGTATATGATATTGAAGCCTATGGCTACAGTGGAGTATATAATCCCATAGGTAATTCCGGCAACAAGATACTGGAAAAACAGTTCTATAATCATATAATCATATGATTGGAGAAATAACAGGGAGTACCCGTGGAAATGCAGGATACTCCCCTCTCAATTTGAGACTCTGATATACTGGAACTATTTATTTAACAGGACGAACCGCCCGTTCCTGACGGTAAGCATATCGAAAGAATCCATACCGAGGCCATTATGATCAGTCGGGGAAAAATTGAATATTCCGCCGGTTCCAACAAAGTCCTTCATGTTTTCTATGGCATCCCTGACCTTTTCCCTGTCGGGCCCCACCTCCCGGATGGCCTTTACCAGTATGTTAAATGCATCATAGGCATGGCCACCGAATGTGCTCACGGCCTCATGGTATTTTGATTCATAATCCTTTTTATATTTCAGGAGTACGGCCCTCTGCCTGTTGCTCTTGGGGAGCGCATCAGATACAAGAAGCCGGCCGGCGGGAAATATTATACCTTCCGCTGCAGCCCCTGCCGCCTTTACGTACTTGATGTTTCCGAATCCATGGCTCTGAAACAGGGGAACATTCAATCCAATCTGTTTCATGTTCTTTGCCACAATTGACTGGGCAGGCACAATTGACCAGTTAACAACGGCCTGGATATCCTTTGATTTCAGTTTTGTGACCACAGCGGTCAGGTCAGTGGCCTTCTTGTCATAGACTTCACTGACGAGTATCTTTATTCCGTAGTCAGGGGCTATTTTCGCAAGCTGTGCCTTTCCGGCCTTTCCAAATCCGGTATTGCCTGTAACTACCCCTATCCTCTTGATACCCATCTTATTCATCTGCATAAAAATCTTTTTCACAGCAAAACTGTCTTTTTGAGGCGTTTTGAACACATATTTTGCGACAGGATTTACGATCACCTCGGCAGCCGCGCAGGAGAGAAGAATGGTCTTCCCCTCTTGTGCTATATTCTTGATCTTCATTGTTTCACCGCTGGTAGACGGTCCTATTATGGCAAAAACTTTATCTTCCTCGATGAGCTGTTTGGCAAATGAAATCGCCTTTTCCGGGTTCGCCCCCGAGTCTTTTATGATAAGCTCTATCTTTTCCCCGTTTATACCTCCCCCGGCGTTGACTTCGTCGGTCAGCATCCTCAGGGTTTTTGCCTCCGGTGAGCCAAGAAATGAAGCCGGCCCGGTAACTGCGAGAATAGCGCCAATCTTTATGGTATCCGCAGCAAATACCGGGGATACGGCCATCGTAAGAATAAACAAAGAAACGACAAATAATTTCAGCCTCTTCATATTATTCCTCCTTTTTATTCCCTGCATGGCAGGATAATTTTTATAAGACTTGTCAGCCTTAAAGAGAATGAACTTCCTCACCCCTGAGAATTCTTACGCCAGCCTTCTGAAGTGTTGATATCGCCTTTTCTATCTCATCAAAACGAAAAATAATAATAGCATTTTCCCCGCTCTTTTGTACAAAGGCATACATATACTCAACATTGATATCCTGGCCCGCCAATGCCCGCAGTATCCCCGAAAGGCCGCCCGGCCTGTCGGGCACCTCAATTGCAACCACCTCGTTCTTTCCGACTGTAAAGCCGTTGTCTTTAAGCACCTTTTTGGCCTTTTCGGTATCATTTGTAATAATTCTCAATATCCCGAAATCTGCAGTATCGGCAAGCGACAGCGCCCTGATGTTAATACCGTTTTCTGCAAGTATCCCGGTTACCTCCGTGAGTCTGCCGGACTTGTTTTCAAGAAAAATGGAAATCTGTTCTACCTTCATTTTATCCCCCTGTTCAGATCTTTCTTTTATCAATTACTCTCCTGGCCTTGCCCTCGCTCCTCTGTATAGTCTTTGGCTCAACCAGTTTTACCTTGCATGAAATCCCCAGAAGGTCCTTAATCTCTCTCTCCACACGTTTGCTCAAAGTCTCCAGCTGCTTCACCTCGTCGGAAAATATATTCTCATTTACCTCGACCTGCACTTCCATTACGTCAAGTGCCCCTTCCCTGGTGATTATCAACTGGTAATGAGGTTCAACTTCCTCTAAACTCATCAGCACATGTTCTATCTGTGAAGGAAATACATTCACCCCTCTAATGATCATCATATCGTCCGTTCTGCCGCTAACACGTTTCATCCTGTAAAATGTCCTTCCGCATACACACGGCTCGTCAATCAACTGCGTAATATCCTTTGTCCTGTATCTGATGACAGGGAAGGCTTCCTTTGTTATTGTAGTAAATACGAGTTCACCTTTTTCCCCGTGCGGCAGGACTTCACCCGTGTCAGGGTCAATTATTTCAGCAATAAAATGGTCCTCAAATATGTGCAGACCTTTCTTTTTCTCAATGCATTCACTTGCGACCCCGGGGCCAATGACCTCGCTCAGACCGTAAATATCGAGGGCGCTTATATTGAGTTTCTTTTCTATCTCTTCTCTCATGTTCTCACTCCATGGTTCAGCGCCGAAATGACCTACCCGGAGCTTAAGTTTTGAGCGGTCCACATTGGTCTCCCTGATAACCTCAGCTATATTAAGGGCATACGACGGGGTACATAAAAGCACTGTCGAACCAAAATCCTGCATAATCATTATCTGCTTCTTGGTATTACCTCCGGACATGGGGATTACGGTCGCCCCGAGTTTTTCAGCTCCGTAGTGTGCGCCAAGACCCCCGGTAAAGAGCCCGTACCCGTAAGCATTATGGACGACATCACCCCTTGTCGATCCTCCGCAGGCCAATGTGCGCGCCATTAGTTCCGCCCAGGTATCTATATCCTTTTTTGTATATCCGACAACCGTGGGTTTGCCGGTAGTCCCCGACGAGGCATGAATCCTGACCACATCTTCAAGCGGGACCGTGAACATGCCGAAAGGATAGTTATCCCTCAGGTCATCCTTGGTGGTAAACGGCAGTCTCTTTATATCATCGAGGCTCTTTATGTCATCAGGTGTGACCCCGGCCTTTTCCATTTTCTTATGATAAGGCAGTACCAGGTTGTACTCCCTCTCAATAAGTCGCTTGAGTCTCTTTAACTGAAGTGCCTCCAGCGCCTCTCTTGGAAGTGTCTCGAATTCCTCGTTCCATATCATAAGCAAAGCCTCCTCATCATTATATAGTGTCTGTGTATAAGGTCAGCATCTCTATCTGTCATTTCCCGACTTAGTCGGGGAATCTATTCTTTTCTATAAGTTCCGGATGCCCGATTACAGACTTCGGGCATGACAAAAATAAAAAACGGCAGTTTATACACAGACACTATTTATATATGGGACATACTGCTTAAACCGTCTTTTCCGCTTTCACCCGGTCAATTATATCACGCCCTTTCCTGAAGGCCTCTATATTTACCCGGACAAACCTCTCTTTTACTCTTTCGGAAATCACATCAAGGAATATTTTTTCCTCAACAGGCACAAAACATGAAAGCGCTCCCACCATTACCATATTTACTGTTCTGACTTCACCGACGGCGCCGGCTACAGCAATGGCATCGATCGTATACACAGAAAGACCCCTCTCTGAAAGTTTCCCCGGAATGTCGGAGGGATACTCTTCACCTCCAGTTGATACAGACAGCGGGAGAATCTTCTGAGTGTTCACTATCACCTTACAGTCCTTCTTCAGCAGAGGGAGATACCTGAGTGATTCCATCATCTCAAAGGCAACCTGGATATCGGCCGAACCGGGTTCGATAACAGGAGCATATACTTTATCGCCATATCTCATATGGGCAACAACCGCCCCCCCGCGCTGCGCCATCCCGTGCAACTCGCTTTTCTTTACATCCACACCCGCTTTTATCATGGCAAAAGCGGTTATCTCACTTGCAAGCAGAATTCCCTGCCCGCCAACACCTGAAAATAATATATTGGTAATGGATTTATTCACATCACTCGTCCTTAATTATAGCCTTGAATTTACACAACCGGATGCATTGGGTACATCCGTTACAGAGGAGATGGTCTATTCTTGCATATCCTTTCTGTTTCTCTCTAAACCCCGGATTTACTGCTTCTTCCTTATCAATACCAATCCATTCAATGGCCGGGCAGCCCAGCTTGAGACATGCCCTGCATCCGTTACATCGATCAGTAATAATCCTGTAAAGTGTCTTTTCCCTCATCCTTTCTTCAGGCAGGAGGACACAGGGGGACTTTGTGATGATTACCGATGGCGCGGGACGTTCAACTTCCCGCTTGACCAGATTGAATGTACTGTCTATATCATGGGGTGTTACGGTATATACATGCTTCACCCCAATAGCACGGCAGAGTGATTCCAGATCTATCATTTCCGTACTTTCGCCGGAGATGGTCTTTCCGCTTGCAGGGTTCGGCTGCTGTCCGGTCATCGCGGTTATACGGTTGTCAAGGATAATAACTGTACTGAATCCCCGGTTATAAACCACGTCAATCAGACCGGTAATGCCCGAATGGATGAATGTCGAATCCCCAATGACCGCAACGATCCTGCCGAGGGCATCTCTGCCGAGGGCCTTTTCCATACCAAATGCATTCCCGATGCTTGCCCCCATGCATACACAGGAATCCATTGCTGAAAGAGGCTTCAGAAATCCAAGGGTATAGCACCCTATATCACCCGCAACAAATACACCAAGCTTTGAGAGGGCATAAAAAAGACCCCTGTGGGGACAACCGGGACACATACCCGGAGGCCTGAGCGGTATTCCGACCGGTTCAAGAAATTCTTCGGGGGGATTCCCTCCGGCTAAAGAGCTTTTTATTATATATGAATTCAGTTCTCCGATGGACGGGATAAGCTCTTTGCCCCTGCATGAAACCCCCATTGCCTTTACATGCAATTCAATGAACGGGTCGAGTTCTTCGACAACATAGAGCTCCTCTATATCTTCAGCGAAACTCTTAACCAGGTTTTCCGGAAATGGATATGCCATCCCAAGCTTTAATACCGATGCGCCTGGAAATGCCTCCTTTACGTAGAGATAAGAAACACCTGATGTAATAAATCCCATTTTCCTGCTGCCCCGCTCAACCCTGTTCTCAGGAAATGTTTCGGCAAACTCCCTGAGCTTTTCCAGCCTCTTTTCAAGATCTGTCCTCCTTTTCCTCGCATTGGCGGGAAGCATAACAAACTTTTCCGGTATCTTGACTATACCGGGCAGAATCCGGGATTTCTCCACATCACCCCGTTCGACTAAGCCCTTGACGTGAGAGACCCTGGTTGTTGTTCTGAGTAAAACCGGGATATCGAATTCCTCACTTATCCGAAAGGCAAGCCTGGTATATTCCTTTGCCTCAGCACTATCCGAAGGCTCGAGCATGGGTATCTTGGCGGCAAAGGCATAATTGCGGTTATCCTGTTCATTCTGCGAGCTGTGCATGGAAGGGTCATCTGCAGTAACTATCACGAGCCCGCCCCTTACGCCTGTATAGGCTGACGTAAAGAGAGGGTCCGAGGCAACATTCAGCCCCACATGTTTCATGACCGCAAGCGCTCTGACACCTGCAAAGGACGCCCCTAATGCAACCTCTAACGCCACCTTTTCATTCGGCGCCCACTCGGAATAGACACCTTCATATCTTGAGAGGTTTTCAAGTATTTCAGTAGACGGGGTTCCCGGATAGGCAGAGGCGACTTTGACTCCGGATTCAAAAGCCCCCCTCGCTATAGCTTCATTTCCGGACAGGAATAATTTTTCTTTTACAGGCAGACCATTTTTCATTCTGGTTTAAATGACTAACGGTTACGAAATAAACAGAACACTATCACAGGTCATCTTAAGACCGGGGAGAGCCCTCTGACTTAAAAGAATCTTCCGGGATGCTGTATTCCATCGAATTATTAACAGGGATAATATTCCTGTTAATAACTATAAATAATAGGTTTATCCATAATGCTTTGTCAAGGCAGGCAAAGGCGGACGTAACAAATAAGATTGCCGCCCAAAAAACTGTAAAAAACCCGGTCAGGTGTTGCTTCATAACAGAAATACCTCCGTTTTTCATTTATTCAACATGAATGTTTATTTGGGATTCCACGTCTTCAAACCTGCGGCCCGAATTCTATGCAATTTCGCAGGAATCAGGCCAGCATGCCAATAAAATACATTATCCCGGAATAGAGCTGAGAAAACATTATTTAGTGTCTGTGTATAAACTGCTGTTTTTTATTTGCGTCATGTCCCGAAAGCGTTCGGGACATCCGGAACTTATTGAAAAGAATGGATTCCCCGACTAAGTCGGGAAATGACAGATAGAGAGACTTACTTTATACACAGGCTCTATTTAACTCTGCGGGGCACGGACAAAACGCTCTTGATCCTGATAGCCTTCCGTTTCCTGCCTATGAGAAACTGCCCGGGTAGCCAAAGACATACCCATTACCGATATTTAATTCACCAATCACCGGCCCCAGCCTTTACCGGCAGGCTTTTCTTGTGCTATTCTTTAAAATAGCTTATTTATTATTTAGGTTCTTTCTCATTTCAAGTGGGTAAACTGTCACCCTGAGAGTAAATTACTGTCACCCTGAGCCCTTCGGCTACCGTTATTCCAGGCCTGTCGCTTTTTTTGTCACCCTGAGCCCTTCGACTACAGTCATTCCAAACCTGCCGTTT
>BDTO01000017.1 GCA_002897855.1 bacterium BMS3Bbin05
CAGGGAGAAACAGATAAAAGGCTGGTCAAGAAGAAAAAAAGAGGCTATAATCGCTGGAGATTATGAAGAGTTGGTAAAATTACCCTTCGACAAGCTCAGGGTGACAGTTTTTACTCACAGGGTGACAAAAAAAGCGACAGGCCTGGAATAACGGTAGCCGAAGGGCTCAGGGTGACAGTAATTTACTCTCAGGGTGACAGTTTACCCATTTGAAATGAGAAAGAACCATTTATTTCTTAAAATTATAAGATTATTTGTTTTTTTAAGTTGACTTCAACCATGTAATTCTGATATTTTTTCAACAGGCGATGGAGTCCGCCGTAATTGTCCCGATAAACCGGTACTAATGACTCCTGCGTTCATGGATTGAAAACCTTCAGGCACACACACCTTCGAACGCAGGAGGTCCGATGCAGTCCACCTTCACAGGTCTTATTGGTCGCGAATCTGAATTAAGGATATTAACAGAACATATCCAGTCAGGAAAAGGTATCCATATTTATGGCTCTGATGGAACAGGTAAGACATCACTTCTTCTCTGGATTAACGCAAATTGCAGATATATAGACAGTTCAATCACCCCCATCTACTGTAATAACGGCAGGAATCTAAGGAATATACTCTTGTGCATTTCCGGGTATTTCTTGAATCAATTCAAGAAACTCGAGTTTACTGACAGGTATTGCAGAAGATATGAGGTCTTAAAAACACACCAACTCAACTCCCTTAACATCGATATACTAAAAAAGATAATATACAGTTGTATATCAAAACACAATCTCTGTATTATTCTTGACCACCTTGATAATGTAACACCCCGGATAAATTCCTTTCTAAGTGTATTACATGAAAAAACAGTTGTTATAACAGCATCAAGGCAGAGCTGGGAGATAAGAGACTTTAAGTGCAGGGGCAACCTCGGGTACTCTCTGTATCTTACACCCAAACTGAGGATTGAAAACCTGGGCAGAGAAGCGGCATTCATTTTAATGGAAAATATTTACCACAAATCCTCCATAATGGTAAATAATCCTCAAAAATTCTTCAAACAGGTTTATCAGTTGACAAAGGGTAATCCAGGAATGATTTTAGATATATTCAAACTATCTAAAAGTGGCAAGTATGTATCTGACGGCAATATAGCCCTGAACCTCCTGCTAATAGACAGAGAAATAGAAAAGATAGAGAAAGAGCAATGATATTCTTCTGTCCCATATGCTGGAGAGAGATTGACAATAACAACAAAAGATGTCCTCAATGTGGTGCTGATATTAGAAAGTACGACCGGAAGAAATTTCAGGATAAACTGATAAATGCCCTGGGACATCCCGAACCTGAGACTGTACAGAGGGCAGTATGGATTCTTGGTAGATTGAAAAGCAATGAAACAGTTGAGCATCTTATCAGGTTATTCCGCAGAACAGATAATCCTTTTTTAAAAATTTCGATACTCAATGCCCTCGAAGAGATCGGTTCAGAGGAGGCATTGGAGTTTATTACAGAGTCCTTTAACTCAGAGATAGGCATTGTCGGGAAATCCGCACAAGATATCATAGAAAAAAGATGGAAACCCGATGAATAAGAGAAGGTAGCCTGCGGTCTTCAGGATATCCTTGACCCTCAACTCGATGCAATCATCGGAATGATCACTGATATGGAACACTGCCTGAGGGGTAAATAGCCGACCCGGGATTATACACGGCACAGTATGGACATCTCTGAAGTGCTTCAGGGATGGATTTTAATAACTTATAATTCCATTTTAATTTCTAAATTGACTTTTCAATTATAATTTGCTACTATTTATTCATTGTGGCGATGGAGTCCGCCGTAATTGTCCCGGCAAATCGGGACTAATGACCCCTGGATGTCGTTCTTATTACAAAATGCCGTTCAATGGACGGCAATCGGGTGATTAAGAAAGACAGAAAGGAGAATACGGTGGACGGAGATTACTATCCAGACAGCAGACCCCTGAAATATTGCTTTTACTCCCTGTATCCATTCTTTTTTTCTAAAAGTCCGTATCATAAAAAAACCCCTTCCGGACATCCCGGTGGAGGGCCGGAACCCCTCTGCATCAGGTTTCAGACAGCCAGCATTTTTGATGATTCAGCAGCCTTGGGGAGAACATCTCCATGATAAGCAGAATTATCCTTAATCTCCTTCAGGTCATTGTGGTAATGGCCTTCTCTCCCCTTGTAAAAGGTGTACTTAACCGACTTGAAGCGATGGTTCAATCAAAGCGCGGGCCGGGCATTCTTCAGCCATACCGCGATATCCGGAAGCTCCTTCACAAGGAAGAGGTGGTCTCCGAACAGGCCTCATGGATATTCAGGGTTACACCGTATGTGGTCTTTGTCACCCCGATCTTTGTCACCCTCCTTATCCCGGTGCTGACTAACTACCCCCTGTTCTTTGCCTTCATGGGGGACATGCTCGGCGGAGGATTCATCCTGGCGCTCGGAGGTTTTTTCGCAACTATTGCGGCAATCGATACAGGGAATCCCTATGGTCCGATGGGAGCAAGCCGCACGCGTATGGTCGGCTTTCTCGCCGAACCCGTGTTTATGATCGTCTTTTTCACAGTCTCTTTTGTAGCGGGTTCAACCATACCATACATCGTGCAGGAGGCATGGGTAACCCCGCTGTCGAATTTCTTCGAGCCCTCACACGTACTGGTGATGCTTGCATTCTTCATGCTCATCATTGCGGAGGCGGGACGTCTCCCGGTCGACAACCCATCCGGCCACTTCGAGCTTGCGATGATCGACGAGTCAAAGATTCTCGAATACTCGGGCCGCGGGGCCGCCCTGATGAAGTGGGGCGGTGCCATGAAGTTCTTTGTCCTGCTCTGTATATTCCTGAATGTCCTTGTCTCCCCCTGGGGGCTGGCCCGTGGAGACGGCCTGCTGGAGGTCTTCATTGCAATACCCCTGGTCATGATAAAGATATTCGTTTTTATCCTCTTTCTGGTGATAATAGAGTCCTCTATTGCGAAGCTCAGGCTTTTCCGCATCCCCGAGTTCCTGGGAGCGGCGTTTATTACATCCATTGCAGCCATGATAATGTACATTTTTTAACAGGAGAGACTATGACGATTTCATCACTGACACAATTAAATGCACTCACAGGGGGGCTGTTTCTGCTCTCTACTTTCGGGATCATTGCCATGCGCCAGATACTGGGATGCCTGAAGATGTTCGTACTCCAGTCTGTCTTTCTGGCAGCATCCGCACTACTGCTCGGATACCTTCACCTGTCCATCCATCTCTTTGCGGTAGCGGCCATCACCCTGATGGTGAAACCTGTCCTTATCCCGTATCTGCTCAGGCGAACGGTCGGCAACGAGGTCACTGCGCGCAGGGAGATATCACAACTCATAAACATACCGACATCGCTTCTCATCGCGGTCGGGCTGACCATAATATCGTATTTCGTTGCCAAACCTCTCCTCTCCGGCGCCGTCGGCACAACCACAGGCGTCAACCTGCCCATCGGCATGGCGTGTCTGCTCCTCGGCGCCTACACGGTAACGGTAAGACGGGAGGCCCTGCCGCAGATCATAGGGATACTTACCATGGAAAACGGCGCCTTTTTCGCCGGCATATCCATTGCCCCGGACCTGCCTCTCATCGCGGAGTTGAGTGCGGCCTTCGATGTCCTGATCATAGCCCTGGTTATGGGAATACTTACCAGAAAGATACATGAGCGTATCGGGAGCACAACAGTAAGCGACTTGAAGACACTGAAGGAGGTATAGCAGCGGATGGGACTTCTCTTTATCCTGATCATACCATTAGCAGCAGCGGCCCTCTCCCTGGTACCTGCGGACAGGAGATTTGCACCGGCTGTAACCATTGCAGGGGCCCTTGCAGTATTGATCCTGGCGCTGAAGACAGCCTTGACGGTCATAAAGACCGGGGAGATCGTCGCCATTGCCGACTGGGTCTCCTGCAACAGCCTCAGCGCTCTCATCCTCCTGCTGGTGGCATTCGTGGCCCTGACTTCCGCTGTATTTTCATGGGGCTACATTGAAGGGCATACGGGCCCGGACAAGGCAAAAAAGGTCCGGCGCTACT
>BDTO01000018.1 GCA_002897855.1 bacterium BMS3Bbin05
ACAATTTCATTGGACAGATCAAAAGATAAGAGTTCATGTATTAACTTGCGTATTGGGTTTTCTTTTTGAATCGGTTATATATCGCCGAGCACAAAAAACAGAGTACGGTCAAACAAACTATGATAATCTTTTTGATCGATTGGAAAGAATTCGTTTGGCGGCATTAATTGAAGATGGAGGAAAACGCAAAAAAATGAATGTTCATTACACACTTGAGGAAACAGAACAGGAAGATGAATTGCTTTTAGATGCATTGAATATTCAAAATTTTCACATCCAAAGACCAAATTTTAAGGATATTGTTGTATACAAATGAAACTCTCTTTTCCTTCAATAATTACAATATGTTAACACTAATAACGACCCTGATCGTAGTAAACTTACGATAGCTCTAATTCTGCTTCTTCATATATTTTTTTGAGATGCTCGCTTATCGTTGCTTTTGATTGAGCAAAACCGCAGGAATAACCGGTTATTTAGAGGATTTTGTGATTGAGGAGCGGTCAAAGATGGCCCGAAGATGAGATGCTGAAATGTGAAGTTGTTTTTGGGCGACTCCTTAGAGATGTCAAGTTTATTACATTTAAAGAAAAAGCGGTATTTATCCGATTTATACATGTATCATGATTAAAAAAGTTAAGGTTGAACAATTAGGCCCCGGAATGTTTATCCATGATTTTAACTGTGGATGGATAAAGCATCCTTTCCTCTCAAACAGTATAAAAATCGCCGATGAGAAAACAATTGAGAAAATCATTGACTACGGTATCCGGGAAGTTTACATTGACACGGATAAAGGGAACGATGTTGCCGGAGCCCCTACAGAAGAGGAGGTAAGCCGGGAAATCCAGGCTCAACTCAATAAGGTTGTTGAGCCGGAAATAAATGACAGGGATGTTGTCCCTGTGCAGGAAGAGATTGCCAGGGCAAAAGAGATAAAAAAAGAGGCGCTACAGACAGTGAGGGACCTTATGGAAGATGTGAGATTCGGAAAACAGATAAAAATGGAAAAAGTGAATCACATTACGGAAAAAATGGTTGATTCAATTTTAAGGAACAAAGGCGCTTTGACCAGTCTGAGCAGGATCAAACAAGCGGATGAATATACATTTATGCACTCCATAAGTGTCGGTGTATTAATGATCGCCTTCGGCAGGAGCCTCGGATTTGATTACAAGTTAATAAAAGCGCTTGGGGCCGGCGGGCTTTTGCACGACATCGGCAAGATAAAAGTACCTGCAGGAATCCTTGCCAAAACCACCCAGTTATCTGAAGATGAATTTGTAAGCGCAAAAGAACATGTGAAGCACAGCCGTGTCATCCTTGAGCATACCCGGGATGTTAATGAAACCTCGGTATTAATGGCCATCCATCATCATGAAAGGATGGACGGCTCAGGGTATCCGGGCAAGCTGAAAGGTGATGAGATCAGTAAATTCGGCCAGATGTCGGCTATTGCGGATGTTTATGATGCCATGACCTCCAAGAGATGTTACCAGCGAAAATTTGAACCCACCGAGGTGCTGAAAAAACTCTTTGAGTGGAGCCGGTTTTACAGCAATGAGCTGGTACAGCAATTTATCCGTTGTGTGGGTATTTATCCCGTTGGCTCACTGGTGCGGCTCGAAAGCGGTTTGCTCGGTGTGGTTCTTAATCTCGGAGAAAAAAGTCTGCTCCATCCTGTTGTGCGAATCGTTTATAACACAAAAAAAGAAAAGTACATTTCCCCTTATGACATTGACCTTGCGCAAAATAATGAAGACAGTGTGGCAAGCTCTGAATTACCGGACAAATGGAATATTACTCCCGGCGCGTATTTGTGAAACTATCCGACCTCTTTAAGGGACTCAAATAAAGGGGTCATTCTGTCTGTCATCCCGGCTTGTCCGGAATCGTTTCTTTACAAAGGATTCCCGACGCGCTTTGCTTGCGGGAATGACAAATAAGTATACTTTATACACGGACACTATTCAATAATGCCCTGTCATTATTTGACCGCTAATCGAATTTTTATGTAATATATATGCTGTACGTTACAGCATGTATTTTTGGGGCGTCGCCAAGCGGTAAGGCACTGGGTTCTGGTCCCAGCATTCGGGGGTTCGAATCCTCCCGCCCCAGCCATTCTTTTGAATTTTCAGCGTAAAGATCCATTTCAATTCCTTTTGTATTCCTGATCCTGCATCCACATATTATATAGCCTGTCGCGTGCCCTGTTCAGTAATGACGGGGGATCTGGCCACTGTTCAAGAATTACGGAGCCTGAAAACCTGCGTTTCTTCATGCGCTCTATAAACCCGCGCACGCCTGCCGTATTTTCCCCTGCCGGCCCTGAAAAGATCGTCAGATGACTGTCTTTGTCACCATAGTTTTCATGCATATGGATATGGATGACCGGCACCCGTGTATCAAGCCTGTCGATAAACCCTAAATAGTCGTTACGGGTTGACCCGCACAGATTGGCATGTCCGGGATCAAGACATATCCCTGTGTGCGCCGTATCCACGGCCGGCATGTTCTGAAAGAGGGCGAATATTTTATTGAAATCGTCAGGAATTGTAAGCGGTGTGTTTTCTATGGCGAGTTTGATGCCCGCCTCTGCAGAGCGTCTTATAATGGGTGTAATCGCCTTTATATAAGTCTCTATTCCCCCATCGGTATAAAGATGAATATTGAACAGGGATGCGCCGATGTCCTGTGCGAACTCAATATCTTTAAACCACAGTTCAAGATTTTCATTTTTCAGTGGATTGGCCTGCAGCGAGGCATGGACGGAGAGGGCTATGTCATGTGTCGTGGCCCTGTCTTTGATATATGAGCGTGTCCCGGCATCTATGTCGCTTACATCCCACCCCTCACCTGATTCATGCCTGTCCGGAAACCACTCGAAGGCATTGAAACCGTTTGCCACTGCATATTCAAAGGGCAACATCAGTGTTGAAGCCGCAAAGGCGGTCTGGTTGCCGATCCTGATCCGTTTCATTTCATCCATTCTTTTATCCAACCTGGACACGTGTCTGCACTACATAATACCGGCCTTTGGAATAAACGCCCTCAATGTCCTGCGGGGAGCCGAGGGCTTTTTCGACTATAATACCGATATTGGCTATGGAGGTCAGGATGCCTCTACTAAAATCCTCATCCCATATTAAAGGCTCATCCGTGTAACTCAGCGCAACTTTTCGCGGGGACTCCAGCATTACGCTGTCATAAAGGCCCGCGCCCGCGTACTCTGCCAGGTCCTCTCCGTTGGAATCCGAACGGAAGATCAGGCCTCCGCCGAAAAGCCCGGCGCTTTTGTCCGGATAACTCAGAATGCGCGGTTCAGGCGTTTTTTTCCCGGAAAAGAAGCCGAGGGCCCTGCCGGGGTAGTTGCCGACCAGGGTTTCTCCAAGACCTAACACCACCTCGGCATAGAGTTCATTTCTGTTGCGCGTAAACGGATTAACGGTATGGATTACAAAGGCATATTCCGCTTCTACAACCTGCTGAATGAGAACCGCCATAAAAATGTCCTCATGGGGGATTCCTCTTGCCTTGCGGCTCAGATATGCCCTTTCATTCCACTTGGATGCCCAGACACGCCTGATGCAGCTCCATACATCATCCGGGTTTTCAGGACACCGAAGCCCTGCCTCCTCCATGACTTTATAAAGAGAAGCTGTCAACTTTTCCGGCGGCTGAACGGCCAGCAGGGTTTTACGTATCTCAGCAAGAATCTCTTCAGGGTTGTCCTCAATCCGGGATATGAGTTCCCGGTAACATTCGGCAATTTTTTTATTACTGTCTGAAGCAAGCGTCTTTTCGAATACGCCGAAAGGGAGCGCCGCTGAAACAGGCAGATGAATCCAGTCCGGTAGTTTTCCCTCAAGGAGCCTCAGGTTGCCGGATTTGCCGCCAACCAGACCTTCCCTGAAATCTCTTGAAGAAATTGCATAGGCAGTTAACACAGGCCGGGCTATTTTTGTATACTCTATTTTTACTTGTGAGGGCGCAGCATTCATTTCATCCGTAACTTCTTCAAATACAACATCACCCGATGCATTCACCGCGAGATCAAGCAGTCGCCCCCTGAGTGATTTGAGCCGATCAAGGCGCTCCTTATCGTAACAGGTGGCAAACAACAGGCCGGCGTTTCTGGCGCGAACCGCCACATGGGACACAAGATCAACCGGATCCGGTGTAATAACAACATTCACACCTTCTGGAGGCTCCTCGTCTCCCATTACTTTATCTGCAATAATAACTGTGGGCCTGTCAAAGGTTTTGCCCTGGATTGATCCTAATGTGTCGACAACTTCCACGAGTCCCACGGCCCTGCCCGGGCTGATGACCTGCCAGTCGCCGAGCCTTGCGCTCCTGCGCAGTACGGGGTCAAGATGATGCGCAAGCATTGAGAGTATAAATGCCGCTGTGCCGCGCACAATCTCTTCAGTGAAGAGTGTTATCGCCCATGAATCGACATGAAAGGCCTTGCCGAGGAATTCGGCTTTAGGCTGAAACAGCCGGTGGCAGTGTTCGCTGAAAGCGCCTATGGCGCGTCCGAGCCGTTCAAGAACGGACTTGGCGCGAAGTGACCAGTCCTGAGTAAAACGGGGCATGGTCTTAAGCCGCTCCCAGTGCCTCAAACATTCTGAAAACTCGAAATCGACATATGAAAACCCGATGTTCTCAAGAGCCATACTTATTAATTCCACAAGTTGGCCCCTGTCTATCTGCATGTGGATGTTGCGCTCTACTGCAATGCGCAGGAACTCCTCCAGCGCAAGGTCGAGATAGAGCATATCGCGAACCCTCCCGCTGTCGCGGTCAGTGTTTAAAAGTCTGTTCAGGCATCTGCGCATTGCGGTGATCTTTTCAACGATATCCGCCGCCGGCATCCTGTTGTCGTATCTGTGCTGAAATATGAAATCCATCAGCCCGTTCATTTCATCATCGAATAAGTGCCTGGCGGCATTGGCGGAGCTTTCAAGATCAGCGCCGGAATGGATCGATTTGAGGAGCTTCAGGTAATTGTCAAAGTCATGTATCAATCCCTCTTTCAGATGCGGAATAAAATCCGGCGGGGTTACTATAGGCCGTTCAAAATTCTCTAAACGTTCCATAGTCACACCTCCTGCCTCAAGCGTTCTGTAAAAGATATCGAGATTGCCGTTACTTTTCAGAAATTCAAGATAAGCCTCGCAGATAACAATATCATCGGGTGTGGTATTGTTGTGGAGCTTCTGGTGCCACTCTTCCATGAAATGGTTGGAAACCTCTTTGATATGGTGCCGGTGCATGATATTGAGTATCTCATCACGTATCCGCTGTCCTTCCCCGCCGCGTCCCAGCGTGGTTATCATCAACCGTATCAACTCCCTGCCTGCCGGTTCATTTATATATATATCGGCAAGCTTCAGTGTCAGACGGTCCTGGGAGTGACTCAACTCTTTTGGTTTTGTGTTGTAATTTCGCTGCCAGTCCAATTGCCTGAGAGCGGAATAACGCAGCCATACGTAGAGCAGCGCCAACCCCTCTGTATTACCTCCGACCCTGTCCGCCAGATCATGACAGAGGTTAAAGCGGTGCATCAGCGTCCATGAGTGGTGACCTGTTTCCCTTTCAATGATCTCATCCGACACATCGGTTTCATGCTCTGGAGGTTTAAATCCCGGCAGTTTGATGTGATAGTTTTTACCGTGATTATTGTCCCATCGGCCTGTATCCGGGAAGAAAAGGGCAAAATTCATAACCGGAAGCCCCATGTCCTTATCTATCCTGATAACAATCCGGGCTTCACCGTTATGGTCTGTAAACGGTGTCTGAACCGCGGCCCGGTCGAATGCCCTGCTGCCGTCGGGCCGGAACGGCTCCGGAGGAATTTGCCATGCTGAGCGGGGAGTCCTGCCGAGCCCCCAGTGCAGGAGACAATTTTCATTGCCTTTCATCCGGAGGGACACTTCAACCCTCCCGTCCGTCTCCCTCTTTTCGACCTGGAGCCTTACATTATTTTTCAGAGTTAGTTCTTCAATTGTCATTATAATATTATACTTCTTTCAATCCTTCCATTTGTATTGCTCCTTTACTGAACTGTGTAATCTGAACGGCATGACACATTCCCTGAAGGCATGGCCCACTATCTCAATCTGTTGTAAATCCGCCTCGCCCAACCCCTTTTCCGAGCAATAGCGCAGGTACCCGACTTTATTGAAATCAATACCCATAAGCTCACATGCCACCCTGTCCGCAGCAAGCGGGTCAGCGCCCGATACGGCAACGCCCGCATGGATCGGGCTTCCGTCAACCGGGCCGTTACCTTCCATACCGACAAACCCGTCAATTATCGCCAGATCAGGCCATACACTCTTTGACAGCTCCGCAATGTTCAGATTCAGATGTTTTACTCCCTGATGGACCCGTATCTTATCTTTTGTAAATATGCATCCCATAGCCGTATTTTTAATGGAAAGAGTGACAACAACGCTGTCATGGGTTTTCAGCTTTGCCGCGGAGATCAGGTAGTTGTTTCTGTCAAGCAAAAGGCTCGAAACCATTACATGAATCGTTCTGTTTTTTTCGTCCAGTATATGCACTTTCTCAAAGGGGCCTTTATTCAGGTCTATAAGTTCAACATTATATTCTTTGAGAAGATTATGGTAGCCGAAGTCTTTATATGCCTCTGTTGTGTCGTCGCATGCAGCTTCTGCAATGATTATTTTCTCTTTATAAAACTCTCTCAGGTAATCAAGGATGCCCCTTATCTGGTCTACGTGGCTTGCTGCAAGCTGAATGGATGAGGAGACAAAGTTCGGTTTGATTATAATCCGTCCCGGTTTTAAGTTTTTCCTGATATCATCAGAAATTTGCTCAAGGGATTTCCTGATATTTCTCCTTCTGTCTTTTCCCTTTATGAGAGAAACCTTATTCATAAAACCACCTCCTTGACAGGGCTTGTGTCTTTGACGAAATTCCGGGATAGGTGTCTCCATGCACATAACCTCGGGCATAAAAGGCTTTGGATTCATCAATTCTATTTAGGATATTCTTGGTAACGAAGCATGGTCATGAAATCCTGTCTATCCAGTATTGAGGTTTTCTATGCAGATGGGCAACTGCAACCTCAACAATTGTTTCAGAATCAATTGCGCGGTCAAATTCGTCAAGAAACTGTGTCCCGAGTCCACGAGACCGGGTTTTATACCATACAAAGGCATCATCAACTTCTGACTGAGCGGGTTTTAAGAAGCGGACTTTCATCAGGAGCGGTACTTCTCCATTACCCTATCATAAGGCGCTGTCTCCACACTGCCCGCCTTATATGCCTTCCAGCGTTTGCGCGCCTCATCCGCCCAGATTCGGTCAATCTCGGGGTCGGGTTTGTCGAGCTGCATCAGGATAGTATCTACAAGCTCTATCTTTTCATTGTCCGGCAGAGATTTAACTCTCTCTTCTGCAAGGTCATTGTTTATAGTTCCCATAATGCCCTCCTTTTTCATATTTTACCAGTTATTCCTTTAGGGTGTCTTTTTTATTGCGCAGGCTTTTTTCAACTCTTCATTCTCGACCTTAAATACAGATGGCTGAAAAGTCGTGCCAATTATGTCATGTGTTACATTGTCAATTCCCCATATGAGATATGCTGATGCCTTGCCGCAAAGGGCAGCAGAGTTTGACAACGCGGAGATATATTCTCCGATTTCATCAGCCTCTGCTATGTTGTGCTTGAATTCCGCCCACTCGGTCTCCTTGGGAGCTTTCTTAGTTCATGCACCAGGCTTATTAAATAATCCGGAACACGATCAACCGTCATTTTTCATACACCTCTGCGCTTTCTTCTTTTGCTCTATTTGAGCTTGTCAGAATGTCAAAATTCAAGGCTTGGCCCTATGACCTCATATGTGAGTTTCAGTTCCTGTTTTTTATCCACCAACTATCTCCCAATACCCGCCTTTGTCCGGGCCTATGCGTTTAAGGATTCCTTTTCTTTTAAGTCTTGTTATATGGTATTTTACTCCGTCTTCAGTTATTCCAATAAGCGCAGCAAGTTCTTTTTGAGTGATATCTGCTTTCCTGGCAATGGCTTCTATTATTTTCCGGGTAGTTTTCTGGGTAGTTTTCTGGGTAGTTTTCTGGGTAGTTTCTTCCGGCCCTTTTTTTCCGGCCTCGTCTGCTTTCAGCGAATATCGTGGATCACGATAAAATATGGCCCTGAAAAAAGAATCCATTTCAAACACAGGTTCTTTCAGACCTGCTTCAATCATAAGAGTCCTCATACGATTAATGCCTGTGCCCATGCGTTCAACTTTATCCATACGATGAAATAAATCGGCAATGATCGGATTCCTCCTTACAGAGGATTTGCCAAAGTCACGCTTTGCCATTCCTTCAACCAATCCCCCTGGGTTTTCTATTTCCACACGATCATCGAAAATCCTTACATATATACTTGTTCCTTTAATCGCATAATTTCTATGGACAATCGCATTAACAACAGCTTCCCTTAAGGCGTCCAGGGGAATTTCATAAATATCAAAGCGGTCAAAATCACGAATCTCACTGCGTACATTCAGATGTTTCTTTAAAAAACCGACAGCTTCAGTAAACTGGGTTAACAGGTCGGCTCTTACATCATTCCGGTCATAAATATTAATTCTTTCCGTTCCTTTAAAAGCCGCGAAAATGCTTTCTGAATGAGGGATGAATTTCCCGATATTGAAAGCAAACATTAAAGTCCCTGCGTTGTTGATTTTCCCTTTCCTGTAAATATTCAGGCTCGTAAGAAACGAGGAAAGGTTTGCCTTGCTGATCTTATAAGACATATCCGCTTCCTGCAGAAATGCTTTGACCCTCTTGAGAGAAATATCCTTCAGGGTCAAGTTCCTGCAGGTGAGATCCTCGAAAGAACGATCATCGGTTTCACGGAAAATAGACCGCACCTCCCGCTGCGTCATCTTCTGTGTCACTGCATCAAGCCGCCTGTAATAACCGGAGGATGAGCTATAAGGTTTTTCCGCTCCCTCAGAAACTTCAATAATAACGACCCTCCCGGCCTGTTTAATCTTCTTAATCTGAATTGAGGGATCACAATTACGGGCAATATCATTTATTTCGGCTTTCATCTTATTGGTCAGCTTCTCATCAACAACCTTCCCTCTATCATCAACACCGAGAAGCAGCAACCCGCCCTTTGAATTGGCAAAAGCAACTATATCACGATCAATCCTTGGAGTGTATCTCTCCTTGAACTCGACCGTTAAGCCTTCGCCTTCTTTTATGAGCATTTCAATTCGCTCTGATTCAGTCATCCTTTATATAACACACCATCTAATAGTAAATAGTTCTGCCTTCTCTATTTTCTGTTTCAATCTCGCCCCAATTTCCTTGCTGTCATTCTGATCGAAGAGAAGAAACTGTCCCCTTTTGTCATTCCCGTTGTTCTTTGAGCGGGAATCCAGACTTATTGGTTGATTTGTTATTTGACCCTCTTTGTTTTCGCATTACGGTCTTTTGCTGATGCTCTTTTTGAAAGGTTGAAATATAAGACCAGATACCATTTCGATCACGATCAACCGTCATTTCTCATGCACCTCTGAGTTTTCCTTCTTTTGCTCTATTTGAGCTTGCCAGAATGTCAAAATACAAGGCCAGACCCCGCTTGTTTATTTAATTGCTAATTTAGCACATTGGGTATTTTTCTCTCCCCTTTTCCCACAAATTCGATAATTTTGTGGTCAACCGTAATTATTGAACACTCTAATGTTATAGCTGAAGCCACAACGATTTTGTCGTGCAGATCATGTGTTGCAAGACACCCGTCAACAATAAGCAGATTCTCCAAAACCTCTTGATCTATTGCGCGAATTTCAACATTCGGAGACTGCTTTAGAGGTGTAAAAACTTCATAGAAAAACCTGCGAAAGAACTCGCCCGATTGGAGCCATTTTTCATATATCTCGATAAAAACGATCGATGGAACACTCAACAACACTCCACCTTCTAAAGGAGATACTGCCTCTTGAATAGCGTTTCTTGCTTTTTTAGATATCGATGGTGATCCATCGAACCTATGTGTGTCTTCAAACACTCCGGCAAAAAAAGAGATGAGTCCGTTTGTATCAATCACGTAACGTATTTTTTCCATAACAATGTTCCGATAATTTTCTTGCAACCGTTAGAAGCGATATTTCCAAATCAATCTCACCAGAATGTTCATGTCGCAGCATATAATCCACAAAATCTTCACTGCATTCTTGTATGTCGATAAACATTTTTTCCGGCATGGAAAACAGTTCCGGGATCATCGTCTGTGTCAATGACGCTGAACCACGCTGTCTTTCAAGAATTCTCGCAAAGGAAAAGGTCAGGCATAGAAGTTTATCTTGCCATTGAATGGCATTATCATAAAGTGATTTAAGAGTTACATTCTCAATAGCCTTATCTTCCAAATGTAACAGCAAAAGACATTCTAACTCCGTGCTATTCAAACAATAATTCATATTTATCGTCCATCAGTCGCTTTTTTTATGAGGTCCGTTGCATTTGAATCATCCAAAGATGGTTCTTCTCCCGAAACCACCCCCTCACGTTTTTCAATTTCAGCACGAACAAAAGCTTCGTCAATATCATCTCTATCATCAGCTAAAGACTTCTCAATCAGTGCATAACAAGTTCTAAGAATCGTTGCTGCATTGTACTCACTTGCCACTGCAATGATATTTATTGCACCAGGCGTAAAAGGAGTTAGATTATCACCTGAAAATGAGTCTGTCCTATATTCATCAAGATACTTTTTGATCAGCAGACTAACATGTTCACGATTAAGTTTTTCAAAATGGATAAGGTGTGGAGATTCAATTTGTGGAGATAATGGATAACGCTGGTCTAACCCTGAACTCGACCAAGCTTCTGAAATAAGCGCTGGAACACCAGCATGCAAGACAAGAAACATATTAAAGAATCCATACCGGGCATTCTCGTATGAGCCATCAAGTAAAACAGATCTAAGCTCAGTAGCAAAATCCCGTTTCTGACGTGCACTTTGAAAGTCCGGCACTCTTTCAAAATCATCAATAAAGATGTATGAACCATTGAAACCTGCTGCCATAAACATTTGAACAAGATGAGAAAAAACAAAATCAAGTTTTTCCCGTCCCTTCTTTGAATTTTGATAGGCAGTCAGGAAGGATTCTGCTGAAATAAATGAATCTAACAATCCGTGTCGAGATGAAAGCAGTGGAAATGTGTCGGGAACTTTCTGTAGAAATTCATTCTTCCAGATGACATCCATTAGTTTTCGGTATTCAATACCACGTTCTCTGAGCCATTCTTCTGTGTTAAGAGATGCAATCAATTTCTGCTCATCATCTTCATCTATATGTACATCAGGATAAGCCTCAGCAATCGCATCAAGCCTCATACTTGCAAGGGATGATGCTATGATGCCGGAAGAATAAATTGCCTCAAAAATTAAGTCAACAAAACTATCAAACGTTTTTGTTCGTCCTCCAGATTCAGGTGCCACATACACCGCAAAACACTTGTTGATTTCATCAGAAATATCCAGACAGTATTCTTGGTTAATCCGGTCAATAAGGTTTACAAGAAATGTTGATTTCCCATTTCCGCGTCCTATATATGAAGTATCCCAAATATACCCAAGGCGAAGATGTGATGGGTCTGTCTGAGGAGCTTTCAGAAACACTGTTTCAATTTTATTGTATTCCTTATTTCTGATATCAGTCTCATAGATCTTGCCATTTATGCGACGGTCTGTTGAGTCCTTATTTACCGGACTCGTTGGGAATGGGTTCTCTGTTAAAGCAAACCGTTGATATTTAGCTTCCAAATCAACACTCTGTTGTTGCTTAGGCTTTCGAAGTAACTTGCTCATTATTTTGGCCCTCCTTTGGCAACGTCAATGGCTATAATATTACGATAGCTACCATCCACCATGACGGGTTCTTGTTTCATATACAGCGCACTGGTTTCTTCCGGTAGTTTGTCTACCTCAAGAGAGATGCGAATCTTTAGCTGTCCGGAAAGGTTCAGGCGATATATTTCATTCAGTGTTTCTTCAAATGAATGCATAGATATTTTCAACCTGAAGCAAACAATTTCCCGTAATGATGCCAGGTTGATAAAGTTATATCGTACTTGACGTCTCAAATCAAAATAACCTTTAACAAGAGTATCAATAAACTTTTCTTTATATGGACTTTCTTCCTCAGCTCCAAGGGTTGGCTTATGAACGAAAAGATGTTTACCGTCCGAATAATGGTATATCTTTGAAAAATCATCTGAATGAACAGCGTCAATGACCACAGATGTGGGATAAACCAGCTTGCCGTTGATAAATGGGTAAGATTCCGTTACCTGAATCACACCAATCTGTCTAGCCCGATATCCCCACATATCGAAGGAGGTCATAGAGTAGGGGCATTTATAAAGTTCCTGAAGAAAGTACGTAAGCCAGAAGTCACGGATACGTTTTGTTATCTTGTTGTAGTCTTTGGGATCAAACCGTCCTGATGAACTTTTAGATAAAAGACCATCATGAGCAATCTTATTCAAAAGCTCCTGGTTTTTTTTGGTCAAATCAACAGTGCGTTTCAGGTATTGCTCAATATCTCCCTTGAGTTTTTTCACAAGGGACTCCGTGTAGCGAACCATATCTTTTGTTGTTTGGATATTGCTCCTATTAAAATGCAATTCTAATGGGGAATAATGTGGAAACACCAACACTCCCGAACCTTTTGAATTAGCTTCGTATAAAAATTCAACGAGTGTTCGAAATGCGTTATGTGTTTTTTCCATCAGTTTGAAGACAGAGAGATTGAATGCACGAATTCCTTCTTTACGATGCTGAAGCAAAAGTCTTTTGCCTTCGTTTGTCAGATAAATTCTGTGATCCTCCGCCTCGATAAGGAGGCCATATTCCTTACACTCGTCCATCACTTTATTAAACGTATAGCGATAACGCCCTTGTTGATACAAAATCTTGTATTTTGATTCACCAAGTCGGTATTCTTGCTTGAGAATTTTGAATGCATTAAACACTTCGTCCTGGATTATGTTTTTTTCAACGCTACTAAGAAAAATGAAGAAATAGTCCAGAAAATAGAACTTTCTGGATGGCAAAGATGCGGGTTTTACAGTTGTTTTGGTCATGAATACTCTCCCTCTACGGGCAATATCTCCTCTATCCTATCATATTCTTCCAGACATTTACGCTTGGACATAAACTCGCCGAAGGTCTTTCCCTCTTTCTTTTTGAGCAACAGATCCATCTTGTCGTAGTAGACATTCTGCTTCAACAGGCGGTAGGCTTGTTGGAAATTCATGCAGGAATCTCCTCTTTCGCGGTACTATCCTCCCCCCACACACTGGCGATTTTGTCTTTGATTTTCTGCTCAAACAGGGTGATGAGTTCCTTGTTGGCGTTGACCAGGGCTTGCTCTTTTTCGATTTGGGCGACGATTTGGGTTTGGGTTTCGAGGTCAGGGAGTGGAATTTCTTGTTTGATAACAAAATCTCTGGTAACTCCAACAACCCCGATACCTGTTGCATTTTTCTGTATTCTTTCGGCTACAATTTCAGATATTAACCAGAGATATTGATTATTAATATTCGATTTCTTCAAAACCAGTGCTGTTAAATCTTGATTAATGGCATAATCTTTGTCAGCAATTGCAAATTTACCAACTGAGACACGAGTAATTAAAATTGTAGAATTTTTAGGTGCAATTTTACTTGAACTGTTATTTAAACCTTCTTCTGTTATTGGTTCTGAACCTTTGATTGTATGTTCGTCTGTAAAATATCGGGCAGAAATCCACGGGATAGAACCACCCCAATATTTTTTATTTGCCCTAGCCTGGATTTTCACGTAAGTAATTAAACTAACATATAGCATCGAAAGATAGCATAATGAGGGAGTCATTTAAGAGTAATAACAAAATTCATTTTTGAGACCCATGGCAATTTGAAGGGGGTATTGATTAACCCGGATTCAAGCAATATCGGATTATTTGCCCGTTTGTTAAGTCTTACTTCTATATCTTTTTTTCCAATTATAATTTTGGCCGGCGTATCAATA
>BDTO01000019.1 GCA_002897855.1 bacterium BMS3Bbin05
TTTAGAGTCTGTGTATAAAGTAAGTCTCTCTATCTGTCATTCCGGCAATCTTTAAGCCGGAATCTATTCTTTTCAATAAGTTCCGGATGTCCCGAATGCTTTCGGGACATGACGCAAATAAAAAACAGCAGTTTATACACAGACTCTAAATAATCAATATTCCTTACTCGGAAGCCCCGACCTTTGGTCAGGGAGCTTCACTTGTTAAATGGTGAGTTGTGAATAGTAATTGATAATTGGTAGTTATTTAATACTGAAACTTTCCGGGGTGTTACGCTGCATATAGGCCCTTACGAGTTTTGCCTCACCAAAACTCACTGTACCGTTGAAATGATCAACAACAGGCCCAAGGCTCCAGGTCTTCATTGTCAGGAAAACCTTCTCTATCCCGGTGTGTTTTGATGAGTCAATAATGCGGTCTATATCAATATCACGGCCCTCTCTTATCAGCCGTTCAAGATGTCCGGTGATGTTGCGGGGTAGTACCTGCACATCTCGTGAAGGGTCCTGTCTGAAAATATTATGTATGGCGGGACATGGGCAGCCACAAGTAACAAAATCCCCGGTTACGTCGCAAAGGGTAAAACCGAAGAGGAAGCAATCGATAACATAAAAAAGGCTCTTTCAGTTTATTTCCCCTGCGGTCCCTGTGAAGGCTCCTGTGAAAAATAACTGCGTCCGATGCTAATTTTTCCTGAATCAAGTATGATGGAGACTCGTAAAAAGTCCGAAAATGAGATGGCTAAGCAAAAATCGTCAGATGCAAGGCGCACAAATTTCGAGGAATGAGGCGTACTTAGAGGAGATAACTTAGTGCAACGCAGTAGCTGGCGACTTTTTGCGACGCCATCAAGTATACTGTATATCAGTGAGCAGGACAGCCGCTATAATTATCATCGGTGATGAGATCCTTTCGGGCAAGATAGAGGAGTGCAATTCCTTCTATTTTACGAGAGAACTCTGGGACCTTGGTGTTGCGGTAAGACATATCGCTGTTATTCCCGATGATGTCAATGAAATTTCCGAAACACTCAGGCATGTCTCCGGTAAATACGATTTTGTCTTTACCTCCGGGGGTATCGGACCGACTCATGATGATGTTACGATTGACGGAGTAGCAAAGGCCTTTAATGTAAATGTAACAAGGGACCCTGAACTCGAGAAGCTTATACGCGAGAGATTTGATGAGGATTCCGTCGGATCGGCATTAAAGATGTCGGAAGTGCCCGAGGGTGCGGAGTTGATCAAGGAAAATGGGCTTAAGTTCCCCCTGATTGTATTTAGAAACATCTTCATTTTCCCGGGCATACCTGAATATCTCAAGGTCAAGTTTGAAGCAATCAAGGAGCGGTTCAGAGAAGAGCCCTTTCATGTGCGAACGCTATACGTAAAGATGTTCGAAGCGGACATAGCTCCCCTGCTCGAAAATACACTGAAAAGGCTCAAGGATATAAAGATAGGTTCATACCCCATGGTTGTAAAAGACGGACCCAGGATAAAAATAACTATTGAATCAAAAAACAAGGCGGAAACAGACAAGGCGCTTAACTTCATAAAAGAAAATCTGGACCCCTCCGTGATAATAAAGATCGAGTAGGCCGGTATCACCCGGCCGGTCTTACAGGCACTCCCCTTGAGTCCAGATATTCCCTGGCTTCGCCTATTGTGTATTCCCTGTAATGGAATATAGACGCCGCAAGAACGGCGTCGGCCTTTCCTTCAGCAAGGGCTTCATAAAGATGTTCGAGATTGCCCGCACCACCTGATGCAATGACCGGGATGCCGACTCCTTCGGAAATTGACCTCGTTAACGGTATGTCATAACCATCCCTTGTCCCGTCCCTGTCCATGCTTGTGAGAAGTATTTCACCTGCGCCAAGATGTTCCATATACTTTGCCCACTGCACAGCATCAATTCCACGCGGTTTGCGGCCGCCATGTGTATAGACTTCCCAACAATCACTATCAGGCTGCAGGCCGCAGGTTGCAAGATTCAAAAACTCCAGGTCACTGTTGCCTGCCAGCCACTCCGGTGCTTCACCGGTTTGTCCTGTAACCCTTTTGGCATCGATCGCTATTACGATGCACTGGCTTCCAAAGCGCTCTGCAGCCTTTTGAATAAAATCAGGATCACGAACCGCCGTCGTATTTATGGATACCTTATCGCATCCCGCATTCAGGAGGTCCCTTATGTCATCGAGCTCCCTGATGCCACCGCCTACCGTAAGCGGCATGAATACGTCTTCTGCGGTTTTTTCTACAACATCTAAAATGATCTTTCTCTTTTCATGTGATGCCGTAATGTCGAGGAATACAAGTTCATCAGCGCCCTGCTCATCATAATATATCGCATTCTCGACGGGGTCACCTGCATCAGTTATGTTTATAAAATTGACGCCCTTGACAACCCGTCCGTCCCTGACATCAAGGCACGGGATTATTCGTTTGGCTAACATCAAAACTCCTTTTATCACAAGATTCGGGTGCCCACGATTCAAGTATTCAGCTTAAAGAAAGAGCAAGGCCTTAAACTTGAGCAATGGGATCAGTTATCCCTTGATTCCTTAGCAAGGTTTATCGCCTCGTTAAGTCTTACCGTTCCCTCATATAACGCCTTTCCGCTAATTACCCCCCAAAGTCCGTCGATAGTCAATAATCTGCTTATATCTCCCATCCCTGAAACACCGCCGGATGCTATAACAGGGATATCCACGTGATCAACCATCTCTCTCATCGCAGAGATATTCGGCCCCGTCATCATGCCGTCACGGGAGATATCGGTATAAATAATGCCGGCGGCTCCCCGGTTGGTCATATCGGTAGCGAGTCCCCCGGCGTCCGTAGATGTAAGCTCGACCCATCCCCTAACTGCAACCCTGCCATCCCTGGCATCTATTCCAACAAACACGCGTCCCGGATATTTTGCAGCAGCTTCCTCAAATAATTCAGGCTCCGCTATCGCAATGGTACCGAGTATGACCCTGTTAATGCCCAGATTCATAAGCAGGTCGATCCTGTCAAGATCACGAATTCCCCCGCCCAGTTCAAGTTCTACATCCACCGCATTGCGTATGGCTTTTATGCTTTCAAGATTCTTCTGATCTCCCGAGAATGCACCATCCAGATCCACGAGATGTATCAGTTCAGCTCCTTCACTGACCCATCTTACCGCCACTTCAACCGGGTCGTTTGAATAGGCGGTAACGGCATCTTCTCTTCCCTGAAGGAGCCTCACACACTGTCCATTTTTCAGATCTATGGCGGGTATTATGAGCATTTTTTAATATAGCATTTTGATGAAGAGTTTGGAAAATTCACTTCCCGCACAGGCAGGAGGCGAAGGATCCCGTCTTTCGCTCAGTACAGGCCCCGTGAATGGCCCCTTCTTTCTCCTCCTCTTACCAAGGGGAGGCCGGGAGGGGTTAAGGAAAAATTCTTCGGGCTTCGCCCTCAGAATGACCGTTTTGCTTCATTTCCGGGTTTGCGCAACAAACTCCTGTACAGGGCCATATGTTTATGCTACTATATTAAAATTTAATCGGTTTCAATAAACCGGAAATTCCGGTTCCTACGATGGAGACCCGACCGATGGTCATGAAAAGGACTTTCGCTGAGTCCGGATCAAGCCGTTCTTTCAAAAGTGTCAAGAAATTACTGCCCGTATTTGTATTCCTTTTCACCACCTCTTTGATATTTCTTGTATGGTACGGTTACAGAACAAAGGAAGTATATGAACTTAACAGGGATTTATCGGTTGAACTCAGGACTGTCAAGGCCCGGATCGATGAATCACTTGATATAAGACTCTCTGTTCTTAACGCACTTTCCCGGCACATTCAGTACATCCTGAGGGAAGGAGACCTGGACCACCGCCTTTTCAATGCAGCAGTTAAACCTGTCTACATAAGTTTCAGCGGATTTCGCGCCATCAACTGGATAGACAACAAAGGAACCATTAAATGGATATATCCGGAAAAGGAAAATCTCCCTGCAATCGGAAAAAATGTCCTGCATCATCCCGACAAGTCGGCATCACTTTCATTCAATCAGGCGCGAAGCACCGGCTTGCCCTCTATGACGGATGTGGTAGAGCTTTTCCAGGGCGGCTACGGTGTGGCCACATACTACCCGGTTACAGACAGGGACGGACGGATAACGGGATACCTTAATGGTGTATTCAGGATCACACCTCTTATCAGGGATGCCGTTGCAGGACACATCAAGGGCAACTTCAGGATCAGCCACAAAGACAATGTATTAATAAATTCCGGGAATAATTTGAGTAATTATGTAGAAGATACATTGACCAGGAAAAACCTGTCCCTTTCCATCATGGTGTGGCCCGGAATACACCTCCTGAAAACATACAGCCGGCCGGCCATGGAGACTCTAACACTGATGTTCCTGCTGACTCTTTCTATTGCATTGTCATTATCAATTTACAAAATCCAGAAGCACTACTATGATTTAAAGGAAAAAAGAATGGAACTGGAGGAATCCGAGACAAAGTTCAGGTCTCTCGTGGAGCATTCCATGACGGGTATCTACCTCATCCAGGACAACCTTTTTCAGTACGTAAATCCCCGCTTCTGCGAGATCTTCGGTTATAAATCCTCAGAGATTACAGGGAAAATGGGGACTGAATCACTGGTATATCCTCCTGACTGGTACATCGTTAAGGAAAACCTCCGCAAGAGGATCAATGGTGAACTGAAAGCTATCAATTATACATTCAGGGCAGTCAGGTCTGATGAAGAAATTATAGATGTGGAGGTATACGGTGCGCAGACGGTATTCAACCGCAGGCCGGCAGTCATAGGAATGCTTATGGATATCAGCGAAAAGAAGAAGATAGAGAAACAGTTCCTGCATACCCAGAAACTCGAGTCCATAGGGCTCCTCGCAGGAGGTATAGCCCATGACTTCAATAATATCCTTACCGCCATCATCGGTTATGCCTCCATACTCGCCATGCGTCTGAAGGACAGCGAAAGCATCAGATGCTCCGAACAGATATTGAGGGTATCGGAGCGTGCAGCAAACCTTACGCAGGGTCTTCTCGCATTCAGCCGGCGCCAGATACTCAAACCGCGACCGTTACGTATCAGTTCCATAATCGCCGATTTCAAGAGCGTGCTGGAGAGACTGGTACCGGAAAATATAGAATTTGGCACTGAATTCAAAGAAAGCCGGACGGCAATGGCGGATCCCGGACAGGTTGAACAGGTCATGATAAATCTTGTCACAAATGCGCGTGACTCCATGCCGGAAGGAGGTAAACTGTCTATCGAGACTCTCGATGTAACATTGGATAATAACTACTCAATGTGGAAACCCTGGATGCATGAACATGGAGACTATGTCTGCATCTCTGTAACCGATACGGGCGAAGGTATGAATGAAGAGGCAAAGCGGCACCTTTTTGAACCCTTTTTCACTACAAAGGAAGTCGGAAAAGGCTCCGGGATGGGGCTTGCCACAGTTTACGGCATAGTCAAGCATCATAAAGGGTACATCGACTTTGAATCAGAACCGGCCGGAGGCACAAGTATAAAGATATACCTGCCGGTATCGGAATCTGAGCCGGAAGAAGTTCAGGTACACAAGATTGACCCTGTCATCGCATTAAAGGGTACAGAGACAGTCCTTGTCGCAGAAGACGATGAGATGGTACGTTCAACAGTTACCAAAACCCTCGAGGAAAACGGTTACAAGGTTATGAGTGCAGTAAACGGCCGCGATGCCATCGAAATATTGAGAGTCAGGCATGAGAGCATATCAATTCTTCTCCTGGACGTCATCATGCCTGAAAAGGATGGCCGGAAAGTATTTGAAGAAGCGGCTGCGCTGGGATATACCGGCAAAACCATCTTTATGACAGGATATTCACCAAATACAATTCATAAAAACTTTATACTTGAGCCAGGGGTCCACTATCTGTCAAAACCCTTTGCCCCGGCAACACTCCTCAAAAAAGTCAGGGAAGTTCTTGACGGCGCTGAAAAGTAGAACAGACTTATCGTGAATACCAATTAGACTGAAGCCGTCGGGAAATATCGTCTTAACCCGGTTATATATTCATGGCATTCATATATTCATCCCACAATTCTTTCTTGACAATACCATTATCGATAAAATCCCAGGGCAGTTTTTCATCAAAGTTTTTTTTGCGGAATATATAAAAATCCGGATCGATACCAGCCTCATCGCACGCCTTTTTCCAGTTATCATGCTCATTCATCTTTAAAAGGGCTCTTCCTGCGCGCCTGTCACCCATTGCAAGGAGTCCCTGCATGTACGCATCCCTGACTGCGTCATGATTAACATTGATTCCTTTACCTGACAGGGCTTTTTTAACAATCTTCATCCTCTCTCTGACCTTTTTCTCGTCTTCCATGGGATGCCACTGGAAAGGGGTAAACGGTTTCGGAACAAAAATGCTGAGCGTAAGAGATATTGTTCCCTTTTTTGAAAGCGAGCGTATCTTTTTTACGAGTTCAATGATTGCATCGATGTCTTCCTGCGTCTCAGTCGGAAGCCCTGCCATAAAATAGAGCTTCAGGTTCTTAATGTTGCTTTTCAGGATGAGTTCCGACGTCTCAAGGATGTCGTCCTCGGATATTTTCTTTTTTACAACATCTCTTAAGCGCTGTGAACCCGCTTCCGGGGCAATGGAGACACTGCGCCCGTTCTTCAGCATCTTCACGATCTCTGCCGACCTTTTACTCGCACGAAGTGAAGTAATCGAGAAATGCACGTCTTTCCCGTCCAGAAGCCCGGTGATGCCCCTGTACTCGGTCAATGACGGCGCTATAAGGCCGACCTTCAGTCCTTTCTCCCTTGCATTCTCTATCTCTTCCGTCAACACTTCCGGCTTTCTCTGACGCGGAGGATCATAGACATGCCCGGCGACACAGAAACGGCAGCTGAAGGGGCATCCCCTCATGGCCTCGATAAGGTACATGTCCTTGAACTCCGTATGGGGTGTTGAAAGCCGCGACGTCAGGATAGTCTTGTTCAGGTCATTAACGTATACCCGCTTTATAACGCCGGGCGCCTCAGGGTATATTTTTTCTACTTTAATTATCTTCCCCTCTTCCGAATAGGTTGGTTCATAAAAGGAAGGGATATAACATCCATTGACCCCGGACAGGGACTTCAATCTGCCCGTTTTATGCCCGTCTGACCCGAGGCCCCGGACGAGATCATCAATTTCATTCTCCGCTTCCCCGATAAAAACAACATCCATAAAGTCTGCAAGCGGTTCCGGATTGATAAAGGCACACGGGCCGCCCATGATAATGAGCGGATCACGATCACCTCGATCCCTGCTGTAATATCCGATCTTTGCAAGGCCGAGAATCTTAAGGACATTCGGATAATCATTTTCAAATGAAACAGAAAAGGCAATGGCATCGAAACTGTTCAATGGTCTGCCCGATTCGAATGAAACAAGTCTTGAGCGGGTACGCTCGATCCGGTCAATATCATTCTTTTCAGGCAGGAATACCCTTTCGCATACTACACCGTCCATCGAATTAAGGAGTGTGTAAAGACCCGTAAATCCCAGATTGGACATTCCGACGTGATAGGTATTCGGATACACAAGGCATATACCAAGCCTGCCCCCCGGATCTTTGAATACAGCCCCTTTCTCGGATTCAAGCAGTTCACGATTTTTCTGTATAAGACTCTTTCTCATGAAACGCTTTCATTGAATTTACGGCTTACGGCATTCACAATATTTTTATTATAACCTTTGCATACCCTGTTACGCATCATAAACGGATAAAGGGGGGAACAGGGGCCTCCAGCGGGGGGTGAAGGAGACCCCTGTGGGGGAAAACTATGGTTGCTTGCCGTTCATCTTCCTGAGAAATGTCGGTGTATCCAACGCATCATCATAATTCATTACATCTGCCGCTATTGCATCATGCTGCATCTCGTCAACAAGGCTTTTTGACAGCACCCTGTCCGATCCCCTGAGCGGCTCCCTGGATGTCCTCGGCTGCCATTTCCTTACCTCGGGCATAGTTACCTTCTCTTTTCTCTCTTCAAATCCCGTCGCTATTACAGTAACCCTGACCTCATCATCGAGATCGGGATCGATCACCGCACCGAAGATAATATTCGAGTCTTCATGTGCCGAGTCATAGACCAAACCCGTCGCCTCCTCTATTGAAACCAGCGAAAGATTAAGTCCCCCGGTTATATTGATCAGTATCCCACGGGCTCCGTCTATGGATGACTCTTCGAGAAGAGGGTTCGAAATCGCCTGCTTGGCGGCCTCGGCAGTCCCGTTTTCACCCACGCCTATACCCACGCCCATTACTGCCCTGCTCGAATTGCGCATTATGGATTCAACGTCGGCAAAATCAAGATTTATCAGTCCCGGGGTCAGAATCAGATCGGATATCCCCTGCACTGCCTGTCGCAGGATATCGTTTGCCACTGCAAACGATTTCAAAAGCGGTGTATCCTTGTCAACGACCATTCTTATCCTGTCGTTAGGTATCACAATAAAGGTATCAACCTTGTCCCTCATCTCCTTGAGCCCCTGCTCGGCATTTAACGCCCTTTTCTTTCCTTCATAAAAAAACGGTTTGGTAACAACGGCTACGGAAAGTGCTCCCATCTCCTTTGCCACTTCTGCTATGACAGGCGCTGCGCCGGTCCCGGTGCCGCCTCCCATTCCGGCCGTGATAAAAACCATGTCCGCTCCCTGGAGAGCACCGGCAATAGTTTCACGGTCTTCCAGGGCCGCATCCCTTCCCTTTGCAGGGTCCGATCCTGCACCGAGTCCCCGTGTAATATTCTCACCAATCCTGATCGTTGCCGGGGCAAGAGATGAACTCAGTACCTGGGCATCTGTATTAATCGCAATAAACTCGATACCCCTCAGATCGGCGGCGATCATATTATTCACTGCATTGCCTCCGGCACCGCCTACACCGACCACCTTGATTTTTGCTGAATTGCTCTTTACTTCCTCGATCTCAAACATATTACCTCCTTTCTATTTTTTTTTAAGCTTTAACAGACATGAACTCCTTTTTTCTTAACATGCCTTTTACCCACTGTTTCATCCTGTATAATATAGCAGTGAAAAGATCGGCATATATCATCTTCTCACTGCAGTGATCCAGTGCATACAAAACAAGTCCCACACCGGTCGAATACATGGGGTCGCTGACAATGTCCTTAAGCCCGCCGATACCCTCCGGCCCCCCGGTTCTTACGGGGAGTCCGAGTACCGCTTGCGTAAGTGTATCTATACCCGTCAGCATGGATGCGCCACCCGTTAATACAACCCCGTAAGCAGCCCTCTCAAAACCCCCGAAACCCCTTATTTCACCGTCAACAATATTAAGCAGTTCCTCACATCGTGGATTGACTATCTCCGTGAGATACTGCTTCGGTATGAGTTGACTTTCCCTTCCTGCAACCTTTATCTCTATCTCTTCCCTGCCCCCGGATGACGGTATTGCGGAAGCGAACTCCGTCTTGATACGTTCCGCCTCGCTCAGAGGCAACCTTAAACCGACGGATATGTCGTTTGTAACATGGTTACCCCCGATTGCTATAACCGACGTATGCCTTAACAGTCCCCGGCCATAAAATGTAATATCCGTGGTTCCTCCGCCCATGTCCATGAGTATTACGCCCTCTTCTTTTTCTTCACCGCTCAAAACAGCCATAGATGATGCAAGAGGTTCCAGGATGATATCGATCACTTCAAGTCCGGCCCTCTCACAGCACTTCAGCAGATTCTGAACCGCAGACACCGCTCCTGTTACAATCTGAACCCTGGATTCAAGCCTTACTCCGGACATACCCACGGGGTTCACAATACCCCCCTGTCCGTCCACCGAGTATTCAACCGGGATCACATGTAATACTTCCCTGTCAAGGGGTACATACACCGCTTTCGCCGCCTCGATGGCCTTTTCTATATCCAACTCGGACACATCACCATTTTTTATGCCTACTGCGCCGTAACTGCTGAAACTCTTTATATGCCCTCCGGCTATACCTACATATACGGACTTTATATCTATGCCTGCGGCTGATCCTGCCTCATTTACAGCACGCCTGATGGAATCGACCGTAGAATCTATATTAAGAACAACTCCTTTCCGGAGACCGGTCGAGGGGGACTTCCCAACTGAAAGTATCTCGACATGATCATCCCTTACTTCTCCGACAATTGCACATATCTTCGTCGTTCCGACATCAAGGCCTACTACCAGATCTCCCCGCTTCAACGCCTTTCTCCTTTCGATGCCCTGACAATAACCCTTCTTGCATACCGCAAATCTATATAGCTGACAGGTATTCCCCTCCGGGCAATTTCATCTCTGAGCTCCATATACCTCAATAATTTAGTCTCATAATCTCCATAACCCACTTTAATCGTGGTATCCCCGTACTGAAGGGTCATATCCTCCAAATCACTTATCGATATTTCTGAATAAACATTGGTATCCATTCCGTACTCCCTGAGGACACGGGCAAGCTTTACCGCTTCGCGTATAGCCCTTTTATTACCTGAATTCCCCTTTATTACCGGCAGAAACTTTTCATCACCATTCTGTTTCTCAAGTATTGTACCGTCTGAACGCAGCAGGTAATATGCTCTGCCTTTCTTGAGCAGAGCCGATGGAACAGACTCCCTGATCTTGATAATTATACTGTCCGGCATCTCCTTTCTGAGTGACACTCTTTTGATCCAGGGGGATCTCTCGAGTCTCTTTACAATTAGTTTTGAATGCACCATAAAAATGCTGACACCTTTCTTAAGCCTCGCAATCCTTGACACCTCACGGTCGCTAAGATGCCTGTTGCCTATAACCTTTATATTTCTGACGGGGAAAAACACAATCCTGTTGACAACAACCTTTGATACAACCGCAAGGGAAACTACGAGAAAAATCACAAAAAAAGCCTTGAATACCCGCCTCCTTACGGCAGAATCCCCTGTATTAACCGGCTTTTTTCTTCTCTTGTTTTTCCTGTGCGCAGCCATTTATACGCCTTCCCCCGACCTTAATGCATCATCGATTATCTCCCTCACGAGGGCCTTGAAATCATATCCGGCCAGAGCAGCAATCTTCGGCAGCAGACTGGTTCTGGTCATACCCGGAATAGTATTTACTTCAAGAACATATATATCCCTGTTATCATCAACAATGAGATCCACACGTGTTGCTCCACTGCATCCCAGTGCCATGTGGGCCTCCAGGGCCGCATCTCTTGCCCTTTCATATGTTTCCACATCAAGTTCAGGCGGAAGTATATATTGAGTTCCTCCTTCGTATTTGGCTTTATAATCATAGAACTCGGAAGAAGGCCTCACCTCTACCCCTCCCAGCGCCCTGTTCCCAAGTATCCCTATATGCACCTCTTTACCCTTTATATATTTTTCAACAATAACTCTTTTTCCACAAATCAAGGCATCACTGACCGACTTTTTAAACAGGCTCCCGTCCTTGACGAAACTTACTCCCACACTCGATCCTTCCGAAACCGGCTTTACAAACAATGGAATATCCAACCCCTCCTGTAAATAGGCATCCTCGGCAACATCTGCATTTTTACCGTCCAGGACAAAGAACGGGGCAACCCTGATACCATTATTCATGAATACCTTTTTCGATACTTCCTTGTTCATGGCAAGCGCAGACGCCAGAACACCGGAACCCGTATACGGGATTCCCATGATCTCCAGCATACCCTGAATCGAACCGTCCTCTCCCCACCCCCCGTGCAGTGCGATAAATGCAAGGGTAATACCCTCCGCTCTAAGTCTTTCGCATACATTCCGATCCGCATCTATCCCGGCATATGAAAGGCCGAGTTCGCCAACGGCATTGCAAACCGCCATTCCACTGTTCAGTGACACCTCCCGTTCGGCTGATAAGCCACCCATGATAACGCCTATCTTCTGTTTATTCATGTTTACCTGCTATAACCCTGACCTCAGGTTCAAGGCTGACACCGCTGTGTTCGAAGACCCTTGCTTCGACCATCTTCATCAACTTCAAAAAATCGGATGCCGTTCCGTTACCCCTGTTAATAAAATAATTCGCATGCACCCTGCTTACCTCAATATCACCTGCTCTCATGCCCTTGCACCCGGCTTCTTCAATGAGCATCCCTGCCGCCCTGCCCTCCGGATTCATATAGACACAGCCTGCCGAACGCTCAGACAACGGCTGAGTATTCTTTTTTCTTGAAATACACTCTGACGCTTTCCCGCTCAATACCTCAGGTTCCGATTTCTTAAACCGCATATTCGCGCTGAGTATAATTAACCCTTGTTCAACAGATGATCGCCTGTAACCAAATGAAAATTCATCCCGTTCCAGTCGTTTTATCATACCGCTCAGGTTGATAACTACAATGGACTCCACTACATCCCTGATCTCCTGGCCAAAGGAGCCGCTATTGCCGATAATCGCTCCCCCGACCGTTCCCGGGATACCCGTAAGCCCTTCAATGCCTGCATAGCCCCTTTCAACGCAATAATTAATCAGCCTTTGCAGCGGAACTCCTGTTTCTACAAACAGATCAACCCTTTCGTCCGGATCATCTGTAGTCTTTATCATATTGAAATGCTTCAGTGATATCACCATCCCCCTGTAGCCGTTATCGTCTACTATGACATTCGTTCCGCCTCCCAGGACAAGGACAGCCAATCCCCTGTCATTTGCAAACATCAGACATGTTTTCAACGAGACGGCATCATAAGGCAATACGTACATGTCGGCAGGCCCACCCACTGCAATAGAGGTATGTCCGGAGAGCATCTCTCCATACATTATTTCTCCCCTGAAGTCGGTTCCAATTTCATTATTGAAAGATTCCCTTATATCACTCATTCCCTGCCTCTTTAATGAAGCGTTCACCAATTTTGTACACATTCCCCGCACCAAGCGTAATAAGAAGGTCTCCTGAGGATATTTTCTTTCCGATCTTCTCAATAAGTGTACGGGTATCCGATTCGTACCATACCTCTTTTTTGTTCTTCTTAATGGCCTCAACCAGTGTTCCGGCTGTAATGCCTTCAATCGGCTTTTCACCGGCCGGATAGATGTCTGTAACAAAAAGCTCGTCTGCATCACCAAATGAAGACGAAAATTCGTCCATCAAATGACAGGTCCGTGTATATCTGTGCGGCTGGAATACGACAAATATCTTCTTCTCGACCGCCGCCCTTGCAGCCTGCAGAACGGCTTTTATTTCGGTCGGGTGATGCCCGTAATCATCAAATACCTTTACACCCCGCACCTCCCCCTTATACTCAAACCTGCGCTGAATGCCACCGAATAATGACAGGCCGTTTCTGATGGTTTCAACGGGGATCTTCAGTTCCATCCCCGCTACAATAGCCGCTACTGTATTCAGCACATTATGGCTTCCTATGACCGGGACACTAAAAATACCCATGTCCTTCCCTCTGGACACTACTCCGAACTCCATCCTGAATTCCTTCTGGCTGACCGAATATGCATAGATATCCGCCTCGGGTGTAAACCCGTACGTAATGTATCTCCTCTTCAGAAACGGCAATATATCCCTGATATATTGATTTTCAATACATACAATCGATGTCCCGTAAAACGGAACCTTGTCCAGGAATGAAACAAAGGCATCTTTCAATTTCTCTATCGTGCCGAAATAATCCATATGTTCCACATCAATATTTGTCGCAACAGCTATTGAAGGGGAGAGCTTAAGGAAAGACCCGTCACTCTCGTCAGCCTCGGCTACAATAAATTCACCCTTACCAAGCATTGCATTTGCACCCGTAGCCTTCAGCCTCCCGCCTATAACTACAGTCGGATCCATCTTCGCCGAAGTCAGTATTTCAGAGACAAGCGATGTGGTCGTAGTTTTGCCGTGGGCTCCCGCAATCAGAATGCTGTACTTTAACCTGCACAATTCGGCCAGCATTTCGGCTCTTGGTATTACAGGCACCTGTCTCTGCTTGGCGGCAACAACCTCCGGATTGTCTTCCTTTACCGCAGACGAAATTACAACGACATGGGCGCCGTTTATATTCTCCACCCTGTGACCTATATGAACTGCCATCCCGAGACCTCTGAGCCTCTTTGTAGTGCGGGATTCTTTAATATCCGAACCCGTAACCTCATAACCAAGATTATGCAGGAGTTCCGCTATACCGCTCATTCCTATTCCACCTATTCCGACAAAATGAATTACCCTGTAACTCTCAAACACTTGATTCACTTTTTCTGCTCAGCAGTGAAGATGCCAAAGCAAAAACCTTTTCTGCTGCATGCCGTTGACCAAGGGCCAACGAGTTCTGCTGAATGGTTTTCCTGACTTTTTCATTCGTATACAGCTCCCTGATCATGTCTGCAAGCTTTCTCCCATTCAACTCTCTGTCGATTATCATGAAGGCGGCGGCCATCTGTTCCATTTTTCTCGCATTAAGTTCCTGATGGTTACCGGCGGCATATGGATACGGGATGAGAATCGATGGTTTGCCTATGGCCGTAAGCTCTGCAAGAGTTGTTGCTCCTGCCCTTGACACAACGAGGTCACTGACTGCATAAGCCTCAGCCATCTGAAATATGAATTGCACTATCATCCCGGAGAATCCGGAATTCCTGTATGCATTTCTGACGAATTCATAATCCTTCTCTCCGGTCTGGTGAAGGAACTGCAAATGTGTTCTCATATCAGGCAGATATTTCAGGGCATCAATCATGGCCTTGTTTATACTGCTTGCCCCATGGCTTCCGCCAAACACCAGGACGGTAAATTTATTCTCATCGAGCCCGAACAGTTTAAGGGCCGAAACCCGGCTCCCCCTTAAGACCCTTTCCCTCACCGGGTTGCCGGTCAGATATGTCCTGTTCTTCGGGAAAAAAGAAATACTTTCATGGTAGGCTACACAAACCATATCTGCAAATCTGCCAAGGATACGGTTAGCCAGTCCCGGTCTGGAATTCTGTTCCAGAATCAGCGTAGGTGTCGTTAAAAATAAACCTGCAAATACAGTTGTAAACGAAGCATATCCACCCGAACCGACAATCATATCCGGCCTGTATTTTCGAATTATCCTGCAGGAATCAACCATGGCAAGCAACAGGTAAAATGCCGCCCTTATTTTTTTGTAAATGCTTTTTCCCACAAGCCCCTCAGCCCTGACAAACTCCAGGGTGAAGCCTTCTCTGGGTATTACACTTGCCTCGATGCCATGGTCGGTACCAACAAAAATTATTTTATCAGCCTTCCTGTTTTTCATAAACTCTTCAGCCAGTGCAATCCCGGGGAAAAGATGGCCTCCCGTCCCCCCTCCCGCTATAATAATCTTTACCGGCCCTCCTTCTTTCATCCAATCCTCTTGCCATATACCGATATCTTTGCCTTTTTCCTTCTCAGGATATTGTCAGTGCTGTCATATTCCGAAACATGCTGATAACGTTTCGAGATATTCAACAGCAGTCCTGCTGCCATCATATTTACAAATAATGCAGAACCGCCGTAACTGATAAACGGCAGCGGCAGACCCTTTGTCGGCACAAGGCCCGTAACAACCGCTATATTTATCAATGCCTGATAGGTTATAAGATAGGTCAGTCCCTGTCCCAGATAGTACTGAAACGGGTCTTCCTTGCCGGTAGCAATCTTAAGCCCCCTCACAAAGAATATCCCGAACAATAAAATCACAACTAAAACACCCAGAAAACCCAGCTCTTCACCCATAAGTGAAAAAATAAAATCAGTATTTATATAGGGCAGAAAAGAAAGTTTCTGCCTGCTTGCTCCCAGGCCTATGCCGGTAAGCCCGCCGCTGCCAAGGGCTATGAATGACTGGACTAATTGATAACCGGCCTTTTGCGGATCACTCCATGGGTCAAGGAAGGAGGTTATCCTTTTTAGTCTGTAGGGCACCATCAGGAGCATTACCACAGGAGGGGACATAAGCAGAACCGTACCAATTATATATCTCATCCTGAACCCGGCCAGAAAGAGCATGGTGAAAGTAATAAGCGCCATTGCCATTGCAGAGCCGAAGTCCGGCTGCAGAAGAAACAGCATCTGGAACATTGCCATAACGAACAGGGGTTTAATAAAACATAAGATACTGTCAGGATTAAACCGGGGTGAAGAGAGATACTTCGCAAGAAAAACTATCATCGCAAATTTGGCAAACTCCGAGGGTTGAAGGGAAGACGGCCAGAACCTGATCCACCTGCTTGCGCCATTGACTTTCATCCCTATACCGGGCACAAACACGAGTATTACCATAACAACGGATATCAGAGGAAGGACATATGACAGCGAATACAGTTTCTTCAGATTAAATCTGAAGGCCAGAAACATGAACACAAGACCTGCAGATAGAGAAATAATATGTTTCTTCAGAAAGAAGAACTGGGAATTCAACTCTGCCGGTTTCACGGCGCTCTCCCTGACGGGCTGCACCACGGATGTTGCGCTGTAAACCATAAGGACACCAAACAGAAGAAGAAGAATTACGCAGAGCAATAAAATTCTGTCGTAAGAATTATCCTCATATCCGCTGTTCCGGCCCTGAGCTGTTATCTCGAACTGTTCAATATACTCATTCATTATTCTCATTACCTCTGAGCAACTCATTTGCAATACACTTGAACTGCGTCCCCCTGTCTTCGTAATCCCTGAACATATCAAAACTGGCGCAGGCCGGTGAAAGGAGAACAGTATCACCACTGGATGCAGAGTCATATGCAGCTTTAACTGCATCCTTTAATGTGACCGCATGTTCAACCGGCACTATATGCCCGAGGGCACTCCGGATTTTCCCCGCAGCCTCCCCTATAACGATTACCTTCTTCACCCTTTCTTTTACATGGGGGGCAAGGGACAGGAAATTGCTGTCTTTGTCCCTTCCGCCGGCGATCAGTATCACATTTCCTTCAAAGCTTTCGAGTGACTTTATAACTGCGCCTGCATTCGTCCCTTTTGAATCATTGTAAAACCTGATGCCTTCAATTTCGGTCACGAACTCAAGCCTGTGTTCGAGTCCGGGAAACTCCCTTAATACATCTGCGATCACCTCACGAGAAACTCCTGTGAGAGATGCAATCAGCGAGGCGGTAAGTGCATTGTACAGATTATGCAGTCCTGCAATTCTGATATCTGAAGACTTCATCAACTTCTCCTCGGAATCATCTTTCTTTATGAAAATATATCCATCCCTGACAAATGCACCCTTTACCTCTTTCATGGTGCTGACATAATATTTGCGCGCAGGGCACCCTTGCGAGAGGCTCATTGTTAAACCGTCATCGGCATTTATAACCGCATAGTTATCCGCACCCTGATTCATAAATATACCTGCTTTTGCCCTGGAGTACTGCTCCATGTCATTATAGCGATCGAGATGGTCGTCGGTAACATTGAGTAGAGCGCTGATATCCAGCCGTAAGTCCCTTATCCTCTCCAGCTGAAAACTGGACAGTTCCAGAACTATTTCAAGAGCCGTTTCAATTTCTGCCTCTTCCCCGGTTTGAAATAATCTCAGGGCCTCGGCAGAAAGCGGATAACCTATATTCCCGGAGAGAACGGAGTTCCTGTTGTCCCTGCATAACATCTCATGAAGCAGTGTAACCGTGGTGGATTTACCGTTCGTCCCCGTAATACCATACCACCTGACATCAAGACCGGTTTCATAAGAAAGTTTCCTGATGACACGGTACGAGAGTTCGATTTCCCCTATTACCTCGACAGAGCGTTGTGCGGCTTCTGAAACGATTTCAGCATTCGGGGGCACACCGGGGCTGAGGACAAGGCACTCGACATCATTAATCATGCTCTTATCCTGCCTGCCTGCAAACACCGCCACCTCTCTGTCTATCCCATCTGCATAGCCGGCAATCCGCCCGCTGTCACTTCTGTCCGAAATCCTCACATCAGCTCCGAGGGCATGCAGCAGATTGGCTGCGGCAACCCCGCTTCGTCCAATACCCACGATGTGAAACTTCTTACCGGCGTAATCTCTCATTATTCCGTTATAATCCTTAAGCATCTTCTCTCCCATTTTCACCTTACCTTCAGCGTTGCGAGACTGAGCAGGGCCAGCATTATCCCCACTATCCAGAACCTGACCACAGTCTTTGATTCGGGCCAGCCCAGGAGCTCAAAGTGGTGATGTATAGGGGCCATCCTGAATACCCTCTTCCCGGTAAGTTTGAACGATGTAACCTGGATAATTACGGAAAACGTTTCTATTACGAATATTCCCCCGACTATTGCGAGTACAATCTCATGTTTGGTTATTATGGCAAGTGTACCAAGGGCGCCACCAAGCCCCAGAGACCCGACATCTCCCATAAATACTTCAGCCGGATATGTGTTATACCAGAGGAATCCCAGAGATGCTCCGAAGATGGCCCCGCAGAAAACCGTAAGTTCACCCGTGCCCGGAATAAAAAATACCTGCAGATAGCTGGAAAGACCGGCATGGCCGGCTATGTACACAAGAACACCATTTGCAAGTACGGCAATGGCAACAAGCCCCGTTGCCAGACCGTCTATACCATCCGTAAGGTTCACTGCATTTGACGAACCGACTATCACAAGTATTGCAAAAGGGACATAGAACCAGCCGAGATCGATTACCAGCCTTTTGAAGAACGGGACTATCAATTTTGTGCTGTACGGGTCTGTGGGCGTTCTGTACAGGAAAATGGATATGGCCAGTGCAACTGCAAACTGGAAGCCGAATTTATAGCAGGCCCTCAGCCCCTTCGTATTGCCCCTGCTTATCTTGAGATAATCATCAGCAAACCCTATGAGTCCAAAACCTGAAACCGCAACTATCATCACCCATATATATTTGTTATTAAGGTCTCCCCACAGAACCACGGATAACAATATAGCTATATGAATAAGAACACCGCCCATTGTCGGCGTACCGGTTTTGGCTGTATGAGTCTGAGGACCGTCGGAACGTATTCGCTGAGTAAGACTCATACGCCTCAGTCTCTCTATAATCCACGGCCCGATAAAGAAGACGATGATTATTGCCGTCATTACCGCAAGGGCGGTCCTGAATGTTATGTACCTGAATACATTAAAGGGGGAAAATACATCTCTTAATCCATACAGGAATTTAAACAGCACAGTCCGCCTCCAGTATATGTTCCATATTCATTCCCCTTGACCCCTTTACAAGAATCGTATCGCCTTCTCCCGTAATATCTCTTATCAGGCCTTTGGCGCTGTCCGCATCGTTTACTGTATACACATCCTTGCTGATGCCATTTCTTGAATTCCTGAACTCATTTGCGGCAAGCGCCATGAGCGGCCCGACCGCCACAAAGATATCCACCGGCAGTCCGGCAAGCCATGCACCCAATTTTCTGTGTGCTTCTTCTGCATAAGAACCAAGTTCGAGCATATCACCAAGAACGGCAACAGCCTTCCCTTCCTTAATCCTGATCAACTCTTTTACGGCTTCCTCCATCGATGAAGGATTGGCATTGTATACGTCACTTATTACAACAGTGCCCTGCAACTCTTTTATTTCAAATCTCATGGCAACACCTGAAAAAGCCTCAAGCCCGCTTTTTATTAATTTCACAGGCACTCCCATAATATGCGCAGCCGAACAGGCCGCCAGTGCATTGTATACGTTGAATACGCCGGAAATTTTCATATTGATTCTTTCGGGTTCAAACCCGTCGATATGCAGGTCAAAAAACAGTCCCGGCCGCTTTCTGTCTTTCGTCCCGGAAATGCGGATATTTTTCGCCATAACAGGGGCCTCATTGTTTATCCCGTAATAGACAACCCTTTTATCATCCTTTACGGCAAGCGATTCAACAGATCGTGAAAGTAATTCATCATCCAGGTTGATAATCAGTGTACCGACAAAATCACAGAGTTCAAGCTTTGTATCCTTGACTGCGTCAATAGACCCGAAGCCTTCAAGGTGACCGGGTCCGATATTTGTAATAATACCCGTATCAGGATGCGATATTTCACAGAGTTCCTTTATATCCCCCCGCATGCTTGCGCCCATTTCAAGAATACATACATCCTCATCACTGAGTTTCAGCAGGCTTAACGGCAGTCCTATATTGTTATTGAGATTGCCGCTGCTGCACAGCACATTGCAGAAACCCCTGAGCATTTGGCACAACATCTCTTTCGTGGTGGTTTTTCCGTTAGTGCCGGTGACTGCTACAACCCTGACGTCCCTCTTATTCCTGTGAAATTCCGCTATGTCCTGAAGCGCCTTCAGGGTATTGGTTACATGAATAATTGTTTTACCGCTGACAGGTGAAGCAGGCGGGTAATTAACTATAGCCCCTGCTCCTTTTTTCAGGGCTTCGCCGATAAAATCATGACCATCAAATCTTGCCCCCCTCAGGGCAATAAACAGCTCGGAGTCGGAAATAGACCGTGAATCTATCGAAATCCCGCTAAAGTAATCCCTGCCCCTCAATATGGTCCTTCCCGAAGTGGCATCTATTATATCCTGCAGACTGAATCCCGGCATCTCAGGCCTTCCCGGACTCTTTAAGAGCCCTTAATATCAATTCCCTGTCACTCATGGGGTACCTGACCCCTTTTATTTCCTGATAATTCTCGTGGCCTTTACCCGCAACGACCACAATATCACCCTTAGCTGCAATACTCACCGCCTCCTTTATAGCCTCTCCCCTGTCGGTTACAGCTCCATAATTGCGGCCCCTCATCCCTTTCCTTATATCATCAATTATTGCATTTGCATCCTCATACCTCGGGTTGTCTGATGTAATGATAACCCTGTCGCTCTTATCACATGCTATCTGTCCCATTAAAGGTCTCTTACCCCTGTCCCTGTTACCGCCGCATCCGAACACCGTAATAATCTCCCTGTGAGGGAGACCCTTTATGGTTTCAAGCAGTTTGTCCAGTGCGTCGGGCGTATGTGCATAATCAATTACAAACAGGACACCCTCTTTTGTTTTTAAGGTCTCGAACCTGCCGTCAACATGTCCGGACTGCGCAACAGCCTCAGTTATAATTGCCATCGGCACATTCAGGGAAATGGCAGTAGCTACAGCCGCAAGTATGTTATATGCATTGGGGATACCTATCAATCCCGTCCTGATTGAATTCTCACCGCCTTCATAAACCAATGTCATGGACATACCGTCGAAATCCTGTTTGATATCTCTTGCTTTTACATCGGCACCTGCTCCCAGTCCATAAGTTATTACCTGCTGACTTATGTCACTGATTATCCGGGATGCATATCCGTCATCCGCATTTAATATGGCCACCCCCGAAGCATCGAGCAGGTCCGTAAACAATCTCTTTTTAACCTCGAAATAGCCATCCATTGTCCCGTGATAATCCAGATGGTCCCTGCTGAGATTTGTAAACACAGCCCTCTCAAAAGTAGTATAATCAACCCTCTTCTGTGACAGCGCATGAGAAGATACCTCACTAACCACATATTCACAACCTTCCTTCTTCATCTCAGACAGGAGTTTCTGGTACCTGACCGGTTCGGGTGTCGTAAAGTCGGCATTATACTCCTTCTCACCGATGACGTATCTTATTGTCCCGATCAATCCCGTCTTCTTTCCCCATCTCTCGATCATATCCCTGATAAGATACGATGTTGAGGTCTTCCCATTAGTCCCCGTAATGCCTATAAGCCTCAGAGCACCGGATGGGGAATCATAAAATCTGCCTGCAACATAGGCAAGCGCATCCCTGGTATCATTCACTTCAATAGCTGTCACATATCCGCTATCGGGAGATTTCCGTTCGTCTTCATAAATAACGGCAACCGCTCCCCTTCTTACAGCATCATCAATATAATTATGGCCATCACTGCTTATCCCCCTTATGGCAACAAACATGCTATCGCCGGTTACTTCTCTTGAGTTCGATGTTATAGACGATATTTCAATATCTGTTCCACCCCTTATACCCACTGTATCCATCCCTCTAATAATCTCTTTTAATTTCATGCGCACTGCTCACATAAACAACATTCTTGGAGTGAGAATCGTCCCTCGGCACATTAAGGTAGACAAGTGACCTGTCGGCGATCTCCTTAAATACAGGAGCCGCAACCACACCCCCGTATATATTCCCTTCCGGTTCCTTAATAACAACAATCATGGCAATCTTCGGCTTCTCCGCCGGGAAAAATCCGACAAATGAACTCACGAATCTTTTATGGGAGTAACGGTGCTTCTTTCTGTCAAATATCTGTGCAGTCCCGGTCTTGCCGGCTATGTTGTTACCGTCAATTGAAGCCTCGGTTGCCGTGCCTCCTTTGCGTGTTACCATCTCGAGCATCTGTCTTAACAAAACCACCGTCCTCTTCGAGAGTATTCTTTTCAGGGTGTTATGATATCCACTGTAAATCTCGATGCCCTCAGGTGAAACAATCTTTGAAACTACATACGGCCTTACGAGATATCCGCCGTTGGCTATTACTGCATATGCCCTTAATACCTGAAGCGCCGTCACCGCCACTTCCTGACCTATCGCAACCGCACCGATTGATGTCCCCGACCACTTATCCGGATGTTTTATCCAGCCCGCTATCTCTCCTGGAAGATCGATACCGGTCTTTTCTCCGATGCCAAACCGTTTCGCATATGAATAAAGTTTCTCTTTTCCAAGTTTCTCAGCCATCATGATTGTGCCCACATTTGATGACTTCTGGATTACTTCTATCATAGTCAGGATACCGTGCTTGTGATCGTCTCTTATCCGTTTGCCCTTTACATCGATATAACCCGCTGAACAGTCAAACCTGCTATAGGGCCCGAATATGCCCTCCTCGATCACCGCTGTCGCCGTTACGATCTTAAAAGTGGAACCGGGTTCAAATACATCTGTTATGGCACGGTTTCTGCGCCTTGAAGCGCTGTAGCGGCCGGCTGAGTTCGGATTGAATGCAGGCCTGTTTGCCATTGCAAATATTTCCCCGGTATATGGATTCATCATTATCACTGAAGCGGATTTTGCCTTCCATTTATCCATAGCCTTATCGATGGCCTTCTCCGCAATAAACTGGAGCACTTCGTCTATCGACAGGACAAGACTGTTGCCGGACGACTCCAGTTCGTCACCTGCAAGCAGGATATTACCCCTGGCATCGGTGCTGACCCTGATCTTTCCACCCCTTGAGGTAAGGAATTTATCATATGACTTTTCGATTCCGGCCAGACCATGGTTATCAATATCGACAAAACCTATGACATGACTCGCAAGCACGCCCCCCGGATATATCCTTTCCGACTCAGGAATCAAACCCATACCCGGCAGATTAAGTTTCTCTACCTTTCTAATTGTTTTCCCGTTAATCTTCCGTTTTACCCAGACAAACCTCTTGCCTGATTTCAGTCTTTTAAGAAGCCTCCGCCTGTCTACACCAAGAACTCCTGAGACCCTGTATGCGGTCTTTGCCGGCCCGAGAACCTTTGAAGGATCAAAATATACCGATTTCTGCTCAATATTTACGGCAAAATCCCGCCCCTTTCTGTCATAAATAACCCCTCTTCTGACCTGTATTTCAATCTCCTGTGATTGCTGTATATTCGCCCGTCTGACAAACTTGTCATGTCTCAGGACCATCAGGTCAAAGAGCCTCCACGACAGGATGGCAAAAGAAAATGCAATAAATGTAGTCAGTATTACCGCCCTCTTATTCATTCCCCGTCCTGCTCTTTCGTAACGCCGGAGTAATAATCAGTCCTCGTTACAGTTTGTCAAAATACATTCAAGAACTCACTTCACAGGTAAATCCAGCCCCGCCTTGAAATTATGAGGCATATCTCCCCTCTTCACGTAAATAACCCTTTTTCTGTCAGGGAATGTCAGCCCGAGTTTTTTCATTGCAACATACTCAATATTCTTGACGGAGAGCAAATCCGAACGTTTAACGATCAGCTCTTTCTTCTGCTCAAGCAGATCCATCCTCTCTTTCTCATGCTCGCTTATTCTGTACTCAAGTGAAGTAACCTCGGATTTCAGCCATACAAGCATAAATACAAAAATAATTATTACAGGAACAATTGAAAATCTCACAAAGGACCAAAAGAGGTTATTATCCTTCCTTCTTCTCATATCTTTTCAGCGCCTCTAAGCTTTGCACTTCGTGCAGCTGGGTTAGACCTGACCTCATCAGAAGAGGCAGTTAAAGGTTTTTTCGTCAGTGCATGCAGAATTCCGTCCCTTGACCTGTCCCTGATAAAATTCTTAACTATCCTGTCCTCAATGGAGTGGTAGGATATGACGCACAGCCTCCCGCCGCTCTTAAGCAGTTTTACTGCATTCCGCAGGCCATCATTCAGTTCTTCAAGCTCATTATTCACAGCAATCCTTATGGCCTGGAATGTCCTTGTTGCAGGATGTATCTTTCCCCTCCTGCCGTAAGCCCTTACAACAATATCAGCAAGATCCCTGCATGTATCTATGGTCTTTTTCCTCCTGCAATTCACAATGGCCCTGGCTATTCTTCTGAAAAATCTTTCATCCGAATACTCCCTGAGTATCCGCTCGATTTCCCTTTGAGGGTACTTATTAACAACATCCCATGCAGTTAAAGCAAGAGAAGCATCCATTCTCATGTCAAGCCTCACATCGGAATCAAAGCTGAACCCCCTGTCTTTGTCCTTCAGCTGGTGCATGGAAACCCCGAGATCGAAGAGTATGCCGTCGACATTATCAAAACCCGCAGACATAACATCTTCATAAATATCTGAAAAGGTTGTTTTCTTCATCACTACGCGATGATCGTCAAACAGACGGGTCAATCTGCCGATCGCATCATCATCCCTGTCTGCACATACGAGCACACCCCTGTCCGAAAGCCTGCCCAGTATCTCCCTGCTGTGGCCGCCGCCTCCGGCTGTCGCATCCACGTAAATCCCGTTTTCCTTCACGTCCAGCATTTCCAAAACCTCTCTTAAAAGAACAGGTTCATGCTGTATCATCTATAGCCCTAATTCCGCAAGTCTCTCCTCATACTCCCTGCTATCCATACCGGATGGATCAACAACCTTATCCCATTCCTCCCTGTTCCACAGTTCAATCCAGTCTATCTGACCTACAACAACAACATCGCTGTTGAGTCTTCCATCTTCCCTCAGAGACAAAGGAATGAGTATCCTCCCCTGCTTGTCCAGTTCACATTCCTGGGCCGAGGCAATTACCCTGTATCTGAACACCCTCATCGCCCTGTCCGATCTCGGCAACTTCCTCACCTTTTCCTGAAGCTTCAGCCATTCTTCCTGAGGATAGATATTAAGGCAGTTCTCAAGAGGAGCGTTGGTTACATAAAGTTTCGTGCTATAATTATTCTTGATTATATCTCTGAAAGGAGCGGGGATAATAGCCCTTCCCTTGGAATCGATGGCGTTATAATATTTACCATAAAAAACCGACACTAATCCTCCACTATCTACCACTTTTTACCACTAATCTTATTATAGTTCAGCCGGAATGTCAAGTAAAAAGTGGAGATAAATTAATGAAATACAATATGTTGTGGATATTTAATTAAATTATTACTATATACAGGCGGGAGAGTGCAGCGGTTACTACATAAGTTCCGGGACGCCTCTGGAAATGCCGTGAGTAAATACCCCCGGGGGAGAAGCTGTGTCATAATTCTGAAAACACATATGATGTCATTCTGAATTCATTTCAGAATCTCGTATTTTCAATATGCTACGTTTTCAATAGATCCTGAAACAATATCCCGAAAGCTTTCGGGACACATGGTTCAGAGCCTGCCCTGAATTTATTTCAGGGATGACAATTGTGACACAGCCTCTGAGGAATAAAGGAGATTAGAGGAGAATATCCGGCAAACCGGTTTCCGGTAAAGAAACAGGCAGGAAATGTCGCTGCTGTTTCGTTATTAAAAGGTCGAATATATGTGTGCAATCATGTTCCTGCCTGCATTGAAATGTGAAGTTCTCTTTACAGAGCGGGTTGGGTCCATATAAGAAATCTATTTTAATCTATTTTTTCACCCAGCGCTTCGATATCTGCTAAATCCTTATGGCGAGAAATAGCTCTCTTGTTTGCAATAAATTCTTGTTTTCCAATGTAATAGACTTGAATATCACCATAGGTGCCATTTACTCGATTAGAAGCAACCTGTTCCCAGGTAACACCGGTTATCGAAGTGACAATATCGATGCGAACAGGTGGGACTCCAAGTTGAACTACCTTTTCCGGTGAAGAAAAGTCATTAGTCGATAAGTCTAATGCAGCAAAGCCAAAATCTTTCAGTGCATTTAGAACTTTCCGAGCGTTTTCTTTATCCGGCTTTATCAAAAGGTCTATATCTCCCGTATAGCGAGGCGCTCCATGAAAGGCTAATGCATAACCTCCAATGATTATATATTCAACGTTGTGTGCGTTGAACAACTTTAACAATTCTTTGAAGTCTTGCTGTACCTCCATAGTATTGCCTCCTTAGGATTTCAACAGTTTCAATGCGTTCTCGGGGAGATTTTGTTAACCAATATGCCAAATCTGCTTCTTTGGGGAATTTATCGTTCCAACTACCTTTTTTTATAACTTTCTTTATCATGACACATCTCCATATTTATTTTTGTTTCTAACGATTTCCATACTAAAAACATGGCAGAGACAAGCAAAGTCTTAGATACAAATATTATATTAACCTCCGCAAGAAAATGAAAGGAGGAAAGTTACTATGGCAATGAGGATGTATCAGGAGAAGAAGGCAGGGATAGCAGGAATAATAATAGGGATTGGTCCGGTGCAAAGCTTTTCGGGGATAAACGGAGGCCTTATAATTTATTACGATCCTCAACTTTGATTTCCATTACGATACGTCCCCAGCCGCCGCACTCCAACCCCACATCAAAGCAAGCAGCCCGCTTGAACCTCATTTCATTGGGATCAACACCAGCATAAAAAAGCTCATTTGCAGTGAAAACTTGAGGCGTTATAGCATTCAAAGCATAGACACATATTCTTTTGGGACACAGTTTAGTTAAAAGGTTGCCTGCTCCATCAAAATAAAACTTATCGCCAACTCCGTGTCGACTGTTACAACCATGTGAATCAATTACCTCCACAATGATTGTCTTCTTGAGTAACTCCGGAGCCTTAGACAGGATATCCTCATTTCTCGGGTTTTCCCGGAAATTTTTCATTTCCTCATCAGTGTAACCTAATCGCTTTTTTATAAACTTCCACTTAATAGTGCTCCATGCTACATCCCGTATGCCCATTTCCTTTTTCTCCATTTCTTGAGAAGCCTGACGATTTCTATACTAAAACAGAATCAATAAAACAACAAGGTATGGAACAAAGATATGGTTCTTTCTCATTTCAAGTGGGTAAATGTGAGCCTGTCATGGTGAGCCTGCCCTGTCATGGTGAGCCTGCCCTGTCATGGTGAGCCTGTCGAACCATGGCAGTTATTATACTGGTGTAACCAACGATGTAGAGAGGCGTTTCTATGAGCATCAGGAAGGTCTCATTGAAGGATGTTACACCCATGATAAAAGACCTTTG
>BDTO01000020.1 GCA_002897855.1 bacterium BMS3Bbin05
GGTAAAGAGGGGAGATGTCATAGCGTATGAAGGATCGACCGGCCGGTCGACTGGACCTCATTCCCATTATGAAGTATGGATAGATCGAAAACCTGTAAATCCAAAGACATATCTGGGAGGATAGAAAGTTGATGGCGTCGCAAAAAGCCGTCGGCTACTGCGTTGCATTAAATTATCTTCTCACTACGGCGTAGGGTAAGTACGCCTCATTCCTTGAAATTCATGAGCCTTGTATCTGACGATTTTTGATTAGACATTTCCTTTTCGGCATTTTTACGATTTTGTCAAATTCAGTCTTTAGCAGTTTGTTGTAATATTGGATTTGCCTGTTTGTTTAAATTGTTTTAGCGCACTCATCAGGAATGCTCAATCCCGCCGATAAGATTAACCCATAAATTTAAATACCGGTTTTATTTTATAATTGGAACATGAAAGTTTATCTTGACAATACTCCTCTCCATGAGGCTCTTCAGGTCTGGTTTGATCGCATCAGGAAACTTTTAGCTGTTGAATCCCCAAGTGAGCCGGTAGTTGTTGAAGAGAGTCTTCATCGCATAACCGCCGGGGCGGTTACTGCAGAGATGTCATCGCCATTTTATCATGCATCGGCTATGGACGGCTATGCGGTCAGGTTCAGTGATACTTTTGGCGCCAATGAGACCAATCCCATGTTGCTCGATGTCCCTGATAAGGCAGTTTATGTTGACACCGGGGACCCCATGCCGGATGGATTTAATGCAGTAATCAGGATTGAAGACATTAATCCCGTTGAAAGAGATAACATGAAGTATATTGAGATTATCTCACCTGTTACTCCATGGCATAACGTAAGGGTAATAGGTGAAGATATTGTAGTAACAGAGTTAATATTGCCGGAGAACAGCCTGGTCCGACCTATTGATGTGGCAGCCATGCTTGCAGGTGGTATAAGGAATGTGGAGGTAAAAAAGAGGCCGGTTGTCAGTATCATACCAACCGGGGATGAGATTGTTGAATATAAGAAGGATTTAAAGAAAGGCGACATTATAGATACCAACTCGTGGATGCTTTCAGGATATCTGCTGGAGGACGGGGCTTCCCCCATAAGACATGCCATAGTTCCCGACAACAAAAAGGCCATCGGGAAGGCTGTAGAAGAATCAGCCGCGAGTTCTGATATTGTCCTTGTGATAGCCGGTTCATCAGCCGGGAGGGGGGATTATACTGCTGATGTTATTGAGGACATCGGAGAGGTCCTGATACACGGGGTAAACATCAGGCCCGGAAAGCCTGTAGTCCTGGGTATTGTAAGGGATAAACCGGTGATCGGGATTCCGGGTTATCCTGTCTCTGCATATCTCGCATATCGCCTGTTTGTAACTCCTCTTATTGAAGAATTCTACGGTAAAGGAAGAAGAGAGCCGGAAAAAATCGAGGCCCGTTTATCGCGGCAGGTATCGTCGTCTTTTGGTGTCGAGGAGTTTGTGCGTGTCAAGCTCGGAAGTGTATCCGGAAATATCATCGCGACACCTGTCAGCAGGGGTGCCGGGGTTATAATGTCACTGGTCAGGGCGGATGGTATGATGAGGATTCCGGCAATGTCTGAGGGCTTCGGCGCCGGTGCCGGGGTAAAAATTGAACTTGTCAGGGGCAGGAAAGAGATAGAGAATACAATTGTATGTATCGGCAGCCACGACAATTCTCTTGATATGATAGCAAATTTTCTTAAAAAGAGGTATCCCGCTTTTTCTCTGTCTTCTGCGCATGTCGGCTCCATGGGTGGTATTATGGCGATAAAGAACAATGAGGCACATATTGCCGGTACGCATCTTTTAGATGAAGATTCGGGTACATATAACATTCCTTATGTCAGGAAATTTCTCAAGGGTAAGAAACTGAAAATAATAAATCTGTTATACAGGGAGCAGGGTCTGCTTGTGAAAAAGGGCAATCCTCAAAATATAAACGGAATTCAGGACCTGGCAAGGGATGATGTTACATTCGTTAACAGGCAGGCCGGTTCCGGGACAAGGCTGTTGACGGATAAATGTTTAAGGGATTTTGATATCTCGCCTCAATCGGTCAGGGGTTATGACAAGACGGAATTTACTCATATGGCTGTAGCGTCGGCTGTAAAGAGTGATATCGCAGATGCCGGCATTGGAATTTATGCGGCTTCGGTTGCACTTGATCTCGACTTTATCCCCGTTGCAAAAGAGGAATATGACATCATTATTCCCGAAGAATATATTGATGACGTGAGGATAAAGGCATTTCTTACTATTATTGAAGAGGATCAGGATTTCCGGTCTGCAGTTATGAAACTTGGCGGTTATGACCTGTCCGGTATGGGCAGTATTGTATATGAACAATGAAATCACTTATTTCCCGGAAAGACATAGAAGTTCCATATCCGTCTGAAGATGACAGACGTGCAGATGATCAGCGTATAAAAGACTCGGTCGGCCTGGAAGGACTTGATATACCACTATCATTATTGAGACGCATTCACAATCAATTAAGATTGAATAAAAATGACATAGTCTGTTTTATTGGAAGAAATGATAAGGGATACAAAATCATTGATGTCAATAATGAAGAATCCTATTCCTTTGGACTCGATCTCGGTACCACAAACCTCGTTGCAGTTCTTTATGACAATACAGCACATGAAAGTGTGCTCGAGATAAAGACGGAAAATCCCCAGATTACATTTGGAAGTGATATATTGACACGCATGCACCGTGCAATGGGGAGCGGCGCGGAGGAAGTATACCGAAGCATTATTGAGGGGATTAACGATTTGATAAAAAAGGCATGTAATAATGCAGGAGTTAATAAGGAAAATGTCCATGCAATGGCAGTTGCCGGTAATACCGCCATGAGCCACTTCTTTCTTGGTCTGGATATCGGCACGATCCCCGTTGCCCCATTTGTTCCCGTCATTCGGAAACCGGGTTTTTTCAGCGCATCAGAGTTAAAGATCGATGTTAACCCGGAGGCATTGGTATACGTATTCCCGAATGCGGGCAGCTATGTCGGGGGGGATATCATTGCCGGCATCATTGCTTCCGGGATGTCTGAATCGGATGAGCTGTCTGTACTCATAGACGTCGGCACCAATGCGGAGATTGTTGTTGGTAACAGGGACTGGCTGCTCGTGGGGGCGGGGGCTGCAGGGCCTGCCCTGGAGGAGGGTATCTCGATGATTGGAAAGAGGGCCGGGAAAGGTATTATCTATGATGTTGAGATTAAAAGGGGGATAATTGATTGCAGGACATTTGATAACGCACAGCCACAGGGCATTTGCGGCTCAGGGATGGTAAGTCTCATTTATGAAATGCACCGGGCCGGGATGATCGGTGATGACGGTATGCTGAACCCTGAACAGGAGGGTGTAGTCACTTCAAACGGGTATCTGGAGTTTGCATTATCCTGCGGGTCAGGGGATACTCTCAGGATCAAACAGGATGAGATAGATAATTTCCTGAAGTCCAAGGCGGCAATGTTTACCCTCCTGCTGGTGCTTTTGCGTTCTGTAGGACTTCAGTTTAGTGATATCCATAAAGTTTACATTGCCGGGGCGCTTGGTAACGGCATAAATGTGAAGAAGGCTGCAGGTATCGGCATGCTCCCGGAGTGGACTCAGGATACAATTGTCCCGACAGGCAATGCTTCATTGAAGGGTGCGCGGATGCTCCTTGCTGATGATTCTCTTCCGGAGAAAATAGATTCGATTACGGATAAAATTACGTATAAGCACATGCATGACGATCCGGAATTCATGAGGGAGTTCATGGGAGCAGTCTTTATCCCGCATACCAATCCTGAATTATTGAAGGTTTGAAGGTTGCCGTGGCCTTTTGCCTGCCGGGATAAAAAGGCGGAATTCTTCGCGGAGCCTGTCCTGAGTTAAACAAGTCAAGCCCCTGATCTGAATCGAAGTGCTTGAGATTGGAGAAGTATTTGGGGTAGACTAAAATGCAGTAAGGCATGGCTGCAAATTAATCCGGGATCTTATTAAAACAATCGGTTAGGGGGTCCTGGAACAGGTTCAGAGCCTGCCTTGAATTTATTTCAGAGGTAATAATTTATGTTTTGGGCAAGAGCCGGAAAAGATTCGACTTTGGGTCAGGGTGTCGGGCGGAGTTTTTTAAGATGATCAAAAGAGGAGTACTGACAATCCTGGCGATTATATTTCTCGGAAGCGGGATAGTATGGGCGATAGACCCGCCGCACGGGAGTTACGACTGTTCGGCGTGTCACAGCCTTCATGGAGCTACAGGGCCCGGGCTGACCAACCAGGCGACCAATGCAGCCCTCTGCATCACATGCCACACTACTACCGGAGCGGCATCGGCCAAACCGTTCAATGCCGGCATGGAAGCAGTTCCGGGTATAAGCGGGACATCCCACAGCTGGGAAGGCACAATGCCGTCTACATCGTCCCCGAATAACGCATATGGTTTGAGGGCGACCGCAGACCTGACCAATACCGGCCTGAAGAAGAGATTACAGTCATTTGGAGATAAAGTAAGCTGTTCGGTCTGCCACAACCAGCACAGCCAGGCTGTGCAGCCCTGGGACCCCAATGCGCCCGCTTACGGTGGGCCGGGTACCGGGGCAGGAAGGCACTATCAGAGGATTGATAACAACACAAGTCAGATGTGTAAGGACTGCCATGCCTATAGGGATGTAGCCACCCCTACCGTCACGCTGATGTCGCATCCTGTTGGTGTCTCTATACCGGCCGGTGGAAGTTTTCAGACACCACCATCCCTGGTGCTTGACGGTAACGGAAACGTGCAGTGTCAGACATGCCACAGCCCGCACTATACCGACTCCGGCGGTGCGAACGGTGGGGCAGGTGATGGCTATTTACTTGGTTCCGCTTTAAAGGACATATGCTATGAATGCCATACATTTCCCCAGACCATTCACCTCAGTCCAACCACAGGGCTTCTCTGGCCCGGCGGTAAGTATGGTTCCACGTATGCAAGGGTGGATGTCGGTGGAAACCTTATACCACTTGAGAATACCTCTCTCGGCAGCAATCTTCAACCCTTGCCCTCGACTTACAGGGGTACATGTCTAAACTGCCACTGGCCACATGGTGTAAGGGATGATAACCCTTCCGGCCGGTTTTATCCGAATCTGACAGTGGAGCAGACAGTTGAGCAGAAGGATGCAAACAACATGGCCGTACTCAATACATCAGTGAGCCCGTCATATCCGGTCCCATCCGATTCAAATGACCTCTGCCTTACCTGTCATGACACACAGGTCTACAGCGCCACATCAGGGAGGGACCTGGATGTCATAGACTGGACCCTGGTCAAGCATGGGACAAAGGCTGCCACTGGTACAAGCCGTGGGAACCTCAGGGACCCATATCTTACCTACAGTAACAGTTACAGTAATAATCTTGTCCTTGCCTGTACGGACTGCCACACACCCCACGGTGACACGGGCAATATATTCCTCCTCCGCAGTACAATAAACGGCCAGACTGTATCTGTTACGAATGCCGGCTATTGGTATAATATCTGTAATGCCTGTCATACGATAAACAGCGGAGGCATGATGCATCCTGCTTATCCGGGTTCGAGCTGTTCCGGTATGATGGGATGCCATGGCACGAGGCTCCATACAAATCCAAATAGCTGGTGACAGACCAAAGGGTTCTTTCAATAATAGATGGTTGTCTCCGGTCCTCGATATGTCTTACGGCCCTGCTCACCCATAGCACAGTGAACTCCGGGCTAAAGCGAATCGTCTCTCTGGAGTTCCCTGAGGGTGGGTAGTTCGCTCAGGTCTTTAAGGCCGAAATATTGCAGAAATTCCCTTGTAGTGCCGTAAAGAAGCGGTTTCCCGGGCACCTCTTTTTTACCGAGAATCTTTATGAACCGCTTTTCGAGGAGGGATTTTACGACACCGTCGGAGTTGACACCCCTTAACTGCTCGATCTCAACCCTGGTAATGGGTTGCTTGTATGCAATAATGGAAAGGCTCTCAAGGGCTGCCATGGAGAGTCTTGATGATGTGGTTGACTTTTTCAGTTTTCTGATCCATGACGCATATTCCGGATTTGATACAAACCGGAATCCTTCCGCCACCTCTACTATTAAGCAGCCTCCATTCCTTTCTCTGTATTCTTCAACCAGTTCATGAAGCGCCGGGGATATCTCATCTTCGGACAGTTCCGTAACCCTGTTTATATCCTTTATCCCTACAGGCTCGCCCGATACAAACAGTAAAGCCTCTATAAGGGCTTTTTTATTAAGATTTGTCATAGAGTGAAATATATCAAATTCTGCATTAAAACATCAATCAATCCTTGGCCGGTTTCGTAAAAAAGCTGAAAAATTCATGTATTGTCATTGCGAGCAAAGCGTGGCGATCTATTAAATTGATCGTTGTTCATTGAAATCACTACAAGATATTATGTAATATATAAGTGTCAAATTAATATTCAGGAGGATGGAAATTAAGATAAGGATTGGAGATTCAGTTTCTGAAGTTCAGGACGCTTCCGGAATCAATAAGATATTGAAGAGAGGAAATGCTGTTGCACTGAAAAAAGAATCAGGAGAATTCATTGACCTTGATTCCATCAGCGATGAAAGTGATGATCCTGAGCTTGAGGCTGTATCCCTGGATTCGGCAGATGGTTTAGAGATTTACCGTCATAGTACCTCCCATATAATGGCTCACGCAGTCCGGGAACTTTTCCCTGATGCCAAAATGGCCATTGGTCCTGCTATCGAAAATGGCTTTTATTACGATTTTGATATTGACACTCCATTTACACCTGAAGATCTTAAAAAAATAGAAGATAAGATGTCCGGGATCATTAACGAAAACAATCCTTTCAGGAGAAAAATCCTTCCTAAAAAAGAAGCGCTCAGGTTGTTTGAAGAGATGGATGAAAAGTATAAGGTCGAGATTATCAACGAAATCGAGGATGAAGAGGTATCTTTATATGAGGAGGGCGGTTTTGTTGACCTGTGCAGGGGGCCGCACATTCCGTCAACAGGTTATGTCAAGGCCTTTAAACTTCTAAAGGTTGCGGGGGCATACTGGAGGGGGAGTGAAAAAAACAAGATGCTGCAGAGGATTTACGGGACTGCTTTCGCGATCCCGAAAGAACTGAAAAGACATCTGAATTTTCTTGAAGAAGTAAAGAAAAGGGATCACAGGAGGCTTGGAAAGGAACTTGACCTTTTCAGCATTAATGATAATATAGGTCCCGGGCTTATTTTGTGGCATCCCAGGGGTGCTATGATAAGAAAGACCATTGAGGATTTCTGGCGTAATGAGCATATCCGGGCAGATTATCAGATATTGTTTACACCCCATATAGCCAAACTCCGTCTCTGGGAGCAGAGCGGTCACTGGGGGTTTTACCGCGAAAATATGTATTCGCCCATGGAAATTGACGGTGTGGATTACGAGATAAAGCCGATGAACTGTCCCTTTCACATTGCCGTGTATAATTCGTCCCTGAAGAGTTACAGGGAACTTCCGATCAGATATGCAGAACTCGGAACTGTTTACCGGTATGAGAGGTCCGGGGTGCTTCATGGACTTATGAGAGTCAGAGGGTTTACGCAGGATGATGCACATATATTCTGCAGGGAAGACCAGATCGAAGAAGAGATATTGAATGTGCTTGATTTCACCATTTTTGTTCTCAGGACATTCGGGTTCGAAGATTATAATATTTACCTGTCGACGAGGCCGGAGAAATTTGTAGGTTCTCCCGGGAACTGGGAGAGATCAACGAATGCCCTTAAGACATCTCTTGAAAAGAAGGGATTGAAGTATGAGGTCGATCCCGGGGAGGGTGTGTTTTACGGCCCCAAGATCGATATTAAAGTAAAAGATTCGCTGGGGAGGCGGTGGCAGTGCAGTACTATCCAGGTGGATTTCAACAATCCCGAGATATTTGATGTTTCCTACAGGGGAGCTGACGGAAAAGATCATCAGCCGATTATGATACATAGGGCGCTCATGGGCTCTCTCGAGAGGTTTTTCGGGATACTTATTGAGCATTATGCCGGTTCTTTTCCTCTCTGGCTTGCCCCCGTCCAGATATCTGTAATTACGATTGCCGAAAGACATATTGAGTTCGGCCTCGAGGTATTGAAATATCTTAAGAAAAATGATATAAAGGTAGAGGGCAGTTTTGATAATGAAAAGATTGGTTATAAAATCAGGCAGTCTGCACATTCCAGGATACCGTATTCTGTTATAATCGGTGATAAAGAAATGGATAGCGGGAAGGTAACAGTCAGGAAAAAGAACGGCGAGAATCTTGCTCCGGTTACGAAAGAGGAACTTCTTGATATGCTTAATAAAGAGATAGAATCAAAAAAATAAAACGGAGGTGATTTTATAAGAAGGTTTAATTCCAGAGAAAGAGTGAAAGACAAGACCAGAGTCAATGCGAAGATAATTGCCCGGGAAGTCCGGCTGGTCGCTGCAGATGGGAAGCAGTTGGGGGTAGTTTCAATCAGTGATGCTATAGGCACTGCAAGAGAAAGCGGCCTTGATCTTGTAGAGGTTGCGCCAAATTCATCACCGCCTGTATGCCGTATAATGGATTACGGAAAATACCGTTATCAACAGAGCAAGAAACATAGTCACAAGAAGACAGTAGATGTCAAAGAGGTAAAAGTCAGGCCCTCCATATCGGATCATGACCTGGGCCTCAAGGTGAAAAATATGCTGAGATTCCTCGGCAGTGGCAATAAAGCAAAAGTTACCATGTTTTTCAGAGGAAGAGAAAGACAGAGGCCGGAAAGAGGTATGCAGGTTTTTGAAAGGATTATAGGGATTATCGGGGACCAGTACAATGTGGAGGTCAAGCCAAAGCTTGAAGGAAACAGGATTACGATGATAGTTGCTCCAAAATAAATAAAAATGTTAATATAAATGGTTTAAAATCAGAAATGCCGGAGGAAGATAAATGCCGAAGCTGAAAACCCATAGAGGGGCTGCAAAAAGATTCAAGATAACAGGCACCGGAAAAGTTAAAAGAAACAGGGCCAACAAGAGTCATATCATGACGGGGAAATCAGCCAAGAGGACACGAAGGCTGAGAACCGCAACTATTGTCGAAAAAGCCAATGAGAAGGCTATTAAACGTTTATTGCCTTACGGCTGACATCAACTTTTAAGGAATAGATTTCAGGAGGACGATAAATGCCGAGAACGAGAGGTGGTTTCAAGACCAGACGCAGAAGAAAAAGACTGCTGAAAAAGGCAAGGGGTTACTACGGCGCAAGAAGCCGTTTATATACTGTTGCCAATGAGGCTGTGGAGCATGCTCTGCAGTATGCCTACAGGGACAGGAGGACTAAAAAGAGGGAATTCCGCAGTCTCTGGATTGTAAGAATAAATGCGGCTGTCCGCGAATCCGGTATGACGTACAGCAGGTTTATAGCCGGTATAAAAAAGGCCGGTGTAGAGCTTGACAGAAAGAGCCTTGCCGATATTGCCTATAATGATCCGGGCGCATTTGGCAAAATAATAGCTACTGCAAAAAAAGCCGTCTCCGCCTGAAGATACATTAACAGTGGATGATTTAAAGGAATTAAGGAAGCAGTTTCTCCTTCATTTAGGCCGGGCGGAGGATAGCTCTCAGCTTCAGAATCTTCGGTCGAGATACCTCGGAAAAAAAGGCGAGATTACCGGCCTTCTTAAATCCCTTACCTCCATGCCGCCTGCAGATAGACCGGCAGCCGGCAAAGAAATCAATGAGCTGAAGGACTTTATCGAAAATCAGCTTAACCGGCATCTTCAGAAAATTCATTCCAGAGAGATAGAGGGTAGAATACAAAAAGAATCTATTGATGTTACGCTTCCCGGCCCGGGTTCTGAAATTGGAGGAAGGCATCCGATAAGTCTTGTCCTTGATGAGGTCATTGACATTTTTATATCCATGGGGTTTGGAGTGGAGGAGGGGCCTGAGATTGAGCTTGATTTCTATAATTTTGAAGCGCTCAACATTCCCAGAGACCATCCTGCAAGAGACATGCAGGACACCTTCTATATTAATGACGAAGTTGTAATGCGTACACACACATCGCCCGTACAGGTGAGGGTGATGCAGCAAAGAAAACCCCCTCTGCGATTTATCGCTCCAGGCAAGGTTTACAGGTGTGATGCCGATATTTCCCATACGCCCATGTTTCATCAGGTTGAGGGATTGATGGTTGATACAAATATTACGTTTGCCAATCTGAAGTCGGTTCTCGAAAGTTTTCTTCATTCAGTATTTACGCCTGATACACCTGTAAGATTCAGACCCAGCTATTTCCCCTTTACCGAGCCTTCCGCAGAGGTCGATATAGGATGTATCTTCTGTAAGGGGTCCGGATGCAGGATATGTAAGACTACCGGGTGGATTGAGATACTCGGTTCCGGGATGGTTAACCCGAAGGTGTTCAAAATGGTCGGGTATAACCCCAGGAAATATACGGGTTTTGCATTTGGAATGGGGATTGAAAGGATAACAATGCTTAAATATGGTATTGATGACATAAGACTGTTCTATGAAAATGACCTGAGGTTTTTAGGGCAGTTTTGACCCTTTTGATTTATGATATGAATAGTAAAGGTTAAGGATTAGTATGCTCTTACCGTTCAATTGGTTAAAGGAATTCATAAAGATCAGAAAATCTCCTGGAGAGATCGCAGACATGCTGACGATGGCCGGCCTCGAGGTTGAGTCGTCGGAGGGGTCCGGCGATGATACGGTGTTTGATATCGATCTTACTCCGAACAGGGGAGATTGTCTGAGTGTATTGGGAACCGCGCGTGAACTTGCGGCTGTCACCGGCAAGAATATAAAAATACCCAGGTTTCGGTTGCCCTCTGAAGACAAGAGGAGTTGGATAAGAGTGAGCATTGGTGACAGGGATTTGTGTGCCAGATATGCGGGAAGGGTATTAAAGGGTATAAAAGTTGAGGAATCTCCGGCCTGGTTGAAGAAAAGGCTTGAGCTTTCGGGGATAAGGTCGATTAATAATATTGTTGATGTTACCAATTATGTAATGCTCGAGTATGGGCAGCCGCTTCATGCCTTTGATTTCGGGAAACTGGTTTCCGGACAGATATGTGTTTCAACACCTGATAAATCCATAAGGTTTACAACCCTTGATGGAATTGAACGTCTGATTACCGGGGATATGCTCTTAATCTGGGATGGGAATAAGCCCGTTGCCATAGCCGGAGTAATGGGTGGGCTGGAGAGTGAGGTCGGCGAAGATACAACAGGCATCTTTCTTGAAAGCGCATGTTTTAATCCGTCATCTGTGAGAAGGACATCATCTGAACTCGGACTGAAATCCGAGTCTTCATTCAGATTTGAGAGAGGCATTGACGTACTTAATGTAGACAAGGCGCTCGACAGGGCATCATTTCTCATATCGGAGCTTGCAGGAGGGGTACTCTGTAAAAGGGTTGACGTATTCCCGCGAAAATACAGGCCACGTCAGGTAAAGCTTGAATACGCAAAGGTAAACAATATTCTCGGAGTAAATTTATCCGGAACAAAGATCCAGGATTTGATTTCAAGAATAGGGGCACGCGTTGAAGATTTTGATGATTATCTGCATGTGGAAGTACCTTCATACAGAAATGATATTGAGAATGATTTTGATCTGATAGAAGAGGTTGCCAGGCTGTATGGTTATCACAGGATCGCTTCTTCTGCGCCTGTTATAAGAGTTGATGCATTACCAAAAAGCAAAGTCAGAGAAAATATAAAATCTATTAGAAATCATATGTGCTCAAGGGGATATTCCGAGGTTATAAATTTCAGTTTTATGAATCCTGATATGATAAGGTTATTGAATCTTGACAGTGATGATCCCAGAAACAATGCAGTAAGGATCCTTAACCCTTTGCGCCAGGAAGAATCTCTGGTTCGGACAACCCTTGTACCGTCTTTACTTGAAAACCTGGGTTACAATTTCAACAGGGGGATAAGGACTGTCAAGCTTTTTGAGATTTCAAAAGTTTTTATCGATAAGAGACAAAAAAGCGATAAACTGCCCGGGGAAAGCATGAGGCTTGGTGGGGCATATCTTGTCGATAGAACCCATCGGTTGTGGAAGGACAATGTTGATGATTTTTTTGTGGTTAAGGGTGATATTGATGCGATGATCAAGAAATTGACGATTGGCAATGGATTGTGGAAAAGGTCTTCTGAGCCGTTCTTGCATCCGGGCAGATCGGCAGATTTTATTTTGGGCAATCGGAAGGCGGGATTTACAGGCATTCTTTCTCCGGATGTTCTGCATCTGCTGGATATGAAGGTGCATAATTCGGATGTAGTATTATTTGAGTTTGATCTTGATATTATAACTGTTAATAAAGACAGGAAGCATGTTTATAAACAGTTTTCCAGATTTCCATTTATACAGCGTGATATATCTGTTCTTGTGGATCCGGAATGGAGCGCACAGGATATTTTAGAGTTGGTGAAATCTTATAAATCCAAACTCATTGACGAGGTAACAGTTTTTGATTATTACAGTGGGAAGAACATCCCTGATGGCAAGATCAGTCTTGGATTTAATGTTCATTACAGGGCATACGACAGGACGTTGAGTGATGAAGAAATAGATGGTGTCCATAATGACCTGATCGGCTTTCTGTTGAAGAAGTCCGGTGCACAACTCAGACAATGATATGTTAATAGAAATTCAGCATCTTGTGGTTACTACTATGTTCCGGCCTTTTCTTTTTGCTTCAAACAGGTTTCTGTCAACAAGGTCAAGGTAGTATTCAGGATCGCCGACACGTCCTTTTATATTTTCAATGAGCAGCGCCCCTATGCTGGCGCTTATACTATTATAGCTGGACTTGCCGAACCTGTCTTCAAATACATGGTTTTCAATTGATACTCTCAGTCTTTCGGCGAGGTTCTTGAGGCTCTCGTAATCGACCTTTGGTGTAATTATAAGGAATTCCTCACCACCGATTCGTACAGGCCTGTCATGGGGTCTTATGCTTTTCAATAAAAGTTTGCCGAACTGTGCAAGAAGAGCATCGCCGTTGAGATGGCCGTACTTGTCATTGAAGTCTTTAAAGTGATCGATATCGATCATCAGTAAACCAATACCATATTCATTTTGTATAGCTTTGGTAGTTTCACTTGTAAATAAATCCGTCTTCTGGCGCTGGTTGTAAAGTTTTGTCAGTTGGTCTTTTCTCAATCTTTCAAAATTCGTTAAATGAGCCGTAAAATAAGAAGTCGCTTTGTTTGCAAGTTTAAGATCCATTTCCGAGAATGCACTATCTTCGCTGATAAGCATAATGAAGCCGTAAGGTGTGTTTTTGAAGTGCTTATTATTTATATTCAGGAACAGAGGAATTATCAATCCATTGCATTCTTTAATTGCATTTTTACAGAGATTCTGTATGCCCTCGAACATGTTTTCCATCGGGTTTATAATCCTCGGTGTTATCGAGGAGAGACCCTGAAGTTCCGGACCCTCAAATATTTCACCCGCTCCCCATCTGAATCTGTCATTTTCAAAACAGGCCTTCAGGGAAATCGACGGCATAATATCCCTTTCGTCGTTATCGATCTCCTTTCCCGGTGTATACCCAAGATAACAGGTTTTTATCGAATTGGTCAGGCCGGAGTATATCCTTAACATTAATGGTATATATTTTCTGAAATTGGAAATATGGTCTTTCACAAGGCTGTGCAGGATATCACCGGCAACATGAGACAGAGTATTGCTGTAATAACCCATGTTTTTTCGCAGATTGAAGATTGAAGTAACGTAATCAATGCGCATCTCAACACTGAGGTGTTTATTTGTTAAAACTCTTTCTATATCTTTCAATACATTTTCAATTGTTTCCGACATTAAATATCATACCATATTTATCATAGTTATCGCATATATTCTATATTAATTAATTAATTAATGATATTAAATGGTAGATAGTATTACATATGAAATCATTATATAGAATTAAATAGTGTCTGTGTATAAATTGCCGTTTTTTATTTTTGTCATGCCCGAAGTCTTTAATCGGGCATTCAGAACTTATTGAAAAGACTGGATTCCGGCTTAAGGACTGCCGGAATGACAGATAGAAAAATTGAGTTTATACACAGACACTAAATAGATAGCAAGCGTATTCCCCGTGGCCTTGCCTGTCCCGACAAAGTCGGGGCCTGCCTGTGCGTAGCACACAGACAGGCAGCAGGATAAACGTCCTCTTCCCTTAAGAGACTGTGTCATAATTCCGAAAACGCATATGATGTCATTCTGAATTCATTTCAGAATCTCGTATTTTCAATATGCTACGTTTTTATAGATCCTGAAACAAGTTCAGAGCCTGCCCTGAATTTATTTCAGGGATGACAATTGTGACACAGCCTCTAAGGGATGGGGGAGATTTCAGGATACCCCGCAGCTTGCTGTGGCGTGGTTCATTGTAGTGCGAGGGTCTGCCGCACGAACCTGAAAACGAAGTAAACGGCCATTTTGAGGGCGAAGCCCGAAGAATTCCGTCTTAAACCCACCTGTCAGCTGATGATGAATGACATAGGGTTTAGGGGTTGGTAAAAGGATTTTGTTAATTGATGAGCATCAACCAATCGCTGATCCCCAACCAGGTGTTATCCTGCTCAGGGTGACGAAATGAGTATCGGTGCAACAGGCTCACAAGACATAATAAATTTACATAATGCACAGTTTTCATGATAATATTAATTTACCGTTATGATTAATCGTGGAGTTGCAGAAATATTCTACAATATTGCCGACCTGCTTGAGGTAAAGGGCGGGAATCCGTTCAGGATAAGGGCTTACCGGAGGGCAGCGCAGAATATAGAAGGTATGCCGGCTGACCTTTCAAAGCTCTCTGAAGATGAACTGATGACCGTTCCGGGGATCGGCAGGGACCTTGCACGGAAGATCAGGGAGTTTGCTGAAAAGGGAAAGATTAAGGCATGGGAGGATTTGAAGAAAGAAGTACCGGAGGGTTTAATAGAGGTTATATCTGTCCCGGGGCTTGGCCCAAAGACCGCAAAGATTCTCTATAATGATCTGCGTATTACAGACCTTAAAGGACTTGAGAAAGCTGCCGTGGCAGGAGAGCTCAAGGGGTTGCCCCATATCGGGGCAAAGACGGAAAAGAACATATTAAAGGGCCTTGAATTGATAAAAAAGGGAAAGGAGAGGATGCCTCTGGGCAGGGCCTTACCGATTGCTGAAGAGATTGTTGACCTGTTAAAGCGAAATGCTCCTGTTAAGGAAATATCAATTGCAGGTAGCGTGAGAAGGTGGAAAGAGACCGTCAAAGATGTAGATATACTTGTTACTTCTGACTACCCGGAGCAGGTTATGGATATGTTTGTCGGCATGAAGCATGTTTCAGATATTATTGCAAAGGGGCATACAAAATCCAGTGTGCGGCTTTCAGATGGTATACAGGTAGACCTGAGGGTAGTGGAAGAGGCCTCTTTCGGTGCTGCCCTGCAGTACTTTACAGGCAGCAGGGAGCATAATATCAAGCTCAGGGAGATAGCGGTCAGGAAGGGATTGAAGATTAATGAATACGGAATATTTGATGAAAAGTCCGGCAAACTTCTTGGAGGCGCAAAGGAAAGTGATATCTATGAACTTCTTGGCATGTCTTTCATAGAGCCCGAACTCAGGGAGGATAGAGGTGAGATAGATGCGGCTTTTAAAAGGTCCCTTCCCCGGCTTGTCTCACTTGAAAATATCAGGGGAGATCTTCACGTTCACTCGAACTGGTCTGACGGAGGCCATTCTATTAAAGAAGTGGCTGATGAAGCGAAAAGGCGCGGTTATGAGTACATTGCACTGACCGATCACTCGAAAGGGCTCAGTATAGCCAACGGACTTGATGAGGAGAGGATACTCAGACAGATAAGGGAAATAGACCGGATTAATGGCGGGCTTAAGGATTTTAAAATCCTGAAGGGGATTGAAGTTGATATCAGGAGCGATAATACGCTGGATATCTCTGATGATGTCCTGAAAAAACTGGACATCGTTGTAGCGTCTATCCATTCCGGATTCAGGCAGGCCAGGGAAAAGATCACTTACAGGATAGTGAGTGCAATGAGAAATCCTTATGTAAACATTATAGCCCATCCAACAGGAAGGTTGATCGGGGAGAGGGATGCTTATGATATTAACATGGAAGAAATATTCAGAACTGCAAAACAGACGCGGACAGCGATTGAGATCAATGCATTTCCTGCAAGGCTTGACCTTAATGATATATATAGCAGGGAAGCAAAGCGGTTGGGAATACCGGTGGTTATAAGTACCGATACTCATGTATCGGGCCATTATGATTATATGAGATATGGAGTTTCGGTTGCCAGGAGGGCGTGGCTTGAAAAAAGGGATGTGATAAATACAGGGGGGTACAGAGATTTAAAAAAGTTTATGAATATTAAACGAAAAAAATCAAATCCCCTCTGAAATCCCTTTTTTTTTGGTATTTTAAGGGGTGTATGTTAGAATAAATAAAAAAGCGGAGGTTGTTTATGTCTGATGTTTTATTCAGGATTGAGGGTATGAGTTGTCAGCATTGCGTAATGAGAGTAAAAAAGGCGATTGACTCAGTTGATGGAGTCTCTTCATCCGACGTCGAGATAGGTTCTGCGAAGGTCTCATTCGACGATTCAAAGACGTCGAAAGATGTTATCGGCAATGCCATAAACGGATCCGGCTATAAGGTAATAGTCTGATATCTTATTTCAGCCTGACATCTATTCTGTCTTTTATAAAGACCGCTTGTGTTGTTTCGGAATATCCCGGGAGATAAGAATCAGATGTCCACGAGCTATTGACATCTCCTGTATCGAGTCCGTGCGCAAATTTTATCAGCCTCGAAGAGAACAGCAGTGTCCTCTGTTGAGGGTCATATGGAACCCATCCTGAATTCGGAAAATAGACTTCTACCCATGCGTGGGGCCCCTGTCCCATGTCGTGGATCATATAACCCCTTTTGGTAGGAGTTTTCCATTTTCTTGACAGGGAAATACCCCCGGCAACACGCGCGGGAATCCCGGCCTGCCTTAGCATGGCTACTGTGAGATTGGAGTATCCCTCACAATTTCCATACCCCCTGAGAAGGGTATTTGAAGCGCTTGCCCCTGGAGTTCTGGGGCGATACCTGATATTTGCCTGTATCCAGTTAAGTATGGACTCTACAGCGTTTATTTCTGTTTTGGATCTTTTTGTAAGCGACTCTATGATCCGTTTTGCCTTTTTCGTTTCTATGATGGTGTTTTTTGATATGTGGAGGTACCGGGAAGGCCTTCTTCTTATCTTCCGGACGGGATAAGCGGTCCGGTTTTTTGTTGAATTGGCTGCCGAACTGATTACGGCGACAAAATTCATGTCTATACTTATGTTGTCGGATACTGAATTCCAGTGGATAACCTTGAATGTATTTCCGTATTGATCCCTTACAGTTTCGATATTTCCGGGTTCAGGCTTAACAGTGACTTTCATTCTACGGACCTTTTGGGAAACTGTCCTGTAGGAATAGCCCGAGGGGAGGGGGAATCTGTAAGTGAAATGATCAATCTTTCCGCCGTTAAGAAGAAATTGGACCCTGTAGCTGACACTGACGGTATTATACATTTTACCGTCAATATTGGAGGCATTAGCGGGATGAACAAGGAATAATGATATGGAAAAGACGAAGATAAATATATTATAAAAAAATAAAGACATTTTCCTTCTTCACGGAATTATTTTACCTCTAAATGATATTATATATAAAAGGCTTTGTCGCTTGCATTATGAAAATCGGGTATCTGGACAGAAAAGAAATAATTTCAGGGGCTGATGCCCTTATACTTCCTGTTATTAAAGGCGTTAAAACCCCCATATTTGATGAGGTGGACGGTGCGCTGGGCGGTATACTGTCAAAAGCCATTGACAGTAAACCCGCAATTGCTGATTTCGAGGGATGCGAATTGATGCATATTGCAGGCAGAGGCGCTCCCAAAATGGTTCTGCTTTCCGGGCTTGGGAAATATGATGAGATTGAAGCGGGTTTATTAAGAAAGGCGGGGGGGATAGCTTTTAGTAATATCGAGGGCTATAAGATCAAAAAGGCGGCGCTTTCAGTGGGTGATATGATAAGTAACCGGATTGACGCCAGGCCTTTTATTGAAGGGTTTCTTCTCAGGGACTACTCCTTTGAAAAATACAGGAATACAAAACAATACAGGGGTATCAATGTACTGAATATCCTTAAAAAGCGTTCACGTGATGATTCCGATTGGGCCGGATGGATATCTGCCGTTGTTGACTCCGTCAATATGGTCAGAGATCTGGTAAATTCGCCGTCAAATCATGTCAGGCCTTCTTCAATGGCCGGCGTTGCGCGTACACTCGCAGGCGGGAGAATGAAGGTCAAGGTGCTGGGGACGCGGGAAATAAAGAAACTTGGACTTAATGCATTTTATTCCGTTGCAAAAGGTTCAAAAGAGGAGCCCGAATTTATAGTCATGAGGTACTCCGGCGGTATGTCAAAGGATATTGCTCTTGTTGGAAAATCCGTTACATTTGACAGTGGAGGCATATCATTGAAGCCTTCCAAAGGGATGGAGAAGATGAAATATGACATGGCCGGAGGCGCCGTGGTCCTGGGTGTTTTAAAGGCTGTTAAAGAGCTCGGACTCCCGGTGAATTTAACCGGTGTAATCCCGGCCTGCGAAAATCTTCCCGGCGGGTCGGCTTCCAGGCCGGGTGATATCGTAAAGACATATGGCGGTAAGACGGTCGAGATTGTAAATACTGATGCCGAGGGGAGGCTGCTGCTTGCAGATGCCATTGAATATACAAAAAAACTCTCTCCGGGAGTTATAATAGATATAGCTACTCTTACAGGTGCGTGTTCTGTAGCGTTGGGGAATGAAGCAATTGCCATGATGGGAAACGATCAGGAATATATGGAAAAGCTCAGAAAGGCATCTATAGATACCGGAGAGAAGGTGTGGCAGATGCCTCTTTACAGAGAGTATGGCGAGTACATCAGGAGTGACGTCGCTGATTTAAAGAATTCAGGCGGCCGTTCGGGATCTCTTGTGACTGCGGGATATTTTTTGAATGAATTTGCCGGTGATACGCCGTGGGTTCATCTTGATATAGCCTCTACCGCATGGACCGACAAAGACCGGCCTTATTCGCCAAAGGGGGCAACAGGCATGGGAGTCAGGCTCCTGATGGAGTTCATAAGAGGGACAATGGAATGACTGTATTTTTTTTCCTGTTACTTGCCGGATTTTTTTTTATACCTGCTTCAGCATATGCCTGGGGGCCGCTTACCCATATGTTTCTGGGTAATGAAATACTCTCATTTGCTCCCCTGCTCCCTGCCGGTGTCTATTCAATAATCAGGAAGTACAGGCAGGATTTTCTTTACGGCAATCTGATGGCCGACATTATCATCGGCAAGAAGTATATGCCAAGGGAAAAGAACAGTCACAGCTGGGCGGTCGGCATGTCACTTATTGAAAGTTCCTGCAATTCCCAGCAGAAGGCTTTCTCTCTCGGCTATCTGAGTCATCTGGCCGCCGATACAGTTGCTCACGGAATTCTTACAGAACATAAGCGCAATATCGGGCATACGTTTTACGAGATAAAAGCCGATAGTATTGTTGACAAGAGTTACTGGTTTCAGGCAGTTGCAATAGATAAAGTCGTACAGAAGAGAAATGACATTTTTATGGAAAGATCGCTTGAGAGGTTCCTGTTCTCTTTCAAGACAAACAAGAGGATTTTCAAGGGGATGTTCCTGTTATCTCTGCTGAACAATGAGAGGATGAGTGATTTTATAGATAATAATGCTTATGTCAAGTCTGTCCCGGACAGAAAAAAGATAGAACTTCTTCATGAAATATCCATAGACAGGATTATTGATGTACTGAATAACGGTAAGAATTCCTCTGTAATGAAAGACAGCCCGCGCTGCAGAAAGCTTCCCCGAAGATTCAATAAAATATCATTCGGCAGATATTGATGGTAAAGGATATGCTGGGCAGAAATGAGGCCGTCAGCGCCGACAGGGCGCTCGATATACTGCTGAACCTGCCTCTCAATAATAAACCCTCTTTGGAAGTGCCTGTTGAAGAAGCATACGGAAGGGTATTGTCATGCGACATAACCTCTCCGGAGAATATGCCCGTGTTTTCCCGCTCTGCAATGGACGGCTTTGCGGTCAGGGCGTCAGACACTTTTGGATGTTCGGAATCCGTGCCTGCCTATCTCAGGCTTAACGGTTATGTAAAGATGGGTGAGGCCCCGGATGTTACCGCCGGCCCCGGAGATGCGGTCTCGATTCCTACGGGAGGAATGCTTCCGGAGGGGGCCGATGCAGTGGTAATGCTCGAAAATGTCCAGCAGACCGGGGATGACATGATAGAGGTTATGCGGCCGGTGGCGCCCGGAGAAAATGTTATTGCTGCCGGTGAAGACATCAGGGAAAGAGATTATGTCCTCAGGCGGGGAATCGTTCTCAGGCCGCAGGATATTGCCGCTCTGGCAGGTTTGGGTATAACCCGTGTAAAAATATATAAAAAACCGCTGGTTTCCATAATATCAACAGGAGACGAGATTGTCCCGCCGCAATCACATCCCGGTTTTGGGCAGGTAAGGGATATTAATTCCTTTAATCTTGCCGGTCTGGTAATGAATACGGGGGGTATACCGGAAAAGTTTGGAATCTTCCCGGATGAATATAATGTTCTCAGGGATGCCATCTGCAGGGCTGTCGAATCAACTGATGTTGTGCTTATATCCGGAGGAAGCTCCGTAGGAACGAGAGACATGACCGCTGCATTGATCGAATCAATGCAAAAAGGGGGCACATTGTTCCATGGCGTGGCAGTAAAACCCGGCAAGCCTCTTATCGGAGGGTTTGTAAGGGGTGTTCCGGTATTTGGCCTGCCCGGACATCCTGCAGCCGTTACCGTATCTTTTCATAACTTTGTTGAACCCGTAATTAAGAAGATTGGCGGCGTTGACCTGCAGATTGAAAGAAATCGTCCTGCTGCGGTAAGCGCAAGGCTTGTAAAAAACATTTCTTCGGCACCGGGACGTGAAGATTATATAAGGGTCTCTTTATACGAAGAGGGAGGGGAATTATGTGCGGAACCTGTTTTCGGCAAGTCGGGCCTTATCAGTACACTGGTAAGGGCGGACGGGATGGTCATGATTCCATCGCATGCGCAGGGAATCCCTCGTGGTGAGATGGTGAAAGTGAGGATTTTTTAGAGATGAATGATGAAAGTAAAAAAGAGGAAAGTTGCAGCAGTGAGGAGTGTGAATGGTGCGGTACAACAGGAGATATAAAGAAAAACAACAGGTATTACTGGGGCGCCGTAATCCTGATCGTGATTTTCCTGATTATTGTGTATATCCTTGCCGTTAATAAGTGAGGTGCTTCCGGTATTTCTGTGGATAATAAAACCATAAATGGGGGATTGGGTGTTAGGGATTGGGGATTGGTTTTTTACCAACCCCTCACCCCTGACCTCTAACCCCTCACCTGTTTGCAATTTGCCACTGAGCCATTGAGCTTGCCGGCATTTATTTTTCCACACTATTTTCTGAAGAGCCCTAATTGATAAAGATACTGTATTACCGGGAAATTCATTGGTCTTCCTGTTTCAGGCGCTGTTTACATGTTTTCCATCATCTGCTCGATCGTTATAACTACCGAGTCGCCGAGCGCCTGCAGATCATACCCGCCTTCGAGTGAAAAGATGACCGGGACATCTTTCCCTGATGTCAATATGCCGTTTACAATACTCTTTATCCCCTCGTTGGAAACATTAATTCCCGCAAGGGGATCTTTTTTATGCAGGTCGTAGCCTGCTGAAACGAGAATTATGTCAGGGTCGAAGTCATTTACGATTTTGTGAAGGGTCTCATTATAGGCTTTTTCATACTCCCTGTCTCCGGCCCCATGATGCATGGGGATATTATATGTAAAGCCCTTCCCCCTGCCTTTCCCGGTTTCACTGATACTGCCGGTGCCGGGATAATGGGGATATTGATGCGTGCTGAAATAAAATACGGTATCATCTTCGTAAAACATGTCTTCCGTGCCATTGCCGTGATGTACGTCGAAATCGGCGATGAAGACCTTGCCGTATCCCTTTTTTTGTGCATGCCTGGCTCCAACGGCAATGTTGTTAAAAATACAGAATCCCATTGCCCTGCCAGCCCCGGCATGGTGCCCCGGAGGCCTTACGGCGCAGAAGGCACGGTCGATCTTTCCGCCACGGCACTGATTGACGGCCTCCATGACCGATCCTGCCGCAAAGAGGGATGCGTCAAGTGTGCCGGCGGAAAAGAAGGTGTCGGGGTCTAAATAACCCGGTGGGGAATTGCTTACCCTTTCGACATATTCAGGATCATGTACAGTTTCGATATCAGAAAGCCCGGCCTTTTGAAAAGCGATGTGTTCAACCGCATCCCATAGACCTGTTGCCCTGACCTTCGCTATGATCGCATTCAATCTTTCTTTTGACTCGGGGTGCCATTGAGGTGTTTCATGTTTCAGGAAGATGTCATCATAAAAGAAACCGGTACGCTTCATATACAGAATTTTACATTAAAACAGGCAGATATTTGAAGCAGGCGAACAGACGGCAAACTGTAAGGCAATCATGAGAAGATATAAAAAAGTAGAAATGTGATTGCTATGCCCATTATTGCTCCTGTCGTAACTTCGAGGGCGTTGTGTGTCTTTGTCGCAACCCGGTTTTGGGCAATAATTACTGCAAGCAGAAAGCTCAGCAGTGAGGCAATGAAGTTTTTAGTGATATATGTGATAGACAGCCAGACTGAAAATGCAAGTGCGGCATGGCCGCTCGGTAAGCCTCCCTTCAGGGGTTTCCCTTTGCCTATGTATGATTTGATCAGGAGTACACTTATGAGAACTATGGTGACGGCAACTATTGTTATGTCTTCCGGCGTGTGCTTTGCAACTGTCAATCCTTTTTCAAAGGCTTTTTCAATATATGGAGCGAGTATGAAGTAACCTATTACGGCAGCAGCAAATGCGGTTATAAGAACAGCCCCTGCGGCAATATCTTTGGCATGCCTGGCCGTCTCTCTCTTTTCCGGCGACAACAGGTCAACTGTGTTCTCAATAGCGGTGTTAATCATCTCAGCAAGAATTACTATAGATGCGAGAATGGAGATAAATATAAACTCGTACCGGTTTATCCCGAGAATAAAACTTATGATCAGAACGGAAGCTGCCGCATAAAGATGGTATCTGAGATGTCTTTCTGTTTTGGCGGTATGGAGAATACCGTCTATGGCATTATTAAGACTGTTAATCCAGTTGCGAAAGGGCATTTAATAACTGATTCTCCTTTGCATACATTTTTCTTCGCTGATAGGAGTTTTTTTCGTGATCATAACCGGCCAGATGCAGCAGGCCGTGTATCAGCAGTTGCCTCATAATCGCGTGCCCGTCCCATCCTCTTTCGCTTCCCAGCCGTTTAGCCATGTGTACATTTATTACTATGTCTCCAAGCAGAGTCTGTTCTCCATGTTCTGTATGATCAGACGGTTTATCCATGGGAAAGGACAGGACATCCGTCGTTGTGTTTTTGTGACGGTACATCCTGTTCAGGTCTTTTATTTTTTTATCATTTGTAAGCAGGATGCTGACTTCGGTATTATGGATGCCCAGGAGTCTCAGGAGATACTCAGTATCTTTCCGGAGTCTTTTCATGTCTGTTTTTACCAGTCTCTGCTGATCTCTTATCTCTACTGCCATTGTCTGTACCTTCAGATAATTTTGGTTTACTATCGGAGTTAAAGTCAAACCCGGGATAATCTATTCTTCTGTGAAAAATGCCTGTAAGAATATAGATGAAATGTTTTTTGATAAGTGATAGGTCTTTCAGTGTAAGTTCGCAGTCATCAAGCTGCCCGTCTATAAAAACATGATTTATTATCTTGTCAACAAGGGCTTCAATCCTCGATGGCGTGGGATCCTTGAGTACCCTGGAAGCTGCTTCGACGGCATCGGCGAGCATTACAAGAGCCGCCACACGGCTTTGAGGTTTTGGCCCGGGATATCTGTATTCCTCTTCAGAGGGGTTTTCTCCCATGTCGTTTTTTGCTTTCTGATAAAAATATGTTATCAGGTTTGTTCCATGGTGCTGTTCAATAATATCGTTTATTATCTGTGGGAGGTTATACTGCTTCCCGAGTTCGGTTCCCTCTTTTACATGTGAAATAAGTATCATGCTGCTCATGTGAGGACTTAATTTATCATGTTTGCTGACGGATCCGGCCTGGTTTTCAACAAAATACTCAGGCATCTTGATCTTACCTATATCATGGTAATATGCGCTTACTCTGGCAAGCAGGGGGTTGACACCAACCGCTTCTGCCGAGGCTTCAACGAGATTCCCGACAATTATACTATGGTGATACGTACCGGGGGCCGTTATCATCAGGTTTTTCATCAGGGGCTGATTCAGGTCAAGGAGTTCAAGAAGACTTATGTCTGTGGTGATTTTGAAAATATATTCGAGTACCGGCAGGGTGATGGATACGATGGCTGCGACGCCGAGCCCGCTAAATGAAGCCGCTACAATCGGTGAGACAGCAGTGTCCGCATGAATGTTTCCCGAAAAAAGAAGCAGAATAAGCACGGAAAAGATATTGATACCGCTGACAAAAATGCCTGCCCTGAGCAAATCAGACCTTTTTTTACACCTGATTACGCTGAATGAGGCTATAAGGCTGCCGATAAAGAAGTAGAGCGTTATTGTAGCATCAGACAGCCAGACGCCTGTCAGAAGGGCCGTAATAAAAGAAAATAGAAGGGCGGTATGGAAGTCAAAGAGCAATGTCACGAGCAGTGCCCCCGCAGGTATGGGCAGGATGTATTTTGCAGTTTCTGCCGGGAGATAACTGAGGCCTATGGACAGGCTGGCGGTGAGATAGTCGAAAAGCCAGCCGCTTGCCAGGGTGCCGACCATGAGTATTCCGAGTAACAGCAATAATTTCTGCTCACGCATGTATTTGGGGCTGTACCTTATGATATCACCATAATATATTGAGTAAAGCAGGGCACATATGAGGAAAAAACCGAGGAAGCGCTCTAACGAAAACTCCCTGAGCATTATAAGTGAAGACATAAGAGAAAAAATTATCAGATAAGAAATATTTCTTCTCATGATTCTGGATGAGGCCTTCTTATTAGACTTTTTCGGTGTGCCGTTTTCCATTAAGTTCATATGCCCTGATAATTTCCTGAACAAGTTTGTGCCTGACAACATCATTTTTGGAAAAATAGACAAATTCAATACCTTCAATATTTTTTAATATACGTTCCGCATCGATCAGCCCTGAACCTTTTCCTTCGGGGAGGTCTACCTGGGTCACATCTCCCGTAATCACGGTCTTGGAGTTAAATCCCAATCTCGTTAGATACATCTTCATTTGCTCGGTAGTGGTGTTTTGTGCTTCATCGAGTACAATGAAGGCATCATTAAGTGTGCGACCCCGCATAAATGCCAGGGGGGCGATTTCAATAACCCCCTTTTCTATGAGCCTGGATGCCTTCTCTGCATCCATCATATCATAAAGCGCATCATAAAGCGGCCGAAGATACGGGTTAACCTTTTCATATAAATTGCCGGGCAGAAAACCGAGTTTCTCTCCGGCCTCAACTGCCGGCCTTGCCAGGATTATGCGGCTTATCTGTTTTTTCATAAATGCGTTTATAGCCATGGCCATTGCAATATATGTCTTTCCTGTGCCTGCGGGACCGATTCCTACAACTATGTCGTATCTCTTTATCGCATCAATATATCTTTTCTGGGTAACATTTTTAGGTATTATGAATCGCTTTTTTGATGACACGGGAATGTTATTAATGAATAGATCTTTCAGGGAGGTTTCACTGTTTTCCTTGACGGTATTGACTGCGTAACGGATATCTTCCGGTTTGAGTGTGAATCCCATGCCGTAAATGGCCATCATCTCATTGATAAGCTTCTCTGCAGTACGTGCGGGCTCACTATTGCCCTTGATCGTTATCTTATTGCCACGGCTGCTGATCAGGACCCCGAAAGATTCTTCAATCACCCTGAAAATGTCCTCAAAGCCGTTTATCAGTATCCTGTACTGGTTTTCATCCAGCTCTAACTGTAACGTATCCGTAACTCCCCCTATTTTTCTACCAATACAAAGGCGTCGAGACCCTTCATTTTCTTTATGGCCGAAGCATCTTTCCGCGCCTCAGCCATTTCGGAATACCTTCCTGCCCTTACCTTGTATATATGTCCCCTTTTAAGTTTGACACTAACTACATAACTATTATAACCTTTATCTGCAAGCCTTTTTCTCAGTTTCCCGGCGTCCGAACGCTTCTTGAAAGCGCCTACCTGGATTGCATAAACATGTTTTACAGTAATTTTTTCAGGAGAGTTTCTTTTGGCAGGCGCTGAATATTCTTTATCCCTGGTTCTTGATGGCCCGGTACTGCTCTCCGGTATATCCAGGTTCTGTTTTAAACTATTATCCGGTGTTCTGTCGAATTTATCGGGTGTTATGGGAGGGGGTGGCTCAACTACCTCTTTTTTTGTCTCGATTAATTTCATTTCGTTGAAATTATCACTTTTTTTGCCCACCAGGTAACCAAGCATGAAACTGAATGCAGATATTACTACTACTGTAATAATAAGGATTGACTTGCCTCTGAAAAAGATTTCGGGGATGTTCGAATAAGACCCGTGCTTCATAGGATAAGCATAGCATCACCATATGAGAAAAATCTATATTTCATCCTGACCGCTTCTTCGTATCCCTTCAGGAGATTTTCTCTGCCGGCCATGGCTGAACTCAGAAGTATGGGCGTTGAATTCGGTAGATGAAAATTTGTCAGAAGGGCATTGACCGCCTTAAAATCATAGCCCGGATATATGAATACATCTGTATATCCGGAAAATCCCCCGTTCCCTTTATTATATCTTTCTTTATCGCTCAGAAATCCTTCTATTGCACGCGTTGCAGTTGTCCCTACTGCAAGCACTCTTTTCCCCGATCCAATGTTTTCCTCTATTTCGTTCAGCAGTGAACTGCTTATTTCAAAATATTCACTGTGCATACGGTGTTGTTCAACCTCATCAGTTTTAATCGGCAGGAATGTCCCGGTACCGATATGAAGGGTTATATACCTTATCTTGACACCAATATCGTTTATCTCTCTGATCAGCTGCCTGGAAAAGTGCAGGCCGGCCGTAGGCGCTGCAATCGAGCCTTCCTTTTTTGCAAATACCGTCTGGTACCAGTCCCTGTCCGAAGCTGTTGCCTTTCTCTTTATATAAGGCGGTATCGGCATTTCCCCATACTTCCACAACTTGTTTTTTATGTTGCCATCGCATGTGAACACCGCAGTTTTACCGTTATAAATATAAGCGCTGATTTGTCCGGATATTTTTAATCGGCCCGTATAGCTTCCCTTTGACAGTATCTCCCATTTATTTGTTTCTATTTCCCTGACGAGCAGTATTTCAAGAATGTAGCCGGAATGTTTGTAACCGGTTAACCGGGCCGGAAGCACCCTGGTATCATTTAATATAAGGAGGTCGCCTCTTGAGAGATAATTTATTATGTCGGGAAAGTTCCGATGCTCTATGGCGCCGTTGCCATGGAGTACCATCAGCCTGCATTTATCCCTCTCGGCATAAGGGATTTGTGCAATGAGTTCTTCCGGAAGGTCGAAATCGAAACTACTTGTCTTCATACAGTTCTATTACTGTTCCCGGATAAAAAGTGGCGAGTATTTTTTTGTAATTAACTCCTTTTTTTGCCATCTCCATGGCTGACCACTGGCACATGCCTACGCCGTGACCATATCCCCTTCCACTGAAAGCAAAAAGGTTTCCATTGACCGAGATGCTGAACCATGTACTCGGCAGCCTTTTCCATCCGACTGCCTTCCTGAATTTCGTTGCAGTTATAACTACACTGTCTTCGGATGTGTCAATCCTCAGTTCTTTGGCCCGGCCTGTCCTGGTCCTGGAGATGACTTCGATATTATTAATATTTTTTATATCCAGCGAATTTTGAAGTATATCTCTGGATATTCGCCTTTCCCATATATAATAGGGCGATGCAGTGCAGTCGGTCTTGACCGATGTAAGGTAAGGAAATGATTTTCCAAAAACCTCCTCCGGAAACTCTGTTACTCCGCCCGACGTTGAATGGTACAATGCATCTATCGGCGCTCCGTTATACGTCAGAATCTCACCTTTCGTTGCATTGACGGCTATATCTACATCCGGATCGGATTTCACTCCCCTGTACATTTGTGATAATGTGGAAGATGCAAGGTCGTATATACTGCCGTTTCTGTGCCGCATGTTATATATGGCGTATGTCCTTGATGCCACTGCCTGGGCCTTCAGTGCTTCAATAGGCCAATTCTTGCCTGTCTCGACCTTTACTACACCTTTGACGTATTCTTCCAGCGGCAGTTCGTTAACAACGAAAAGTCCCTGATCACTTTTGAAAATCTCAATCTTCCCGCTGTACTGGATCCCTTTAAACAGCAGTTTTCCATTAATATTACCGATTTTTCTTGTGTCGTCAAGTTTCGGAATCGACTTGTATTTATTATCAAGAATAAGAACTCTTACGCTGAGTGCGAAAGAGTATGTACCAAAACATAAAAGAGATATGGGGATGATAAACAAGGTCAGGATTGTCCTTTTTGATATCAGGCTGTGTTTCATGAGATTAATGGGTCCTCCCGGTATTAAAGTGCACTACCTTTTACTGAAAAAAAGCAGTATTAAACTTAATACTATGCTGACAAGAATACTCGTTGCAAGCGGGAAATAAAATGTGAAGTTTTTTTTCTTTATCATAATATCTCCCGGAAGCCTGCCGATCCATGGTATCCTGCCTGATAACATTAACACAATCCCTATAAGTGCAATTAGAAGACCGGCAATGAATACAAGTTTGCCAATATTATCAATCCGGATGTTCATGTCTTTTTGTTGAGGTAACGCTCTTCTTCCGAATAAATGCAACCGCAGTATTTCTGCCTGTAGAGACCGAGGGCTTTTGAGATTTCCACTCCTTTGCTGTACCCGGTGCGGAAGTCTTCAAAAAAGAATTCCATGTTGTATTTTTCAGCCAGCCTTTCCCCGGTTTTTCTTATAATATCTATTTTTTGGTATGGGCTCACAAGCAGGGATGTTGTGAATGCATCAAAACCGTATTCTTTTGCTTTTTTTGCAGTTTTCTCAAGTCTGGTCGAATAACAGTATCCACAGCGATTATCTTCCCTGTTTACAACCGCCCTTATAAACTCCCTTAATCCGTAATTATCCGAATAATCAATGTCCAGTCTCCACTCTTCCTGGAGATACTTTAAGGCCTTCAGCCTTTCCCTGTACTCAGAATAGGGGTGTATGTTCGGATTGAACCATAGCCCGGAGGTGGAAATCCCTTTTTCCTTCAATGCCTGCAGGGGATAAAGACAGCAGTTGGCACAACATATATGCATAAGGAGTTTCATCGGATTTAATTATGATCTTCGTAATGTTTAATTATAACAAAAGGATATAGTGTTAGAACAGCTTCTCGGGCACCTTTTTCCCCATATGCTCATAAGCTGTTCTGGTGGCGAGGCGACCGCGTGGAGTTCTGTCTATCATACCTTCCTGCAGCAGGAAGGGTTCATATACATCTTCGATTGTGTCCTTATCTTCCCTGATCGACGCAGCCAGAGTTTCTACGCCGACAGGTCCACCGCCGAATTTATCTATGATCGTTTCAAGCAGCTTCCTGTCCATTTCATCCAGGCCTTTTTCATCTACATCGAGGGAAACAAGAGAATTCCGTGCAATGCCCAGATCGATATCCCCATTGCCTTTTATCTGCGCAAAGTCCCTTATTCTTCTCAGGAGCCTGTTGGCTATCCTCGGTGTTCCCCTCGAACGTCCGGCTATTTCTCCGGCGGCGTCATCGTCTATCTCAACCCTGATAATAATGCTCGACCTTAACAGTATGTGCTTGAGTTCGGATGTGTTGTAATATCCGAGCCTGTTTATGATCCCAAACCTGTCCCTTAATGGAGATGTGAGAAGACCGGTTCGCGTTGTGGCTCCAATCAGTGTAAATTTCGGCAGGTTCAGTTTTAATGTTCTCGCATTCGGGCCCTGACCTATGATGATATCAAGCTGGTAATCTTCCATTGCCGGATACAGTACCTCTTCAACAATTCTGGGAAGCCTGTGTATTTCATCTATAAACAATATGTCATGTTCCGACAGGCTGGTAAGAATTGCTGCGAGGTCACCCGGCCTTTCCAGCACCGGCCCGGCTGTGGAACGTATATTCACTCCGAGTTCATGCGATATGATATGAGCGAGTGTCGTCTTCCCGAGACCCGGGGGGCCGCAGAAGAGCACATGGTCAAGCGATTCATTTCTGTTCCTTGCGGCTTCAATAAATATGGACAGATTCTCTTTTATCCTGCACTGGCCCACAAAGTCCTGAAATGACGTTGGACGCAGATTGACCTCATCGCTGATTTCCTCCTCCCGACCCTGAGCCGGGACTTCAGGAGAGACATTGCTGTCATCGGTTCTACTCATTTGTAAGGTATTTTAACGTTTCTCTGATCAGGGTTTCAATGTTCGATTCATTTCCGTTGTATACCCTGTCGAGAGCTTCTGTTGCTGCGCTCTTTTTATAGCCGAGATTTAAAAGCGCTGAAAGGACATCATCATATATCATGTCTTTTTTGAAGGTTGCAGCGGGAAGTTTCTCTCTGAGTTCAAGAATTAGTCTGTTGGCGGTTTTTTTGCCTACCCCCGGTATCCTGCTCAGTAATGCCGTATCTTCGGATTCCACCGCCTCAATAAACTTTTCCGCCGGTATGCCCGAAAGAATGTTCAATGCCAGTTTCGGACCTATGCCACTGATACCGATAAGGGTAGTGAATATATTTCTCTCTTCTTCATCGGGAAAACCATACAACCCAATGGTGTCTTCCCTTACATGGGTATAAATATACAGGAATAAATCACTGCCTTCCCCGGGCAGAATGGAAAGATTATGGACAGAAAGATGAACATTATAACCAACCCCGTTTACTTCCAGCAGAACATTGCCATGTTTTTTGCTGATAAGTTTGCCTCTTAAAGATCCTATCATTTCATCAGGCCTTTCGTGCGAGGGTGGCCAAATCGAGAGTATTCAGATGGCATAAGGCCAATGCAAGCGCATCTGCACTGTCTTCCGAGAGAATCTGCCTTATATCGAGGATACCGGAAACCATTTCCATGACCTGTCTTTTATCGGCCCTGCCATACCCTACGACGGATTTTTTAACCTCCAGCGCACTATATTCGAAAACCGCAAGATTTTCGATAGTTGCAGCCACCAGGGCTATCCCGCGGGCGTGGCCGAGATTCAATGCCGCCTTAATTCCCTTGGCGAAAAAGATCTTTTCGATTGCAGCCTCCTCCGGTTGATATTCAATTATTATCTCGCTGAGATTCGTAAACAGTTCAGCCAGTCTTTTATTCAGCGGGTCTCCCCTGTTTAACGCTATTCTCCCTGAAACGATATATTCAGTCCCATCCTTTCCGCTTCTTTCTATGATGCCGTATCCACAGAAGATGCTGCCCGGATCGATTCCCATGACCCTCTTATTTTTTCCGTGGCGCTTCAAAGAGGATTTCCTCTACCATTTCACAAATAATATGTCCGAGTGTGATATGCGTTTCCTGAATTCTCGGGGTGTTGTCGGAAGGTACGATAAAGGCATGAACCGCCTTTGCAGCGAATTTCCTGCCTTTTGAACCGGTCAATGCAACAGTAACCATTTTTTTCTTTTTTGCAATATCCATGGCCTTGAGTATGTTTTTCGAACCTCCGCTGGTGCTGATACCTATGACTATGTCACCTTCTTCCCCGAGGCTCTTTAGCTGTTTCGCAAAGACATCCGAGAAATCATAGTCGTTTGCAATTGATGTTATTACGGCCATATCCGTATTGAGCGCTATAGCCGGCAGGGGAGGCCTGTCCTTTCTGAACCTGTTTATGAACTCGGCGGCTATATGAGAGGCATCGGTACTGCTTCCCCCATTACCGAAGATCAATATTTTTTTTCCATTATTGAATGCATCCGCAATGCTTTGGGCTAATTCGATGATTCCATCCATGTATTCATCAAAAAACCGGCTCTTGACCTCTATACTCTGATTTACAGCTTTCTGAATGGTCTTTTTCATATTCATCTTTCTATATTCTGTGAGGCATTGTGTCCCTGTTCATAGTTTTTGAGTACCGGGGGGCCTTTCTTTCCACAAGATATCGGCACGGACAGCATAAAAAACAGCAATATCGATAAGATCAATTTCTTCATCTTATTACTTTGCGAAGTCGCTGTATCTGCCTTGCTACTTCGTCGGGAGCTGTACCGCCCAGTGATTTTTTTCTGCTTATGGACGATTCAATGGAAGTAACCGATGACACATCGTTACCGAAAAGAGGAGAAAATTTTCTGAACTTTTCAGTGGGCAGTTCCTCCAATTTAATACCGTTGTCTATACAGTAGCCGACAATTTTTCCCACGACTTCATGCGCCTCCCTAAATGGCAAACCTTTCAAGACCAGGTAATCGGCTATTTCCGTAGCTGTGGAATATCCATCAGCTGAGGTCATCTTCATGCGTTGTTTATTAATATTTATGTTTGGGTACATATCTATCAAAACTTCAAGTGATACTTTAAGGGTGTCGGCTGTATCGAATATCGGTATTTTGTCTTCCTGCATATCGCGGTTATACGTGAGCGGGAGACCCTTCATCACAGTCAGCAGGGCTACAAGATTGCCATAGGTCCTTCCTGTCTTGCCGCGTAATAGTTCTGCGACGTCCGGATTTTTTTTCTGGGGCATAATGCTGGAACCGGTGGTGAAGGAATCGGATATCTCAATAAAGGAAAATTCCTCCGATGACCATAATACAAGCTCCTCAGCCATACGGCTGAGATGCATCATTATAATTGCGGACACGGCAAGAAATTCAATTGCAAAATCCCTGTCCGAGACGGCATCCATGCTGTTTTCCGATATCTTTCTGAAACCGAGCTGCTTTGCCAGAAATTTCCTGTCGATCGGGAGGGTAGTTCCTGCCAGCGCACAGGCTCCCAGGGGGAGCACGTCAATTCTCTTTAATGAATCATCAAATCGCTCCCTGTCGCGCTGGAGCATTTCAACATAGGCCAGGATATGATGTCCCAGCACTACAGGCTGAGCCCTCTGGAGGTGAGTATATCCGGGCATAACTGTTTTTGTATGTTTTCTTGCGGTATTCAGCAGTATTCTCTGGAGTTTTTTTACGAGACCGGTGATCCCCTTGGTTTCGTCTCTTATAAAGAGCCTGAGGTCAAGCGCTACCTGGTCGTTTCTTGATCTTGCCGTGTGAAGTTTCCCGCCGGCATTACCTGTCTTTTTGATTAGCGCATTTTCTATGTTCATGTGAATGTCTTCGAGGGCGGGGTCAAATCTGAATCTGTCTTCAATTATTTCGGAGTGAATCTCTTCAAGTCCCCTTATAATATCGGCGGCTTCTTTACTGCTGATAATTTTCCGGCGAGCAAGCATTTTTGCATGAGCGATGCTTCCCATGATGTCATATTTCCAGAGTCTCCAGTCGAAAGAGATGGATTCCGTGAATCTCTCAACGCTCATGGCAGTTGCTTCCCTGAATCTTCCTGCCCATGGTTTTTTCATTGTATTGACATTTTTTACTAATTAAATAAAATTTATTGATGATAGTAATTTTGGAAATTCTAACATATTGGAATACGTATAACGCAAGGCATGGTAAATGTTTAATTTGCCGGTTATCTCTCCAAAATGAAAGGTTCTGTAATGTAATATTATTATACACAAGTAGTTTCCCCGATTTTTTCAGCCCTCAGTGACCTTGCAGGAATAGCCGACCCTGGTCCGGATTCCCGGGCGGGATTTGATAAATCCATTTTGCGCGGGTTCAAGTTTGTAACTTGAACCTCATTTTTTTCTATTGAACCCGTCCTTTATTTATTCAGCCGGGCCGGAAGAGAAATATCAGGAGCCGGTTGCAAACCTGCTCCCGCAGAAATAATTTTAATTAAATAGAGTCTGTGTATAAATTACCATTTTTTATTTTTGTCTGCTCGAAATCTGTAATCCGGCAGCCGGAACTTGTTGAAAAGAATAGATTCCGGCTTTAAGGACTGCCGGAATGACAGCCGGAACTTGTTGAAAAGAATAGATTCCGGCTTAAGGACTGCCGGAATGACAGCCGGAACTTGTTGAAAAGAATAGATTCCGGCTTTAAGGACTGCCGGAATGACAGCCGGAACTTGTTGAAAAGAATAGATTCCCCGACTACGTCGGGAAATGACGGATAGAGGGACTGTCTTTATGGACAGACTCTAAATAGTCTGTTGCCCAAACAGAAAAAAGTCCTTACTGTCATTCTGAACTTGATTCAGAATCTAATAAAAAATAATGAGGTACGAGACGAGACCCTGAAACAAGTTCAGGGTGACAATAAACAAGTTCAGGGTGACAATAAACAAGTTCAGGGTGACAATAAACAAGTTCAGGGGTGGACAATTTATGGTTTTGGCAACAGCCCGTTAAAAACAGTTTTTTCTTTTTCATTAAAGAGTTATGTGCTTTGACTACTGATTTTTTGGGGAACTCCTGAATTTCTGAATTCTTTATCTTGATTTAGAAGCATGACATCATATAGTATAGTACGTTGCATATCTGCTATTCTTTATATTTTCCGGCAGTGGTTCGCCGTAAAAAAATATATAAGGTGTGGATCTATATTATCGGATTTTTGATTGGACGGTTTGAAATGATATATAAAATTCATGGTTTTGCACGTGCTTTGATTATGAACATTCAAAAGATATCATTGATAAATGAAGAAGCGATTATAAACAGGAAAGAATATATACTTCTTGTATTTGCGGCAATTCTGTTCATTGTTTATCCAGTCAATGCACATGCAGATAAAACCTCCATTGCCTGTATAGTCTGCCACGAATCACTGGGAGGTGAGCTTGCAAAACCTGTTTCATCGTGGAAAGGTTCGGTACATCAACAGAATGGAATTACATGTGATTATTGCCATGGTGGAGACACAAGTGTTAACCTCGGGAATATAAAAGAACTCTCTCAGGAACAGTTTGCCGCCAAGCAGGCTCTCGCAATGTCAAAATCTCACGGCTTTATCGGCAAGCCTGTCGGGAAGGCCATGTTTGATATGTGCAGGCAGTGTCACAGCGCATCTGTTGAAAGATATGAAAACAGTATTATGGGAAAGGCGTATCTTGGCAACAAGGGCGGGCCCTCGTGTGTTGTTTGCCATAATGCCCATAATAATACTATGCCGGATGTCACAAAGGTATGTGAGAGATGTCATAAGGATACAACCGGCTTTGACCGGATAGACCCCATGGATGTGAACGAAACAACTATCAACGAGCTTTCAGGGATAAGGATAAAACTCGCCGAGAGGAAGGCAAAAGGTAGTGAACCGTCGTTTCTCCCTGAATTTCCTGAAGAACTTGGCTCATTTCAAATTGGGTTTGTAGCGTTCGGCGCCGTTATTGTTTTATTCATCATCGGTTATATTATTTATATGATATTGGAAAAAAGGAGGTAATATGAGCTTTGATGTTTTACAGGAGAAGAAACCCTCATATTCAATATCTGCCATGATCGTAATTGTTTTTCTCGCCGCTATACTCCTCGGTATAGGAATTGCCTTTGCCTATCTCCTTATATCAGGTAAAGGCAATGATTACATAATGGGCACGCTGCTGGCTTTTGTGTTTCTTATTGCAGGCATCGAGGTAGTTCTCTATGCAAGGTACTTTGTTGCATTTCGAGAAGTATCCGAGGACCGTGAGGAGGAGTTATTATGGTAAAAGGAGCCCCCGGTAATAAGGGAGATAAAACAGGTATAACACGAAGGCGGTTCACTCTCGGCATAGTCATCGCGTCTATTGTGGGTGCGTTCGGATCTCTCTTTTCGCTCCTTAAGGTTTTGTCCCCCGCAAAGGAAGGTGGGGGGTATATAACAACCATTAAGCCCGGGGACAGGCTTGTTTTTGCAAAAGGCGGTAAAGTGGGAGCTAATATAATGGTGTCATCTTTAAATGTCGGTGATGCAGTACTTGCTTATCCTGAGGGTAAATCATCGAATCCCGCAAACCTTGTCCAGTTAATTAAATTGAAAGAAACGGACTTTAAGCCTCCCACCGACATTGATCTTACGGATAAGGGCTTTGTAGCCTATAGCGCAATATGTACGCATCTTGGATGTACTGTTTCCTGGGTTAAAAATAAGAAATCGCCCGATGTATCTTACACAGAGTGTTTCTGTCATAACAGCATATTTGATCCGGCACGAGGAGCAAAGGTCATGGGCGGCCCGGCGCCAATTCCTCTTTCACAGATAGGCGTCAAAGTAAAAAATGACGGGACAGTTGTTTTTACAAGCGATTTTCAGGGTCCCATAGGACCGCAAGTATAATGCGGCGAGGATAGGCGAGGATAGGCGAGGATAATAGAATGATCTATAAATGGTTTGATGAAAGGCTGGAGCTTAAAAAATTCAAGGATAAATTCCTGTCCAAGACTTTTCCGACGCATCCGACGTTTTTACTTGGAGAGATAGCACTGTTTTCCTTTATCACGCTTGTTGTAACGGGTATCTTTCTCGGATTTCTTTACGAGCCTTCAACTAAAATGGTTTCTTTATTCGGTGCAATGGTCCCGTCAGCCTACGCGAGCGTGGTAAGGATAGACCTGCTCCCGATGGGCATGATCATAAGACGCATACATCACTGGTCGGCTATGATAATGATAGCCGCCATTCTTGTCCATCTGATGAGGGTTTATTTTACATCATCATACAGGAAGCCGAGGGAGATCAACTGGCTTGTAGGACTCAGCCTATGGAGTATCGCAATGGGTGCGGCATTTACAGGTTATTTACTGCCCTACAGTCAATTCTCAGTGACGGCTACATCAATTGCATATTATATGGCGAAGTCGGTACCGTGGATTGGAGACTGGGTTTCAAGACTGTTATTTGCAGGAGATTTTCCTTCGAGTGCGACTGTTCCCCGCTTCTTCTTTATGCATGTCATGTTAATCCCGATAGTGCTTATAAGCCTCATCAGCCTTCATATGGTAATACTGATAAAGCAGAAGCACACGGAACCCGGCTCCAATAGAGATAAAAAAGAAGCACAGGGAGGTAAGAGGCTTATTGGTATCCCTATCTGGCCTGAACAAAGTATCATCAGCATATCGTTTTATTTTTTTCTGTTATTTATAGTTGTTCTGGTCGCAACTTATATACCGCTGAACCCTATAGAGAACTATGGCCCGCCTTCTCCGGGAACACCCGTTATGCGGCCTGACTGGTATTTTCTTATTGTGTACGGGTTTTTGAAATTAGTGCCGGGTGATCTGTCATTTTCTATTCTGGGGGCGAAGATTACGCCCGAAACCATTGGCGGCGTTATCTTCCCGACATTTTCGATCCTTGTCTTCGCATTGATACCTTTTCTTGACAGGGCGAAAGAACCTCACAACTATATTGAAAGTCCGCTTAACAGGCCCTTCATGACATCATTCGGTCTTGGAGGCGGTGTTTTTCTCTGTATGCTTGTGGTTGCCGGCTATATAGATGTACTTCATATTACACCAAATGAAATGACAGCCTATACAGTCATTGCAAGCCTGGCGGCGTGGGGTATTCCGTATGTGCTGTTACGCAGTTACAACAGGAAAAGAAAGGGAGGTAGGAATGTCAAAAATTGATCGTATCATGGTTTTATTTATATTAAGCTGTATATTCCTTTTCCCTGCATTGACGCATGCAGACAAGGATAAAAAGATGGAGAATTCCTGTGTTACCTGCCATTCAAAGCTCACGGGCAAAAGTTTTGTAGGGGTAAAATCACATGACTGGAAAGGGTCGGTGCACCAGAAACATGGTGTAACATGTGATAAATGTCATGGCGGTAATCCTGCTGTCGCAAACAAGAAAAAGGCACATAAAGGTGTTTTGGGCTCGAGCAATCGGCAAAGCAGGGTTTACTATAAAAATATACCGTCAACATGCGGTAAGTGTCATGGTGCCGAGTATTATAAGTTTACTCAGAGCTACCATTTCAAAAAACTTGAGGCAACGGGCAGGGGCCCTGATTGCGTAACATGTCATGGCTCAATGGTTACAAATATCTTAACCCCTAATGATATTGCAAACGTATGCGGGAGATGCCACAATAAAAGAATAGGTTTGTTCCCGTACGTACCGCAAAAGGCAAAAGCGGTATTGCTTTTACTGAGGGAGAGCAAGGCCCTGTTTGATGCGGACAGGAAGCTTTATCGTCCTGCTAAAGGTTCCATGAAAGCATTTCATATGCAAAATGCCCGGTCATCTCTATACTCTGCAAAGCTGGATTGGCACAAATTCGACCTCGACTCTATTACAGGGCACCTGGAAGACATGTTCAATTCTCTCAAAAAATTGTCCCGGAATAAGCGTCCCACATCATATAAATAGTAGAGTTGCTCGGCGCTTCGAAGAAAGGCACAGGGTCTGTTTAAATGAACAATCCCGGCGATACATTGAATTCAACATTCGCCCCTTCTGGTTGCCTCCTCCTGAATTTATGAAGCGATGCGAAGAAGGTGCATGGCTTTTATGTGATTGCATCTGCGGGTTTTAACTTTTTTGATTTTGGTTGCATCTTAGAAGGTTGCGGTGCGTCCTGATGAGGGTCTTTTGAAGGCGGAAGAGGCATTCTGCCGGGTATTCCGTTGAACGATGAGACCTGAATGCACTTTTTAAAACGGCGCAATCTTTAAAAAGCGCTTTTCCGTGCCTTAAGACGAAGACCGGTTAACTCTATCGGCAGATTTGGGATCTTTTAACTGATTGACAAAAGCGCATTTAATTGGTCAGAATATTAAAAGTTAAAATAACTGATAATATATATATATAATGCCGGAGGTTAGCAAATGCCTATATATGAATATATATGCAACAAATGCGGTAGACAGTTTTCAATATTGCAATCCGTAGGGAGTACGGAAAAAGATACAAGATGTTCGGAATGCGGCTCGGATAAAGTGCAGAAGGTCATTTCTGCATTCTCATGCTGCTCGGCTATGTCACAGGATTCGTCAACCGGATCGAGTTTCAGTGGTGGTACCTGAGGTGTTTCTTCCTGTTAGGCCGTGGGCTTAATGTCTAATTTCATTTATAACCCAGCATAATTTATTGTGTCGGTTTTTTTGTTTTAATAAAAAACCTTGACTTTTTCACCTGTTAGTAATAAAATTTTGCTAAATAACTTTAGAGGTGATATATGGCTAAGAAACTCCTTTTAGCGGATGACAGCATAACAATTCAGAAGGTAGTAGAGCTTGTTCTTTCAGATGAGGATTTTCAGATAAAGACTGTTGGTAACGGAATGGATGCTAAGGATCAGATGGAAATATTCAAGCCCGATATTGTCCTTGCAGATATCGAAATGCCCGAGTTGAATGGATATCAGCTGTGTGAACAGATAAAGAAAAACAGCGCTACCGCTCATATTCCTGTAATGTTGCTTGCAGGTGCCTTTGAGCCCCTTGATGAGGAACTTGCAAAGAGTGTAGGCGCTGACGACTTTATAATCAAGCCTTTTGAATCACAGGAGTTGATAAGCAAGATAAATGCCATTATGACTTCTGCGGGAATTGAGGAGGAGGCTGTTGAGGTGGGAGTCGGTGATGAAGATTCGGACATTCAGGGTGAAGCCTCAGTGGTTTCCGAAGAAGTGCCGGAAGAGGCGGAACCGGTGGAGGCGCTTGCAGCATCAGAGGCTGTTGATGAGGATCTTTGGGTGATGGATGATACCGGGCCGGGTGGTGATGAATCCGACATCTGGAAACTGGATGAAGAAACCGCCATTGCTTCAGGCGCTGACGAATTGAAGACGGCTGAAGAGTCCGTTGTTGAGGCTGAAAGTGCTGTTTCTCCTGAAATCCCGACTGGAGAATCGACTTATGAAATTCCCGGTGCCGAAGAACCTTTACCTGAAAAGCCTTTTGAAGCAAAAGAAGTTCGGGAAACTCCTGAAGCACCCGGGGAAGTTGCGTCTGTGCCGGTTGAAGAGCCTTTGGCTGTAAGCATGCCGGAGATTAAGGCTCCGTCGAAAGAGGAAATAAGCAATATGATCAGAGAGTCCGTGGACAACAGGATTGGTCTTGCTGTTGAGAAAATTAACATTGAAAACATATTGTCCGGGACATTATCACCTGTTCTCGGGGATTCCCTCGAAAAGATGATAAATGAGCAGGTACCGGGGCTTTTGCAGAAAAGTCTTGATAGCATAATGCAGGATTCACTTTCTTCGATAAATAGCCGGATTGAGAAAATCATATGGGAAACCGTACCCGACCTGGCGGAGAATTTGATCAGAAAAGAAATAGAAAAAATAAAATCTGAAATTTAATCCATAATACAAATATCTTATACTATCGGGCAAGCCTTTCGAGGCTTGCTTTGTGTTGTATGGTGTCAGAAACTGTTATGGCAGATAAGATGAAAAGGAATATGGAAAAGCACTTCACGCCCAAAAAAATTGAGAGTAAATGGTATACCTACTGGAATGAACACGGTTTCTTTTCTCCCGGAGACAATGGTAATCCCTTCAGCATTGTTATGCCGCCGCCGAATGTTACAGGATCTCTTCATATGGGACATGCACTGAATGCGACATTGCAGGATATACTGGTCAGGTGGAAAAGGATGCTTGGTTATAGTGTTTTGTGGATACCGGGGACTGACCATGCAGGTATAGCTACCCAGAATGTTGTTGAAAAAGAGTTGGCGAAAGAGGGGTTTACACGTCATGAAATTGGAAGAGATAAATTCATTGAAAGGGTATGGAAATGGAAGAAACAATATGGTGATACTATTATAACCCAGCTGAAAAAGCTGGGAGCATCCTGCGACTGGAGCCGTCAGAGATTTACCCTCGATGCAGGTTTGTCGGCGGCTGTCAGAGAGGTTTTTGTCAAACTCTTTGAAGAAGACCTTATTTACAGGGATACAAGATTGATCAACTGGTGCCCGCGGTGTCACACTGCGCTTTCAGACCTCGAGGTGGAGCATGAAACGGTTGAGGGTAATCTGACATATATCAAGTACCACCTGGAAGATTCCGATCAAAATCTTATTGTCGCCACAACAAGGCCGGAGACAATGCTGGGTGATTCTGCTGTTGCAGTTAATCCGGATGATGACAGGTACAGGACTCTTATAGGCAAATACTTAAAACTCCCTCTCACCGGCAGGAAGATACCCGTCATAGCAGACAATGCTGTTGATATTGAATTCGGTACAGGTGCGGTCAAGGTAACCCCTGCCCATGATTTTAATGATGAATCTATAGCAAAAAGGCAGAATCCTGTCCTGCCTTTTATAAAAGTTATAGGTGAAGACGGCCGAATGACCGGGGCTGCCGGAGAAAAATATGCAGGGATGGACAGATACAAATGCAGAAAGGCAGTTACAGATGATCTTAAATCCCTTGGACTTATCAGCAAGGTGGAAAAATACAGGCACTCAATAGGCCAGTGTTACAGATGTAAAACAGTCATAGAACCGTTATCTACCATTCAGTGGTATGTAAATGTACAGGAGATGGCCGAAGAGGCAATGGATGTTGTCAGGAGTGGTAAGGTCGGGATAAGTCCTTCAGGATGGAAGAACAGTTATTTTTCATGGATGGAGAATATCAATGACTGGTGTATTTCAAGACAGATATGGTGGGGACACCGTATACCTGTCTGGTACTGCCCCTACTGCAGGACGGATGAGGGAATTCTTCAGGGAGAACTTATTCAACATGTTTTTTTCAGTCCTGTAAGCGTAGATGGGGACAGGGTTAATGGAGGCACATATGCCGAACTTAAATTAATGGGATTCTCTCATGAAGAGATAATCAGGAACTCGAAGCTAATAAGGATGGATGCTGCGGTCATGCCGTTATGCTCGAGACAGGACATTGATGAGTGCCCTGAATGTGGAAATAGTAATATTATAAGGGATCCGGATGTTCTTGATACCTGGTTTTCATCCGCTTTGTGGCCTTTTTCGACCCTCGGCTGGCCTGAAAAAACGGAGGATCTTCAGAAGTACTATCCTACGGATGTATTGGTAACCGGTTTTGATATACTTTTTTTCTGGGTTGCCAGGATGATAATGATGGGGCTTAAATTTATGAAAGATGTGCCGTTCAGGGATGTTTACATCCATGCGCTTGTCAGGGATTCAGAGGGTAAAAAGATGAGCAAGTCCAAAGGAAATGTTATTGACCCGGTTATTATAATAGAAAAATACGGCACTGATTCTTTCAGGTTTACACTTACAGCCTTTGCTGCCCAGGGAAGAGATATAAAATTTTCCGAGGACAGGGTTGAAGGATACCGGCATTTTGTCAACAAGTTATGGAATGCCTCACGTTTCATCATGATGAATATTGAGGGTGAGCTTGTTTCTGATATGCCCGCTATTATGGAAATGACCCTGCCTGAAAGGTGGATTTTGTCAAGGCTTGCCGTCGCTGCCGACGATATAAATCAGGCGCTCGGAGAATTCAGGTTTAATGATGCGGCAAATGCAATTTACCAGTTCATATGGCATGAGTTATGTGACTGGTATATTGAGCTTTCCAAGCCTGTCCTGTATGGTGATAAAGGCAGGAAAAGGGATAATAACATCAAATGTATTTATTATGTGCTTGAAAAAAGTCTGAGGCTGTTACATCCCTTCATGCCTTTTATAACCGAGGAAATATGGCAGAATCTTCCTCATGAGGGTGAAAGCATCATGCTTAAGAAATATCCGGCGGATCTTCTGCATGATGATGATGCCGAAGCGCTTATGGGGTATGTGATGGAGGCTGTGTCAAGTGCCAGGAGTATAAGGGGCGAACTGAATATAGCACCTTCGCATGGACTTGAGGCCTTCATCAGGGTAAAGAATAATGTTGTAGCCGATATACTGATTGAAAACGAAACCATCATTAAGAAACTTGCCGGTCTGAAGTCGCTTGTTATGGGCAGAGACGTACGGAAGCCTAAAGGCGCTGCATCGTCCATAACGCAGAATATGGAAGTGTTCATTCCAATAAAGGGAGCACTTGATATCAATGCAGAAATAGAAAGGCTGGACAGGGAGCTTAAGAAGGTTGAAGAAACAATATCCTTTCTTGACAGGAAACTGCTGAATGAGGATTTCCTTAACAATGCGCCTTCCGGCATTGTTGTAAAAGAAAAGAAGCGATATTCTGAAAGCATAGATAAGAAGGTGGGTATTGAAGAGAACATCAATCGTTTGAGAATGCTTTACAGAGATAACGAATAAAAGGGTTCCGGTGAATATCCCTTCTCACGTAAAAGACTTCATAGTAAGTGCCCTGTCGGAAGATATAGGGCATGGTGATGTTACTACAGATAGCATTATAGCCCCCTCGGCAAAAGCCGGGGCCATAGTTGTCGCAAAAGAGGATGCAGTAATCGCCGGCCTGGATTTCTTCAGGGAAGTTTTTTACCAGGTGAATACTTCGATTAAGATAAGAAGCAAGGTCAGGGATTCCGAGAAGATAAAAAGAGGTGGTACGGTTTGCGAAATTGCCGGCCCCGCCTGTGCCATACTTAATGCGGAAAGGGTTGCATTAAACATATTGCAGAGGTTATCAGGGATAGCTACCTTTACATCCCTACTGGTGGAATCAAGCATGGGTTTTGATGTGAAGATAGCGGATACGAGGAAGACCACGCCATGCATGAGGTATATGGAAAAATATGCCGTCAGGATGGGCGGCGGATACAATCACCGCTTTGGATTATATGACGGCATTCTAATAAAGGATAACCATATAAAGGCTGCCGGCGGTATCGGGAAAGCCGTTGACAGGATAAGGGGGCATCATCTGCTGCTGAGAGTTGAGGTGGAGGTAAGAAATCTTGAGGAAGTTAAAGAAGCGCTGGATTCAGGAGTGGATGTAATCATGCTTGATAACATGACGGCCGCGAATATGAAAAAAGCGGTCGATCTGATAAGGAAGAATAACCGTGATATTATCATAGAGGCATCCGGCAATGTGACAGCCGGAAACATACGTGACATAGCCGCCACGGGTGTCGACATGATATCAATTGGGGCCCTCACCCATTCCGCACAGGCAGCTGATCTGAGCCTCAAGCTTGTAAGGTAGACAGGACCACTCACCGCATTTTCGTATCCCTGTAGATTTGAGCTTATCCGGCGATAAATAGGGGAGTATAATAAAGTTATGGAATATATTGGGTGCAGCGGGTTCATGTACGACCACTGGAGGGGGAACTTTTACACTGAAGGGATTGCAAAGAACAGGTGGTTCGAGTACTATTCCGGGCAGTTTGATGCCGTAGAGCTGAATGTAACGTTTTACAGGCTGCCGAAAACTGGAACATTCAGGAAATGGAAGGAATCGACACCGGAGGATTTTGCTTTTGCCCTGAAGGGGAGCAGATATATCAGTCACATAAAGCGCCTTTCGGACGTTTCAGAATCGGCGGAAAGATTCTTCGAAGGCGCATTGGAACTTGGAAAAAAATTGAAAGTTGTTCTGTGGCAGTTCCCGCCGCAATTCGGAAAGGATATTGAACGGCTTGGGCGGTTTCTTGATATCCTGGAACCATACAGAGTGAGAAATGCCTTTGAGTTCAGGCATGAATCGTGGCTGAGCAAAGAAACCGATGGATTATTGAAAAAGTACAAATATTGCTACTGCATGGCCGACTGGCCGGAATTTTTAAAAGAGGTAACTTTGACGACGACGTACGCCTATATTCGGAGACACGGACATGGCGGGAGCTATGATACGAATTATTCGGATGAAGAGTTGAAAAAAGACAAAAAGCTGATACAGTCTTTAAACATGAAAGGCGTTAAAGACGTTTATATTTTTTTTAATAATGACTATAGGGGATATGCCCCGAAAAACGCCCTGACACTGAAGAAACTGCTTGGTAAAAAGTGAATTAATCCCTTCGGACGAGGTAATCAAGGTCCCTGCCGGTATCACCCTTAACAACGCAAAAGAATACGAGGAGGCCTTTGCCTGTTTTTCCGACAATTTCACCGCCGACTGATACTTCTGCACCCGAAACTCTCTGAATCAGTGCCTTCATGGATAATATATAATACATGATATAATTACTTTATCGCGATATGCCCCGACCTTATCGGGATTGGTACCATGGACTTTTTTGCCCGTGGGGCTCCATTGGCAGGACCATGGTTTGAACATTAGCCGGAGAGAAGGGATTGTTATGTTGTCCGGAAAGGTTTTTTGGAGAATAGTGGTTGTGCTGATTATAACCGTTTTGTTTGCCGGTTGCGCGTCAATGTCAAACCTGCCTGTCACGGAGTCGTTTCCTCCCAAACCGGATAAAACTATCGTGCTTGTCGGTACAGGCGAGGCATTTCGGTTCTCGGACGGGTCCTGGATTAAGGCGCCTTCTTATAATTATGAATTTACAGTAGTTCAGAGGAGATATGGAGACCGGTGGGAATCCGTCAAGGAGATACACAGAAGGCATCCGCAATATGACGGAAAGGCCGGGGACAGGGATCAGACGCATTATTTTGTTGTGAGATTCATGAGTAGAAGAAATGATGTAATTAAGTTCAGTGTTGTCTCTTCAATGGGGAGGGGCAGCGGAAAAGCTGATCCCGGTTTCCGAAACATGGTTGTTGAGCTGAGGCCGGAGGGTATAAGCAGATTTGCACCTTTTAATACATACAGGATAACACAGCATTATCAATATCGGGAAGGGAAACTCAATGAACTGGTAGAGTTGTTCAGAAAAAAGGATGGAAGTGAGTACCCCTTCATGAAAATGGAAGAGAAAGCGGATATTTTCATGCACGGAAAATTGCCTGATTCACCGGGAATGGTGAAATAATCAGAGACTATCTTCTTCGGGGAGGCCCATACCAGTAATAACGAGGCTGATAGTAATGTCTGTACCACCAGGGATCATCCCACCAATAAGGATAGGCCGGATACAATACAGGATAGGGAGGAGCTATATAATAATACTGTTTTTCTTTCCACAGGTAGATATCCTTTATTTCGAAAACCGGGAATTTGTATTCCATTTCACCTATTTTACCTGTCTGCGTACCGGTGAATTCTCCTGCAATGGTGATTTTGCGTCCCTTGCGATAAATAAGCGGATCGAGGAGGCCCTGCTGTTTGGGATATATGGCCATAAACCGGTTGCCTGGAAGCTCGATATCCTGCAGATATCCATTACTATCGACCGGCACATAAATGGCTTCTATCCTTGAACCATCGGCTGTAACTTTTGTCTTAACGACAATTCCGCCAAGAACAAATAACTTTCCAGCGTAAAGATCCGGATTGATCCTTAGCCCGGAGAAGGGTATTTCTCTGCTGGCAGAGTTCAGCAGTTCTTTTCTTATTACCGGAACACATGAAATAAGCGTTATACTAATCAGTATTATGAGAAGCAGTTTCTTCATAATCAGTCTTAAATTTATCCCGACTGGCCCCGACTTTGTTCTGAATGAATGCAGTCAGTCGGGATGTCGCCCATATCGGGGTACTTACACCTGTCCCGACAAGGTCGGGGTTGATCTCCATAGTATTATTTTATTTTTTTTACGAACTCTTCAGTAGTTACAGCCGGCATTGTCAGAAGCTGTACAGAGCCCCTGGAACCGAGTTCCGCGGACATCTTCATGACTGTTTCGTTGTCGGGGGCTTCAACAATATTGACAAAATCATATTCACCAAGTACTGCAAACTGTTCCTTTACCTTTACGCCCATCGATTCCAGTTCCCTGTTGACCTCAAGTATCCTCTCGGGTTTTTCTCTGATGGTCTTTCTGCCCTCGTCGGTTAATTTACTTAATATTACATAATAAGCCATGATCTGACCCCCTTTATCCGTTCTTAATTTATTTATACTCTTTAATATGTAAGATGTCAATAATTAACTGGCTGTTTTGCCCAAACCATAAATTGTCACCCTGAACTTGTTTCAGGGTCTCGTATCTCATTATTTTTATTAGATTCTGAATCAAGTTCAGAATGACAGTAAGGGCATTTTCATATTTTGGCAACAGCCCGTTAAAAACAGTTTCCCCTTTTTCATTAAAGAGTTATGTGCTGTCACTACTGATTATCGGGGGAACTCCTGTTAAGTTTAAGCCGGGAAAAGAGATTATCGTGTTGTGGCAGGCTGCTGATACTTGCCGTATTTCAGTGAGTGAAAACACCGTTAAGTAGATTCTTCAGAACCATTGACTTCGGTTACAATTTACATAAATCCATGAACCCTGCTGACAAATACATGACGGAAAATGTAAAATTATATCCTGTGTTTTTCTTCGGATTTATGAGATAATATGAGTATCTGAATCGGTATATTTGCTCAAAGGAAGAGTTATTAATCGTCTCAAAATAGTGTGGACATATTATTTGAAAAATCCCTCCTAACCTCCCTTTGCCAAAGGGAGGCGAGGGGAGATTTTTAGATTGATGTCGGTTCAATTATGAGAACCTTAATAACTTACTGAAATATCGGATAATTTATAATTGGAGAGGTGTCCGAGCCGGCCGAAGGAGCACGACTGGAAATCGTGTGCAGGGTTAACAGCTTTGCCGAGGGTTCGAATCCCTCCCTCTCCGCCATCAAGGTTTCCTTGCAGTTGGACAACAGCCCTGCGCAGCAGGGATGTGTGAACTCCGCCAGGTCCGGAAGGAAGCAACGGTAAGCATTTTCTCTGGGTGCCGCAGTAAGTTGTTGTCCGGCTGCAGAGAGACCTTGATGGGATGGATAGACAGAAATAAGGGGAATGAATGGGATACCTGGTATTAGCAAGAAAATGGAGACCTTTGTCATTTGATGACCTCGCAGGACAGGATTCTATAGTAAGAGTGCTGCAGAATGCCGTCAAACAGTCAAGGATAGCTCATGCATATCTGTTTTCGGGGCCGAGGGGCGTAGGGAAGACATCGACCGCGAGAATCCTGGCCAGGGCGCTTAACTGCGCCGAAGGGCCTACGGTTTCACCATGCGGAAAGTGTGATTTTTGTCAATCGATTGTGAACGGTTCTTCTGTTGATGTTATTGAGATTGACGGCGCTTCAAATAACAGTGTGGATGATATAAGAGACCTCAGGGAAAAGGTAAAATATGCTCCTTCCGCCGGCAGGTACAAGGTATATATCATCGATGAGGTACATATGCTGAGTCAGTCGGCGTTTAATGCACTGCTCAAGACCCTCGAAGAGCCCCCATCACATGTTATTTTTATCCTGGCTACTACAGCGCCTAACAAGATACCCATAACAGTTCTCTCAAGATGCCAGCACCTGCCTTTTAGAAGAATTACTGCCGCAACAATAAAGGAGAGATTGGGCTATATAATTTCCAGAGAGGATAATATATGTATAAGTGAGGATGCGCTTGTGCTCGTGGCCAGGGCTGCGGACGGCAGTATGAGGGATGCACTTACACTTCTGGACCAGGTATCGGCATTCTCTGAAGATATTCAGGCAGATGACATAAGAACATTGCTTGGCATTTCGGATTCCGCACTACTGCTTGATGTGGTTCGGGCGGTGCTATCCGGCGACAGGAAATCCATAATTTCCATTTCAGGAAATATCTATGAGGGCGGGATTGATATAAAGGGATTTTCAAGATCACTTATTATGCTTATAAGGAATCTTCTTGCCTGCAAAGTTCTGGATAGTATCGAAGGCCTGATGGATTTCAGCGAGGCTGAAAAGGAAAAGATAAGCGGAATCCTTTCATTAACTTCAGAGGAACACCTTGCATTGGTACTGGAAGCGCTTGTAAAGAGTGAAAATGATATAAGGTTATCCGGATTCCCCCGAATAGCACTTGAGATGTCGTTGATCAGGGCGAGTTTCCTGTCCAGTTTCAGAGATGTGGGTGACGTGATAAACAAACTCTCAAGAGGTATTCCGGTTTTTGATCCGGATTTGGAAACTCCTGAGCAAAACTCTGTACGGAAGAAAACTGAAACCGGTATTAACAATACCTGCAAACTCTCGTCAGACACAACTGGAGGCAAAGATATATGGTCTGCCGTTGTCAGAAAGATAGATGAAAATAATCATCCCCTTGCGTGCAAGCTTGAGCTTGCAAAAGCGGAGTTGAATGATGATATTCTGACCATTATCTACAATGGAGGGCATGCTTTACATGCAGAATCGGTTAAGGATAAGAAAAACCTTGTTGAACGCATTGCAAGCGAGGTCGCTGCAAGGGCTATAAAGGTTAAAATAGAATCTAAAAAAAAAATAAATGAAAACAATGAAGATATCAGGCAGAAAATACTTAATGACCCTCTTGTAAAGGAGGCGCTTGAACTTTTTGACGGAAGGGTTGTAGATGTAAGGCCGCGTAATGCGAACGGGGAAAAGTAATTGATTACTGCGGGTAAGGTAATCGACAATAATACAGAACCAGGGAGGTTTTTATGTCAAAGAAGATGCTGGGCAATCTGATGAAAGAGGCTCAAAAGCTTCAGGCCGAAATGGCAAAAATGCAGGAGCAGGCCAAAGAAAAGACCATCGAGGCCTCGTCCGGAGGAGGGATGGTTACTGTTGTGGCAAGCGGGGCAGGGGAGATTGTATCGATAAATATCGATAAAGAGGTTGTTAACCCGGAAGATGTCGATATGCTTCAGGATCTTGTTGTTGCCGCCTGCAACGAAGCCCTGAGAAGGGCATCGGAGATGGTCAACCAGGAGATGTCGAAATTAACCGGCGGACTTCAGATTCCCGGTCTTGGAGATATTGGGGACATGTTCGGTAAATGAATCATGAGGCTTGGCATTATTGACAATCTCATCAATGAACTGACCCGTCTTCCCGGCATAGGAAGAAAAACAGCTCAGAGGCTTGCATTTTATATCCTGAGCATGCCTGATGGAGAAGCCAGAGGGATAGCTGAAGCTATTACTGAGGTGAAGGCTAAAGCCCGTTTCTGTTCCATCTGTTTCAATATAACTGATACTGATATATGCGAAATATGCTCGGATAACGAGAGGGACAGGACAAAAATATGTGTGGTTGAAGAGCCGAGTAACATCTCGGTGGTGGAAAGGGCGGGTATCTTCAGGGGGCTGTATCATGTACTCATGGGGGCTTTGTCTCCGATTGACGGGGTTACTCCTGAGAGGTTGAAAATCATGGAACTTGTAGACAGAGCCGGGAGAGATAATATTGAAGAAGTAATACTTGCGACTAATCCGAACACAAAGGGTGAAATGACGGCACAGTATATAGCCCGCTTACTGGAAGATACGGGTATTCGGGTAACGCGCATTGCATACGGACTGCCGATGGGCAGTGATATCGAATTTGCCGACGAGGTTACACTGGGAAAAGCCATTGAAGGCAGACGGAAGCTTTAAGGAGATGAATGCTGCCTGAGCAGGGACATGACGCTGTTGCATATTCCATCTTCATCGAGTCCGTAGAGGTTTCTTAATATTTCCTGGGTTCCATGCTGTATAAAGGAATCGGGTAATCCCATAATTTTGATCGTCACATTCGTCAAATCAAGCCTGTTGAATTCTTCAAGAACGGCGCTTCCAAATCCCCCGGCAACGGCATTTTCCTCTACTATCAGCAAATATCCCGTTTTTTTGCCTATTGACGAAATGGTACCAATATCGAGAGGTTTTATGAATCTGGCGTTTACAACGGTCGCTCCGATGCCTGCATTCCTGAGTTTTCTTGATGCCAGATAGGCCGGGTAGACGGTGTTTCCGATCGCAATAATGCCGATATCGTCACCTTCGGTAATGATTTCGGCCTCACCCATCCTGACATCGTTGACAGTCAGGATGTCGAGTTCTTCAATTATCTTGCCCCTCGGATATCTGATCGCAGATGCTTCATCAATCCCGAGCGCCAATGAGAACATCTGTTTCATCTCTATGCGGTTCTTGGGTGCCATTATACACAGGTTAGGTATGTGTCTGAGATATGAAATATCGAAAACACCGTGATGTGTCGGTCCGTCATCGCCGACGATACCAGCCCTGTCAATAGCAAAAATTACAGGTAAATGCTGGAGACAGACATCATGTATAATTTCATCATATGCACGCTGTAAAAAAGTTGAATAAATCGCCACAACGGGCCTGAGTCCCTGCGTTGCAAGACCCGCCGCGAATGTAACGGCATGAGGCTCTGCGATACCGACATCATAAAACCTTTCCGGAAATGTTTTGGCAAATTCCTTCAGCCCGGTTCCCTCTTCCATTGCAGCCGTTATTGCCACGACCCTGGGGTCTTTATATGCAAGCTCGGTAAGGGTATCGCCAAAAACCCGGCTGAAAGAAGGAGCCTTTGCGCATCTCTTCTTTTCCCCGGTCTCTATCTCAAACGGCCCTATGCCGTGAAATCTGCATGGATTTTCTTCCGCGAATTCATAACCCTTGCCCTTTTTCGTTATAACATGAAGAATTGTGGGTGCGGAGTTGTTTCTTATTCTTTGCAGGTTTTCGATAAGTTTTTCAATATTATGTCCATCTATCGGCCCTACATAGTTGAACCCGAGTTCTTCGAATATTATACCGTGAAGAAACATGGTTTTAAATGAATCCTCGATCTTCTGGGCAATCTTTGAGACAGCGCCTCCAAGTCTGGGGATACTTTCTATCAGGTTCCTTGTGTCTTTTTTCAGTCTCTGGTAAAAGTCTCCCGTCAAGAGCCGGCTGAGATATGAAGATAGCGCGCCGACATTCCTGGAAATCGACATCTCGTTATCATTAAGTATTACTATCAGATCTTTTTTTAGATGGCCGGCATTGTTTAGACCTTCAAAGGCGAGGCCCGCCGTCATTGCACCGTCACCGATTACGGCAAGTACCTTGAAATCATTGCCCGTCCTGTCCCTTCCTTCAAGGATGCCGAGAGCAGCTGATATGGAAGTGGAACTGTGGCCTGTGCCGAATGCATCATATCTGCTTTCGCTTCTTCTGGGGAAACCGGAAATGCCTCCAAACTTCCTGAGAGTATGAAAGTCGTTACCTCTCCCGGTCAGCAATTTGTGAGTGTAACACTGGTGCCCGACATCCCAGACAATCCTGTCTCTGGAAAAGTCGAATACATAATTCATCGCAATTGTCAGTTCTACCACACCGAGATTGGATGCAAGATGGCCGCCGTTTATCGAGACCCTCTCCACAATCATATCCCTGATCTCTGCGGAAAGCCTGACAAGGTCCTCTATCGTCAGCTCTTTTATGTCTTCAGGCGTGTTTATTCCGTTTATCAGTTCCATGTTGTTTTTTATTATACTTTATACGGTGTTCGGTAGTCGACAGCAAAATTATCTTTTTCAGTTGTCAGCTTGTTCTTGTAAGAAGATAACCGGCTATGGATACAAGGGTATCGGGATTTCCATTGATCTTTTTTATGCTTCTAACCGCATCCTCTATCAGCCCCCCGGCAATGTTTTTTGACTCTTTCGTGCCATAGACCGAGGGATATGTCATCTTGTGACTCTTTTTATCCGAACCGCTCGGCTTTCCGAGTTCCTCCGTGCTGGATTCAATATCGAGGACATCATCAATGACCTGAAATGCAAGGCCGATTTTTTCGCCGTATACGGCAATATGTGTGATGGTGTCTGTATCCGCATCAGAAAGAATTGCGCCGATCTTGGCCGAAGCCCTTATGAGAGCCGCCGTCTTGCTGGAATGAATAAAATTTACCGTATCTTTATCCGGAGTTAATTTTTCTGAAATTATGTCCTGTGCCTGGCCTGCAACCATACCCATGACGCCGGCTGCGGATGCAAGTTCATGGATGCCCGAAAGCAGCCTGCCGGTTGGGATATTATTATTTTGCGAGAAAATCCTGAAGGCATCCGTAAGAAGTGCATCACCTGCCAGTATTGCCATTGCCTCGCCGAACATGATGTGACTGGTCGGCTTCCCTCGTCTAAGGTCGTCATTATCCATGGCCGGCAGATCGTCATGTATAAGAGAGTATGTGTGAATAAGCTCTATGGCACACGCCTGGGGCAGAATATCTTCGCCATGACCTCCGCAGGCTTCATATGCAGTGAGGCAGAGTATCGGGCGGATGCGTTTCCCGCCTGCAAGAAGGGAATATTTCATCGCATCATGCAGAACGCCGGGAGAAAAAGGTTTAATCAGATATGATTCAAGAAATGAATTAACCAGATTCTCTTTCTGTTGAAGATATCCCTTAACAGAATTCATTCCCATTCTATGGTGCTCGGGGGTTTTGAGCTTATGTCGTACACAACCCTGTTGACACCGTCTACCTCATTGATGATCCTGTTTGATATCCTGCCGAGCAGATCATGAGGCAGCTTGACCCAGTCAGCCGTCATACCGTCAACACTGTTGACCGCTCTTATCGCCATGGTGTAATCATAAGTCCTTTCGTCGCCCATGACACCGACTGTTTTTAACGGAATCAGTACGGCAAATGACTGCCATATATTTCTGTATAGCCCTGCAGCCTTTATTTCTTCAAGTACGATTGCATCGGCTTCTCTGAGGATATTAAGACGTCTTTCCGTTATTTCACCAAGGCATCTTATTGCGAGCCCCGGGCCGGGAAACGGTTGCCGCCAGCATATCTCATCCGGGAGGCCAAGTTCCTTACCTGCTTCTCTAACCTCGTCCTTGAACAGTTCCCTCAGAGGTTCAATAAGCTTTAATTTCATTATTTCGGGGAGTCCGCCGACATTATGATGCGATTTTATTGTAGCAGAAGGGCCCTTGAATGAAACACTTTCAATTACGTCCGGATATAAAGTACCCTGTGCGAGATATTCAACATCACTGATCCTGTATGCTTCTTCCTCGAAGACGGCAATAAATTCATTTCCGATTATTTTTCTCTTTTCTTCCGGGTTCGTAATACCTTTAAGTTTGGAGAGAAACCTTTCTTCGGCGTCGACGACGATCAGGTTGATGCGGAAGTTTTTTTCAAAGGTCTCTATGACCTTTTCTCTTTCGCCCTTTCTCAGTAATCCGTTATCCACAAATATGCATGTAAGCCTGTCCCCGACGGCCTTATGCACCAGTACGGCTACAACGGATGAATCGACGCCACCGCTCAGCGCACAGATAACATTGCCTTTTCCGGTTTTGTCCTTTATATCCCTTACCGCCCATTCTATGAATGAGGACATTTCCCATACCGGTTTGCACCTGCAGACATTGAACAGGAAGTTTTTCAGTATTTCCGTTCCCCTCTCCGTATGGACTACCTCGGGATGAAACTGCAATGCATAGAAATGTCTGCTTCTGTCGGCCATTGCGGCACAGGGTGAATTGACGGTATGCGCGATCAGGTTGAATCCTTCAGGCCGTCTCTCGATCCTGTCGGCATGGCTCATCCACACAACTGAACCATTATTTATTCCTTTGAATATATCTTCAGTATCGTCTACGATTATCTCTGCACGCCCGTACTCTCTCCTGACAGCCCTTTGAACAGCCCCCCCCAGCATAAACGTCATTACCTGCATCCCGTAACATATACCGAGTACCGGAATCCCCAGATCAAATATCCCCTTATCGGGTATCGGCGCCTCCGGATCGTGGACGCTCGAGGGGCCGCCTGAGAGTATTATACCTTTGGGCCTGAACTCCCTTATCTTGTTTATGGGAGCATTGAACGGGAATATTTCAGAATAGACTCTCTGCTCCCTCACCCTTCTTGCAATAAGCTGGGTATATTGTGAACCAAAGTCAAGGACAAGAATTTTTTCTTCGTACATTTATCTTCTTTCCCGTATGCGTGGAACCCGTACGGACAAGTGATTATTCCTCTCTATAGAGATGGAAAAATGGGGGCGGCAAGGTTAGTCCGTGCAAGCCGCTGACTTGAGTATTTTACCATTCCTCTCTGTAGTTCGGCGCCTCTTTTGTGATTATGACATCATGCACATGGCTTTCTCTCAGCCCTGCATTGGTAATCTTCACAAATCTTGCCTTTTTTCTCAGTTCACTGATCGTCCTGCACCCGCAATATCCCATTCCGGACTGTAATCCACCCGTCAACTGGTGTATACTTTGCGAAAGCGGACCCTTATATGGTACCCTGCCTTCAACTCCTTCAGGGACTAGTTTTGTGGTTTCCACACCTTCCTGACCATAACGGTCTCTTGATCCCTGCGACATGGCTCCGATGGAACCCATGCCCCTGTATACTTTATAACTTCTTCCCTGATAAAGAATGACCTCTCCCGGAGATTCATCCGTCCCCGCGAAGAGACTGCCGATCATCACCGAATGTGCGCCTGAGGCAAGGGCTTTTGTAATATCACCGGAGAATTTTATCCCACCGTCGGCTATGATAGGAACTTTGTGCTTACGGGCAACCTGATAGCAGTTCATTATGGCAGTAAGCTGGGGGACCCCTGCTCCTGCAACAATCCTGGTCGTACAGATAGATCCGGGGCCAATACCGATTTTAACCGCATCAGCGCCTGCCTTTATAAGATCTTCAGTACCTTCCGCCGTAGCCACATTGCCTGCTATTATATCTATGCCGAATTTCTTTTTTATTGTGCCGACCATCTTGATGACCGATTCAGAATGACCATGGGCGGTATCGACTACAATGATATCTACCCCGGCATTTATGAGGAGTTCCGCCCTTGTCAACGCATCCTCGCCAACGCCGATAGCCGCGCCAACCCTCAGCCTTCCTACCGTGTCCTTGCAGGCATCAGGATACTTTTCCCTCTTTTCTATGTCCTTGATTGTTATAAGCCCCTTGAGGTTATTATTTTTATCCACAATGGGAAGCTTCTCGATTTTGTACTTGTGGAGAATTGACTTGGCCTTGTCAAGGTCGGTACCTTGCTTTGCCGTGATGAGGTTCTCAACCGTCATGACATTGGAGACTTTTTTCTTCATATTTGTCTCGAATCTGAGATCCCTGTTTGTCAGTATACCGATAAGTTTGCCTTTCTCTGTAACCGGGACACCGGAAATCTTGAACTGCGCCATGAGCCCCATGGCATTTGCAATAGGGGCTTCCGGTCCAATGGTGATTGGGTCAATTATCATGCCGCTTTCTGATTTCTTAACCCTGTCAACCTTTTTGGCCTGTATCTCCGGCGGCATGGCACGGTGAATAATGCCGACCCCTCCCTCTCTTGCAATTGATATTGCAAGCTGGCTACCTGTGACTGTATCCATGGCAGCACTGGAAATGGGGATGTTTATATCAATGTTTCTTGTCAATTGTGTGCTTAGATCCGTATCTCTTGGCAGGATATTGGATTTTGCGGGTAAAAGCAAAACATCGTCGAAAGTGAGACCGTCAATGAATCTATTATTGTGCATGGCCTAATCCCCTTTTTTATTTTTTAAAATTTTAACATTTTAAAATTTCTGAAATCAAATCACCTATATTTTTTACTTGACACTTGGTTCAGTTTTGAAGTATATTTTTGCCATACTTATTCCGCTCATGGGAAATTAATCCTTATTTGAGGAATAAGTTTGATAAATAAGTTATTGATTTTTAAATAAATATTTCCGGCGTGTTTTTTGATGTCTGTTTGATAACAGCGATATTCCGGAATGAAAGGAGGTGAAAAAATTGAAAAAATATCTCATTCTGGCCTTAGCCCTGGTTTTCGCAGTAGCTTTTATCGGTTCGGCTCTTGCTGTTCCTCCCGGTAAGACTCTCACATTCAAGAGTCCGATGGGTAAGGTGGTGTTCAGCGGCAAAAAGCATGCTGATGCTGGTAAGAAGTGTAATGATTGTCACCCTAAAATCTTCAAGATGAAGAAGGGTGCGGACAAGATCACCATGAAGGATATCAGGGCCGGAAAGTTCTGCGGCACCTGCCATAATGGCAAGATTGCATTTAAGACAACAAACTGCAAAAAGTGTCATGTAAAGTAAAAGGGGGTTTAACATGAAAAAGGCAGTTATATTGGCTTTGACTCTAATTATTGCCGTAGCATTTGTCAGCATTGTTTATGCAGTACCGCCCGGCAAGACTCTGACGTTTAAAGCCGGGAAGATGGGTAAGGTTATATTCAGTGGCAAGAAACACGCTGATAAAGGTCTCAAGTGCAATAATTGCCATCCTAAAATCTTCAAGATGAAGAAGGGTGCGGACAAGATTACCATGAAGGATATCAGGGCCGGAAAGTTCTGCGGCACTTGCCATAACGGAACCAGAGCCTTCAAGCCAACCAACTGCAAGAAGTGCCATCACAAGAAGAAAAGAGTGATCAAGGGTTGTTAATTAATTTAGCGTTGTAACGTAAGAAGGGGACTCGGATTGAGCCCCCTTCTTATTATCGGCATTTTGAATCGATACCGCAGTTAATGATCAGATGTACGTCAGCCAGTGAGAATATTTCTTGTTTTTGCCCTTTACGGCATCAAAAAATATGTGCTGGATTTTTTTGGTTATTTCTCCGGGGGCCCCGTTTCCTATTGATCGTTTATCAAGTTCTATAATCGGTGTAATCTCCGCAGCGGTTCCGCTGAAAAAAGCCTCATCCGAGATGTAAGCCTCATCCCGTGTAAACCTGGACTCTGTCAGTTCAATTCCCTCATTCCCTGCAATCTCGATAACGCTTTCCCTTGTAATACCCTCGAGAATTGATGTAAGAGGAGTGGTCTTGAGTCTGCCGTGCCTTACTATAAATACGTTTTCACCGCTGCCCTCCGATACGTAACCTTCGGGGTCAAGCAGGAGCGCTTCATCAAACCCGCATAAAATCGCCTCTCTCTTCGCAAGCTGTGATGTTACATAGTAGCCGCTTACTTTGGCCCTTGCCATGTTCGAATTAACACTGCTCCTTACGAACGAAGACGTTTTGACCCTTATGCCGTTTCTGATCCCGTCTTCTCCAAGATAGCTTCCCCACGGCCAGACCGCTATGGCTAAATTTATAGAGTTGTCTTCCACATAAAGCCCCATACCGCCGTTGCCGATGTATACAAGTGGCCTTATATAACATTCTTTCAGGTTATTGGCCTTTATGGTTTCTTTTACTGCCAGTGTAATGTCATTCTCGGAATACGGTATATCGAGCATAAAAATATGTGCAGATTTAAAAAGTCGTTGTATGTGTTCATCAAGCCGGAAGACTGCAGGACCCGAAGCCGTATCATAACACCTTATGCCTTCGAAGAGTCCGAGGCCATAATGAAGGGTATGGCTGAGTACATGGACATTGGCATTGTCCCAATCAACAAGTTCGCCGTTCATCCAGATTTTTTCTGACTTAACCATGTTGTATTTTATAACAGTTATCCGAAAGAAGAGTCAATAACCCGGTTTGACTGATAAATGTGTTTGTCTAAAGCGGTTAAAAGGGGTTAGAATATTTTATGATTATCAGTGTGGTAGGCGGAGGCCTTGCCGGTTCAGAAGCTGCATGGCAGGCGTCACGATCAGGCATGAAAGTCAGGCTTTATGAGATGAGGCCGGCGAAATCCAGCGCTGCTCATAAAACCGGTTGTCTTGGTGAACTTGTATGCTCGAACTCTCTGAGGTCTGATGACCCGGTCACGCCTTCCGGGGTTCTCAAGAGAGAACTCGAGATGGCAGGTTCATTGATAATGGAATCCGCAAGAATCAACAGCGTGCCCGCTGGAAGTGCACTTGCCGTTGACAGAAATCTGTTCTCTGAATACATAAGCGATATGATTGCGGATAATCCGTATATAGAGATTATCAGGAAGGAAGTATCTTCCATACCGGCAGGGTGTTGTGTTGTTGCAACCGGACCGCTCACGTCTGAGGCCATGGCATCTGCCATCGGCTCACTGGTTGACAGCAGATATCTCTATTTCCATGATGCGATCGCACCGATTGTCAGCGCTGATTCAATTGACTTCTCAAAGGCGTTTTATGCCTCGAGATACGGCAAAGGGAGCGCTGATTATATCAATTGCCCGATGGAAGAAGATGAGTACAACATTTTTTATGATGAGTTGATAAAAGCAGACAGGGTTAATTTGAAAGAATTTGATAACATCAGGGTATTTCAGGGTTGCATGCCTGTTGAGGTTATGGCAGAGAGGGGTCGGGATTCTCTGAGATTCGGCCCGATGAAGCCTGTTGGACTGACAGACCCTTTAACGGGGAAGATGCCGTATGCTGTTGTACAGTTGCGCGCGGAAAACAGGTACAGGTCTGCCTATAATATGGTAGGATTTCAATGTAGAATAAAATGGCCTGAACAGAGGCGTGTATTCAGGTTGATACCCGGACTTGAGCACGGAGAGTTTCTGCGATACGGCAGTATCCACAGAAATACATTTATCAATTCCCCCCTTTTTATAAGTAATGATTTGTCTTTTTCGGCGAGGAGTGATGTTTATATAGCCGGACAGCTAAGCGGAGTGGAAGGATATCTGGAGTCTACGGCAATAGGCCTGGTTGCAGGTATAAATGCATCGGGAAATCTCCTTGGCCTTAAATATGTTCCCGTACCTGAAACAACGGCTCATGGTGCACTTGTAAGATATATTACTGAATCCGGGAGCAGGAATTTTCAGCCCGGTAACATAAATATCGGCCTGTTTCCGCCACTTGACGGGAAAATAAAGGATAAGAAACTGAAAAGGAAGAAGATAGCGGAAAGGGCGCTGCAGGACTGGCGGGAATATCTCGATAAATTAAAAGATCGATGAAATACTGAAAAGTCCGGATTTACCGCTGAGAACGCCGGGGTGCCGGATCAAAATTAAAGAGTTTATCTCTGCGGGATTTACGGCCCCGGCGGTAGAAAAAGCTTCTTTACGACTTTGTCAAAAGATTGGTAATGAGATCATTTCAGGATATTCATTATGAATGAAGACAGGAAAAATCCGGAATATTTAGATGGTTTTCTTAGATATCTAAGGGCCGAAAGAGGAGTTTCCAGCCATACACTCCGCGCTTACAAAAAAGACCTTGAGCTCTATTTTAAAGTGATCTCTGATGGCAATGTCAGAGAGACGGATGTCCTTGATATAAGGGGATTTGTTGTGTCGCAGGTAGATAAAGGTCTGAGCAGGACGACAGTTTCAAGAAGGCTTGCATCTGTAAAATCATTTTATAATTTTCTTTGCAGGGAGGGCATAATGGACCACAATCCGGCAAAGCTCGTTCCGTCTCCGAAACTGCATCGAAATCCTCCGTTATTTCTCTCGGTTGACGACGCCTTCGGACTTGTTGAGAAACCTGAAGGCGTGGGCTTTATTCCGGTCAGAAACAGGGCGATACTTGAACTGCTCTATTCCAGCGGGATAAGAGTCGGTGAACTTGTTTCCCTGAATATGGATGATATTAATCTCAGGGAAGCCATGATAAAGGCTCTGGGCAAGGGGAAAAAAGAGCGTCTTGTTCCGATCGGAGGTGCTGCAGTTGATGCAATAAAATCATATATCGTAGAGCGCCTTCTGCTGAAAAGAAAACAAAAGGCGCTTTTTCTGAACAGAAACGGAGGCAGGCTTACCGGGCGGAGTATAAGAAGGATTGTAGTGCGATATGCAAGGGAGCTCGGTATCAGCGGCAAAATAGGCCCGCATACACTGAGACATACTTTTGCGACTCATCTCCTTCAGGGAGGCGCCGATCTAAGGGTAATACAGGAACTGCTTGGTCATGCAAGCCTTTCGACAACACAGAAATACACGCACCTGGATATAAAACACCTCATGGACGTCTATGACAGTGCGCATCCACTTGCCGACAGGGATAAGAGTGATGATAATACAAACTGAGCCGGACATGAGGGCCTAATAAGCAAAGCCGGCTTTTTTTATACGATGTTCCCCGGCATTTTCAAGCTCATTACATTATGGTCACGAAACTTACTCTTCGGGTTTCCCGAAACAAGTTCGGGACCGCGGCCGCTCCATTTCACAAGGGACCGTTACCGGAAAATATCGAATGCCCCTTAAGTAGAGTCTGTCCATAAAGACAGTCCCTCTATCTGTCATTCCGGCAGTCCTTAAGCCGGAATCTATTCTTTTCAATAAGTTCCGGATGCCCCGAACGCTTTCGGGACATGACGCAAATAAAAAACAGCAGTTTATACACAGACTCTAAGTACGTTTTGCTTATCGCCGGCTTTCGCATCAGCTGAAATCTTGCTACAATATCCGGGGTTGTTTTATTATTAAAGTTGTTATATGATTATTCGAAAAATATCATGAGGTGAATATGTTCAGAGGTACGACAATACTTTGTCTAATGAAAAACGGGAAGGTCTGTATCGGCGGCGATGGACAGGTCACGATGGGCAATACCGTTCTTAAACGCAATGCCAGAAAGATTCGTAAAATGTATAACGATAGGGTGCTTGCTGGATTTGCGGGTGCCACGGCGGATGCCTTTACTCTTTTTGAAAAATTCGAGGAAAAACTGGAATCGTACAGGGGTAATATTACCAGGGCAGCCGTTGAACTCGCCAAGGACTGGAGGACCGACAAGATTCTCAGGAGACTCGAGGCGCTGCTGATAGTTGCAGACAATGCACATGTGCTTATTCTTTCAGGGACCGGCGATGTCATAGAACCCGAAGATGGAATTGCCGCTATCGGTTCAGGCGGTCCTTATGCCCAGGCTGCAGCCAGGGCATTACGTGAAAATACGGACATGGAAACGAGAGATATCGTTGAGAAATCAATGACGATTGCTTCAGGTATATGCATATATACAAATGAAAATATATTAATAGAGGAGTTATAAATGGACACGCTTACGCCCAGGAAGATCGTTGAAGAACTTGACAGTTTTATTATCGGACAGGATAATGCGAAGAGATCGGTTGCAATTGCCCTCAGGAACAGGTGGAGAAGGAAACAGCTCTCAGAAGACCTCAGGGATGAGGTTTTGCCGAAAAATATCATTATGATAGGGCCGACGGGTGTCGGCAAGACAGAGATAGCAAGAAGGTTGGCCCGGCTGTCAAGGGCCCCCTTTGTCAAGATAGAGGCTTCAAAGTTTACGGAAGTCGGGTATGTAGGCAGGGATGTTGAGTCCATGATCAGGGACCTGACAGGGATATCGATAAAGATGGTGAAGGATGAACATGTCCGGAAGGTGCAGGAAAAGGCGAAACAGCTTGCTGAAGAACGTATCCTTGATCTCCTGCTGCCTTTGCCGAAGCCGGTAAAGGGAAGTCTCGCAATCAAGGGCGAGGGGACGGAATCTCAATCGGATACCAGGGCAAAGCTCAGGAAACAATTGAGAGAGGGTAAATTTAACAATAAATATGTGGATATAGATGTCAAGGAAAAAGTTATGCCGTTAGGGGTTATTTCAAATGTCGGCCTCGAGGAGCTTGAGATCAATCTGAAGGATATGCTCGGTAATTTTTTCCCGGACAAGCCGAAGAGAAAAAAGGTCAAAATTGAAGATGCGCTGGTTATGCTCGCCCAGGAAGAGGCAAACAAGCTGGTCGACATGGATAAGATAACACGGGAGTCCATAGAAAGGGTGGAACAGAACGGCATAATATTTATAGATGAGATTGACAAGGTAGCAAGCAGGGGAAGCGCTCTGGGGCCTGATGTCTCAAGGGAGGGTGTGCAGAGGGACCTTCTGCCTATAGTTGAAGGCACTACGGTTAACACAAAACATGGTGCGGTAAAAACAGACCATATACTTTTTATTGCGGCAGGTGCCTTTCATGTAGCCAAACCATCCGATCTCATACCGGAGCTGCAGGGCCGTTTCCCTATCAGGGTAGAGCTCGATGCACTCGAAAAGGATGATTTCGTGAGGATTCTGACGGAGCCGAGTAATGCCCTTATAAAACAGTATATCGCATTGCTGGAAACGGAAGGGGTCGGGATATCTTTTGGTGAAGATGCCATCGATGAGATTGCTTCCATTGCAGCAAGCGTAAATGAAAAGACGGAGAATATCGGGGCCAGGAGGCTCCATACGGTGCTCGAGAAGCTTCTTGAAGATATTTCTTTCGATGCACCCGAGAGAAAAAACAGCAGCGTCATGATAGATAGGAATTATGTTATGGATAAGTTATCCGAGATTATCAAGGATGAGGACTTGAGCCGCTACATTTTATGAGGCGCCGGTGAGAAAAAGTTTTGTTTTTTTTCTGCTTGCCGTACCGGTCATGTTGTTTATGTCATGTTCTTCGTCTACCTATGAGACAAGGGGAATCTCTTCCCGCACATATTACTGGACGGCATCTTACTATGGTAAAAAGTTTCATGGCAGGTCTACTGCTTCAGGCAGGATATTCAATATGTATGGCAAGAGCGCAGCTCATAAGTCGCTCCCTTTCGGGACCATGCTCGAGGTAACTAATATCAGTAACGGCAGAAAGGTTATTGTTACGGTAAATGACAGGGGCCCTTTTGTAAAGGGAAGACAGCTTGATCTTTCATATGGCGCTGCGAGGCAGATAGGAATGATACAGACCGGCACTACGAGAGTGAAAGCCCGGATAATAGGAAGAGAGAGGGGCTATGTTAAAAGGGTATCATACAGTGCAAGTCAGGGACCGTATACATTGCAGGTCGGTTCATTTCGTGACAGAGAGAATGCCTTAAGTTTGAAGAATGTTCTTCGCCATACTTACGGGGGCGTTTATATATCCAATGTCACGATAAACGGCATCAGCTATTTCAGGGTTTGCATGGGGAAATTCCGTTTCAGGCGTTTAGCGGAAAAAACAGCTGAAAGGCTTGCCGATGAAGGCTACGGCGTTATGGTAATAGCATATGACGAACGCATATAACGGTTTTGAAATTGTGACTGAGTTCCATGGACATGTATGTCCGGGCCTTGCCCTCGGGTACAGGGTATCTCTTGCGGCACTGAGAGAATTTGAAGGCAGGGCGACGGATGAGGAGTTGGTGGCCGTAGTCGAAAATAATTCATGTGCAGTTGATGCGGTACAGGTTATGACCGGATGCACGTTTGGCAAAGGAAATCTTGTTTTTAAAGATTTCGGCAAACAGGTATATACCTTTTTCAGGAGGCCGTCTTCCGGGGGGCTGAGGATATCGGTCAGGTGGATTTCCCCTCCTGAAACCGGTAAGGAAAAGGAAATGTGGGAAAGGTATATGTCCGGAGATCAATCAGAAGAGGTTCTCAAGGTGGTACATGACAGGAAAGCAAGGAAGATAGCATCGATTATGGATGCCGGCAACAGTGAACTGTTTGACATAAAAAAAGTGGACGGACAATTGCCCGGGAGAGCGAGTATATACCCTTCCGTTGTATGTTCCGGGTGCGGTGAGAAGGTGATGGAGCCGCGTGCGAGGATAAAAGACGGCAGGATCGTTTGTATTCCGTGTATGGAGGATAACGTATGAAGAAACTTATTGAAAAGGCTAATATCCTGATAGAGGCATTACCATACATAAAAGAGTTTTGCGGTAAGACATTCGTTATAAAATATGGCGGTGCAGCCCAGGTTGAAGACAAGCTGAAGGATGCCTTTGCGCAGGATGTGGTACTTCTGAAGTATATCGGTATCAATCCTGTTATTGTTCATGGCGGCGGCCCCAGAATCTCTCAGACCATGAAGCAGATGGGAAAAAAACCGGAATTCATAGAAGGCCAGCGTGTGACAGACAGAGAGACCATCGATATAGTTGAAATGGTACTGGGCGGTCTTGTGAATAAGGAAATTGTAACTCTGATTAACAGCAATGGAGGCAGGGCGGTAGGCCTGAGCGGGAAAGACGGTGGGCTTGTAAAGGCGAAGAAGAAGGTGATCAAAAAACAGTCTCCCGAGACCGGCGTTAATGAGATAATCGATATCGGGCTTGTCGGAGAAGTTGAATCCATAGACTCGTCGGTTCTTGCAACACTCGGCGGTAGCGGATTCATTCCGGTGATAGCGCCGGTCGGTGTTGACATACAAGGGACTACTTTTAATATTAATGCGGATTTTATTGCCGGCGCAATAGCGTCTGCCGTTGATGCCGAGAAACTCCTGCTGCTGACGGATGTCGAGGGTATTTCCAATAAGAAGGGGGAAATCCTTCCAACTCTCAGGAAGAGTGAGGTTAATAAGCTGAAGAAAAATGGAACTATATCCGGGGGTATGCTTCCCAAGGTTGAGGCATGCGTAAATGCGTTAAAGGGTGGCGTAAAGAAGATTCACATTATCGACGGCCGCATCGAACACTGCCTGCTGCTTGAGATTTTTACGGAAAAAGGTATTGGTACGGAAATAGTCAGGTAGACAACCTTCCTTTCCTTACGGTTTTCAATGCGCATGATAACCCTTATCCCACCTTTCTCCTCGCCTTGCTAAGGGAAGGATGGGAGGGATTGTCCTGCGAAGGGTGACAAAATGAGTATTTGTGCAGCAGGCTCATAACTTGTTAAATTCATTCCTGAAGTATGCAAGAGTATTGTCGTCGAATATGCAGAATTCTATGGTTTCAAGACTTGATGATGGATTCTCATTGAGAAACCCGGCGGATTCGCCGACAAGTATTTTTGCGCACCTGTCCTTTGGAAACCCGAAGATGCCCGAGCTTATTGCGGGCATGGAGACGCTTTTAAAGCCATTTTCCGTTGCAAGCCGGAGGGCATTGTTGACCGCGCTTATCAGCTTGTTGTCCTCATCACCTTCACCCATTCGCGGGCCGACGGTATGAATAACGGCTTTGCAGGGAAGTTTACCTGAGCCTGTGATTGATGAATGCCCAACGGGTGTAAAGCCTATCTTATCGCTCTCATCCTGAATGACCTGACCGCCTTTTCTCACAATAGCTCCCGCTACCCCGCCACCGTGCTGGAGATGAGAATTGGCGGCATTGACGATAGCATCGACATCTCTTTCGGTAATATCCCCTTTCACCAGTCTCAATGATTTGCCGTTTAATTTCTTTTCATCAATTAATTTCATAAATCCTCCATTTAAAAAACGAATTTGACCACCGGCCTGTATATACCGGAAAACATACAGGGTCCCATTCCTGAATAATACCGGTATCCCGATGGGCTGATTACCGATACCATGTGGCCCGGTTTTGCGAAATTATTAATATTCAAAAAAGCGGTAAAGTGGACATGTCCCCCGCCGGCGAAAATAAGATGTTTTTTTATATTGGCTATTTCATATAAAAAGGTATTTATGAACCCAATCTGCATTAGTAAATTCACTGAATAAAACTATATAATAAAATATTACATTTTGATGAATAAATCAAACCGGAGCATGTCCGGAAGATTTGCTAAAACTATGAGAGTTCCCGTTGCCGGGGCTTTGGGAGTTTTAATCACAGCGAAGCTGAAAGGCACGATCCCCGAACTTGCTCCACTATTGAATGCTCTTAAGAAGCACAGATTTTATATAGCTGATGAAGTTTTTAAAAAGGCGCTGATTCTCGTTCATGAGAAGTGAGGAAAAGCCGCTTGCTTTTTAAATTATTTCTGCCGGGCGTTTTTTTTCTTGACAAATGAGAATAATTCATGATAAATGTATGTCTACATGGAAGGGAATAAGTAAAAAAAGTTCAACCAACCCCCATCGGTTCTAACTTTATATAATGTGAACATATATTTATTACTGGAGGACAAAAGGATTTGAGGTCCATCTGTTGCTCAGTGTCTGCCGTATATACCTTTACATCCGTCATAAAGCGCCGTTTAATCATAGTGTTGTTGTTTTCCCTCCTTTCACCCATGCTTTTATTTTCCTCCTTTGCAGATGCATCCGGCATGACCCTTGAAAAAGAACTCCGGACCGGACTTGAGAAGAGCAGGGCGATCATTGAGAGGATAGAGGGCAAGCTCCCCGGCCGGAAGCCGGATAACGGATGATATAGATGATCTAAAGACCCTTTCTGAGGATATCAGGATTACACACATGCTTCTCCAGGAGAGATTCGGCATACGTACCGGATCGCTGAAGACCCTGGGCAAGGCAAAGGCAATAGCAATAGAGAGGCACAGAGTCATGGAAGAGGGATACAGAAAGGCCCTCAATGAGTATCTAAGTCTTATAGACAGCATACCGCCTGATGGAACAGTGTCACAGACAACACTTGATATACTTCAAACCCTCCTTAAAACAATCCTTCACAAAAAGAAGCGGCCCATATTGGGAAGCCTTCCGTATAAACATCCTGATTATCCTGCGAAACAGCCGGACACAACTCTCTCCATAAAACCCGCATACAAAGGCGGGGGCCAAACAACCGGTCCCGAAGATACAGCAGGCACACCCCTTGCGCCGATTAATAACGAGATAGCCGCACTTGCCCAGACACTGAACTGGAATCCCGTATCCATATATGAGTGGGTAAAGAACAACATAGAGACAGAGTGGTACCGGGGGTGTATGAAGGGAGCAGCAGAGACCCTTCGGCAGAAGAGCGGAAATGACTGTGACCAGGCGGCGCTGCTTGTTGCGCTTCTCCGCGCATCGGGATTTCCCTCCAGGTACGTAAGGGGAACGATCGAATTTTTTGCAGGCAGAGATGCACCGATAGAGAAGATAAAGAACCTCACAGGTATAGAAGACCCCATGAAGATAGCGGAGTTTTTCCAGAAGGCGGGGATACCGTATACACCTGTGATACAGGGTGGGAAGATCGCAAACTTCCGTATAGAGCACATATGGGTAGAGAGCTACATCCCCTATGCAAACTACCGGGGCGCTATCATAGACGAGCACGGCAAGACATGGCTCGGGCTTGACACAAGCATAAAGGTAACAGGGTATGAATACAACAGTCCGATGGATATTTTCAGTCATCCTGAACTTGTTTCAGGAACCCTTGCAAACATAAAAGACAAATACCTCAGCGCAGTGCAGACAGAGACACCTCTTGAGTACTTGAGGTCTCATATCAATACAGAACTCGAAACCGGCAACCCGCAACTCGTATACAATGATTTCCTGAAAATGCGGACATTGCTCCCCGAGGTCATGAACATCCTTCCCGCAGGTATGCAGTTTGACCAGAAGAGGATAACACATGAGTATACAGAGATACCGGCTGAACTCATCCATAAAGTGCGGTTTACCGCAAGAGATTCCAACAACACAGAGCTCCTGAACATTGAACTGAACACTTTTGAACTCTCTAACAAACAGGTGGTAATAACTTATGAGCCGGAGACAGTGGAGGACCAGAATATCATTAATTCTTACAGAGGGCTGGACAACACCCCTGCCTATCTCGTGAGGCTGAGGCCGGTGTTGAAGGTAAATGGAGAGAGGACGGCAGTGGGAAAAGACGGACTGCCGATGGGAGAAGATTATGACCTTACAATAGAACTCATAAGCCCCAATGGCGTAGAGACAGTGAACAACACCATGATAACGGGAAACCTGACCGTAATCGGGATAGTGGCGCAGAATGCCACGAAGGGCACGAAGGGCCACGAAGGAGAAACAGCAGAGACCCTTATGTATAAAGAGGCAACCAACTACATAGACAGGTGGAACAGTGCGGAGGAAGAGCTTGCATCGCTTCTGCATCTGACAATAACAAGGCCGCTGCCGACAGTAGTGAGAATCGGCGGAGTCATAGATGTCACCTATCTCCTTGATACCCCGCATGAATTCGAGTGGAAGGGAGTGTATCTGGATGCAGACCTCAGGGCGGTAGAGACAGTAAGGAGTGAAGAGTCAGGAGTACAAAATGAAAGACAAAAGACATTCATGGAGCTTTCAGCATTGCAGGGCTCCATTCTTGAGAGCATAATCTTTGAGGATGACTTTCAGGTAGAGAGCATATCAACAGCCAAACTCTTCCAACTCGTAAACTCGCAACCCGCAGCGGAGATACTCACTATCGACTCTGCAAATATCGATACCATACTTCCGACTTTAGAGATTGCTGACAACATCAAAGAAGACATAACCAATGCAGTGAACCAGGGGCTTGTAGTAAAGATACCAGAAGCAGAAATAACCTATGAGGACTGGACGGGCATAGGCTACATCAAAGAAAACCCGGAGACAGGGGAGAGTGGCTGGATGCTCTCAGGTATGCTGGCCTCAACAAGTCCCGACCTGTCGGGGGTGGCGGGGGCAATGACGGTTATCACGCCGGAAAACTGGGTGGATCAGGTGGTTATGAATATTCTCAGCAAGCCCTATACAGGAGAACCCAATGACGATCCTCTGGCCGCTACCCGGTTAATAAAGATGCCGTTATCTGAGAAATACGGTACGGTTGGCAAGGAGCTTGGTTCATCCTTGAAGGTCTATGTACTGGACAGGCAAGGAAGATCGGTAAAAGGAGCGCAGGTGACATTCAGGGTAATAGCGGGCGGGGGACGGATTGTTGAAACGCAGCCGGTTCAGACGGATGCCAATGGAATAGCGGAGACGAGACTGATCCTTGGGGAAAAGACAAATCCTAATCCCTATTACATGCAAAAAAGCCCCGATTATATACCGGCAAATCCTGATGATTATCTTACACAGATTGGAGTAAACATCATTTCAGCTACAGTGAGCAGTTCCCTTGGAGACATACCGATCAACCAGCCCTTTGAGGCGTATGCACTTCCCGACGTTCCTCAGGAAATAATACCATTGTTTGGGAACGGCACAGAAACCATTGTCAACGGTCCGGCAGGAGACCTCGTGGCAAAAGTGGTCGATCAATACGGAAACCCCATATCAAACATTGTCCTCACCTTTACAGCGTTTCCAGCCAGCTCAAGGAATGCGTCAGTCCCACTACCCGCCAACTATCGGAACATTGAGTTCTATAAAAAAGAGGAGTGCAGCAATCCATATCCAATCTATGGAGATTGCAGTACATATATCTATCCAAGCGCAGAAGTAAAGACGAAATATTTTGGCGGAACCATCAGTGCGGTACTCGGGAACACAGTAAACACGGCCTATACCGTGCAGGCATCCGCCCCTGATTATCCGGAACTCGTAGCCGTTCAATTCACACTGTACAGCAAAGGGTACAAGGCCGGAACAGAGAGCTATGTCAATCCGGCCCTTGTCATAGGACATCTTGAAACATACAACGACAGGGGCGAGCTGGTTAATGCGTCAAGGGCCGGGAC
>BDTO01000021.1 GCA_002897855.1 bacterium BMS3Bbin05
AGATTGCTTCTATAATATCTGTAAATTCTTCAACATGCATTAATTCCAAAGGTCTTTTATCATGGGTGTAACATCCTTCAATGAGACCTTCCTGATGCTCATAGAAACGCCTCTCTACATCGTTGGTTACACCAGTATAATAACTGCCATGGTTCGACAGGCTCACCATGACAGGGCAGGCTCACCATGACAGGGCAGGCTCACCATGACAGGGCAGGCTCACCATGACAGGGCAGGCTCACCATGACAGGGCAGGCTCACCATGACAGGGCAGGCTCACCATGACAGGCTTACCATGACAGGCTCACATTTACCCACTTGAAATGAGAAAGAACCAGAAAAGAATTAAAGGAATATTCAGCCACTGATTTACACAGACTGAAGACTTAAGAAAAGACTGAAAGCTGAAGGAAAGGCTTAAAGAATATATTCAGCCGCGGATTTACGCTGAGGAACACTGATAAGAAGATTAATACACTCTGGGAAAGACAGAAGGCAACCCTCTCCCATCACAGATTGTGTCATAATTGTCATCCATGAAATGAATTCAGGGCAGGCTCTGAACCATGTGTCCCGAAAACTTTCGGGATATTGTTTCAGGATCTATATAAAACGTAGCATATTGAAAATACGAGATTCTGAAATGATACTGAAACAAGTTCAGCACAGGATTCAGAATGACATCATGTACGTTTTCAGGATTGTGACACAGCCTGTGATGGGAGGGGAAATATTAATTTTGACGAGTTAGTTAAAATATAAAGGCATCTAAATCCGTGCCAATCTGCGAATATCTGCGGCTAATTGAAGTTTTTAGTCTGTGAGAGTCTGTGGCAGAATAATTTTCTTTTTTCTGTGGTTATGAAGAGAGGAATAACAGTAAGGTATTATAAATTCCTGATCTTCAGAATTTGCCCTACATACAGAAAAGTGGATTTCATCTTGTTAAGCCGTTTAATCTTTGCCGCACTTGTCTTAAACCGGTAAGCAATTCTCCACAAAGAATCTCCTCTTTTGACACGGTAAGTCCCATCGGCTCTAAGTCTCCCTTTTGAAGCCCTATGTGTTCGCACCCTTGTTCTTCTTAAAGGTATCTTTAATTTTCGGCCTATCTTTATAAAATGTCTGCTCCTGAGCCTGTTTGCCCTCATGATGGTACGAACGCTGGAACGATATTTCAGGGCTATAAGAGAAAGAGTCTCACCGCTCCTTACACGATGAAAGGCATACGCCCGTTGGGGCGGCGTCCATTTGGGTATATCATTAATAGTTGCAAGCAATAAAGACGCTTTGCCGACAGGCACCTTCAGAGTGTAAGGGTCGGGTGGCGTTGCACTGTAACGAAGTTCGGGATTGAGGTCCGCAAGTTCCTTCACGGATATATCAAGCTTCGCGGCAACCTTCTTCAAATGGACCTGCCTGTCAATAGTGGCAACCTCATAGGGAACAGGGGGATAGGGGTCGTCAAGATTGAAACCATATTTCACCGGGTCTTTCAGGATTTGAAGGACAGCAAGAAATTTTGGGACATAACGGGCGGTTTCAAAAGGCAGCCTCTGAAAAAGATCCCAAAAGTTGTCAAGATAATTCACCTTCTGGTGTCTTATGACCCTGAGAACCGTCCCTTCTCCGCAGTTGTAGGACGCAAGAACAGTACTCCAGTCACCAAAAATATTGTGCAGTTCCTTTAGATATGCTATAGCGGCTTTAGTAGACTTTGGGGGGTCGAGACGTTCATCAATCCATGCATTTCTGGATAATCCGAACTTGTAGCCCGTTGAAGGGATAAACTGCCAGAGACCCAGCGCACGTGCACGTGAAAGGGCCCTGATCTTGAACCCGCTTTCAATAAGAGGCAGCCATGATAATTCCTCGGGCATCCCGGCCTCTTTCAGCATCTTAACAATTTTACCCCTGTATCTTCCCGATCGTCTATATGAATCAATAAAAAATTTTCTCTCCGGGCCCTGAAACAGTTTTATCTCATTTTCAACATATCTGTTCATCACAAGCGGTATCGCCTTGTGATTTCCTTTAACAGCAGTATATCGGGAGGCATATATCTCGAGAACCCTCTTGGAAATCATGAACCTGAGGTCATCCACCTGCTGAACAAGCTCGGGGGTATCATCCGGATTAGCTTTAAGCATATTGGCATATGCCTGATCGAGCGCAGCCATGGCCTTGTCGGGATTATCTTCTTTCCAGAACTCCTGCGATGTTTCATAAAACTCAAGCGCTGTATCAAGAAAATTCTGTTCTTTATCAGGATGATCATTGTTTACATCCGAATTAGCTGCTTCGCTACCTATCCCCGTATAATTATCAACCAGCGTATCATTAGTGCTTTCTTCAATGTTTTCTTCGTTTGCATAATCAAAAAGACCGGATAATCCATTCCCAATATTTGACGGCCATTGAGGAGACTGTCCATATTCAGGCCCCAAACGGCTGCTGCCGCTATCTGAGCCTGAAGGATTCGACAGGGATGAGTGGTCACTTCTTACACTATTTGTAACATTAGCGACACAGCCGGAAGAGAAGACAACCACTAAAATAAAAATCAAATATCTGTTAACCGTCATTTTCATAGTCAAACACACCTTTTCAATGATAAACATAAACTGTGATTAAAGGCAAATAAAAATCCGCAAAAAACTGTAAAAAACCTATATTATCCATAAGGTAGAGACAAAATGAAACATTTTAATTTATTATTGTTTTTTGATCAAATCATCTCATCCAACCTGTTGCTGCATCCCTGATTCATCGGTTAAATATTTATAATCCACCTATTATCATTTCCTTCTGAAATCACCAAATAAATCATAAGCAATTTTCATGCTAACCACTACCTCAGGATATCTCAGATCAACAGGATTTCGGCAATTTGGCAAAAATGCAAATTATTTCGCATCGATGCAAGGGCATAGTCACCGAATTATGATTAAATTCAATAAGTTAATTATGGCATCAAATATGCTTTTCGTATTATAACAAGACATGGAAGGGGGTTATCGCAATGAAAGAAAAATTTATATATATAGGCACCGGCGCCGGACTTGTTCTATTTGCAATATACGGACTGCTTCCGGGGTCATTCCTCGGTGGCATTATGGGTCTTAACCTTTCAGGTCTTTTATTCGGTTATCCGGTAACAAGCAGCCTGATGCCGAGGATTATCGTGGCTGTCTCAATGTTGCTTGGAGTAATGGTATCAGGACTCGTTTTTATTATCGCCGGTTCCACTTTAGGCTGGCTCCTGGGTTCGATAGTCGATTATATAAGGAAATCAAAGGAAATTCAGGTTACCGATAAAGAAATTCAGAACGAGACACTAAAACGTTAAAAAAAGGAGGAAAAAATGACTGAAGAAAGAAAAAAGGTACTTAATACAGGAAGAAAAATCGGGGCCGCTCTGGGTGTTATTATGTTCCTCATATTTGGAATAGTCCCTGCATTCTATTTCGGAAGCTATGGCACCGTGATACTGCTTACACAACTTGCCGGCGGTCCGCTGGAAGCGGGGATTATCGTCAGGATGCTGGTAGTAATAGGTATTATGCTTGGATTTGCATGTTCAGCGGCAGTAAGTATCGTGGTAGGGTCGGTACTCGGCACGACATTGGCTTACATTACAGATGTGATTTCATCGGCATTTAAGCCCGAAGAGGAAAAAGCAAAGGCCTATGCAGAAAAATAACAGCAAGGAGCTCAACACCATGAAAATATTTCCAACTGCCTTCACCATCATTTGTTTGCTTTTTATCATGACAGTAGACAGCCATGCTGCCCGGGAAAACATTTCGAGCTGTCTGATATGTCATAATCGCATGAGCGGTAAAGTCACCCTCCAATCGGGGCAGGAAATTGATCTGCGCATAGATGCTTCAAAATTTCAGGCTTCTGTCCACGGATTCCTGGCATGTACGGAATGTCACAAAAAATTTGACGAGAATCCGCATGTCAAGCCGTCGGAAAAGGTCCCTGCAGACATCATGAAAATATCGGAAGAAATAAAATCTAAAGCAAAAATTGACCCGGTTGCCTACAGTGCGTGTTACAGTTGTCATGAGGATATCTACAAGCAGGTGCTGTCAAGTCCGCACGGAAAAAACATCACAGTCAAGCATAAACCGGACGGAGCTTTATGCCTTGATTGCCACGGGTCTCCACACTATATTGTCAAGACCGATAACCCGGGCTCACACGTAAACAGAAAGAATGTAGTAGAAACTTGCGCCCGCTGCCACGGAAACAGAAACCTGGCTGTAAAATACAAGATGGGGGAAGACGTTCTCGTAAGCTACAATGAAAGCTTTCATGGCAAAAAATACCATCTGGGAGACAGAAAAGCTCCGACGTGCATAAGCTGTCATGGATACCATGATATTAAACGGGTGGATAATCCTGCATCTCCGGTATTTGGTTTAAATAAGATACAGACATGCGGGAAGTGTCACAAGGGGGCAAACGAAAAATTCGTTGCTGCGTTTACCCATAAGCCCGCCGGCCCGATACCCCGCATTACTCAAGTAACGCTTATAATACTTACGCTGAGCGTATTTATCTTCATTGTATCACATGTAATCCTCGAGGCATATGCTGAGATCAGGGATGCAATATTCAGGAAAAAAAGGAGGACCGAAAAAGATGAATCAGAAAATGAGTGCATCTAACAATCTGCCTGAAGAAGTTGAAAGATTCAATATTGTCTTCAGGATTCAGCATATTGTCATGTTCACTACTTTTTTACTCCTCGCTTTCACAGGTTGGGGGCTTAAGTATGCAGATGTCGATGTCTCTAACTGGTGGATAAGGATATGGGGCGGCGCTGAAACAGCAGGCATTATACACAGGATAGCCGGCGTTACAATGCTGCTTGACTTCACATGGCACGTCACTTACATTATATACCTGTTTGCAAAGGGCAGAATAAAGTTAAGTGCAAGAACAACCATCATCCCGCTGCCGCAGGACGTTATAGATGTAATCCATAATTTCCTGTACTTTGTCGGAATTGCCAAAACAAAAGCAAAATTCGGCAGATTCAGTTACGTTCAGAAATTTGATTATTGGGCTGTTTTCTGGGGCATGTTCATAATCGGCTTCTCGGGCTTTTCCCTTGCCTTCCCAATGCTGGTATCATACATTATACCCGAATCGACAAAGGGCTGGATATGGCAGGTACTTACCATACTGCACTCGGACGAGGCGCTTCTGGCTATTGTGTTCATACTGTTCTGGCATTTCTACAATGAACACCTGAAACCCGAAGTTTTCCCTATGAGTTGGACATGGCTGACCGGCAGGATATCCATGGAAGAACTCAGAGAGAAGCACCCTCTTGAATTCGAATTAATGTTCCCTGATGAAAAGGACAAAGAGAAAGGAGCATTAAATGCAGAATAAAGTGATTATTCCCTTACTGTCAGGCATATTAATGATGCTGACCGTGTCCTGCAATTTTACATCTCATGAGGCGGCAAGCAGCCAGGCCCGTGACACAAAGGAAGTCATTGCAAAGTCACTGGTTAATCTGCCCTGCTTTAAGTGCCACTCATACAAGGACTTCAAGAACAACAGGAACTTCCCTCATGATACTCACAGGAGCATGGGACTGCACTGCAACCAGTGCCATATCATTAAAGCTCATGAAAGCATGACTCTTAACAGTGATACCTGTAACAACTGCCACAATCTGACCCTTATGAAACTTTCTCTTACAAACATGCCCGCTGAGTTTAATCACGAGAAACACTCCGGCATGTTCGCATGCAAGGATTGCCACAAGGATATGTTCAGGATGAAGGTCAACTCCGTAAAGATAACCATGAAGAGCATAAATAAAGGAAAATTCTGCGGAAGATGTCATAACGGCAGGATAGCGTTCCCGGCCTCAAAGTGCGCACGCTGCCATTCGGCCGGGTGAACTGTTAAAGACAATATATGGCAGAGGGGCCATTTAGCGACCCCTCTATATATCTATTTCGAGCTTTTTCATCTTCCTGTACAATGTAGCAAGATCCACTCCCAATTCAGAAGCCGCCTTTTCTTTACTGCCCTTATTTGATGCAAGAGCATCGGCTATAATCTTTCTTTCAAAACCACACAGCATGTCCTTCAGGCTCCGGCTGGCATGGGTCCGTGCTTTCTTCAGTTTATCAGGGAGGTCGTTGACATCGATCTGTTCCCCGCTGCAAAGTATAACCGCCCTTTCAAGGACATTTTTTAACTCACGCACATTACCCGGCCACGAGTATCCCATAAGTAAATCCATTGCTTCATTTGTAAATCCGGATAAGGATTTATTATGCTCGCTGCAGAATTGTTCTACGAAATGATGCGAAAGGACCCTGATATCTTCCACTCTCTCCCTGAGGGCAGGCAGGGTTATCTCGAATACACTGAGTCTGTAATAAAGGTCTTCCCTGAAAAGTCCCTTTCTTATCAGCTGCTCAATATTCCTGTTGGTCGCAGCAATAATCCTGACATCCACGCTCCTCACCCTGGTGTCTCCCAGGGGGATAAGTTCTCCCGACTCCAGCACTCTCAGAATCTTTGACTGAACTGAAGCCGACATATCCCCGATCTCATCAAGAAAAAGCGTACCTCCGTCCGCCATACTGATAAGACCTGCCTTGTCACTGTTAGCGCCGGTAAATGCACCTTTCCTGTAGCCGAACAATTCACTCTCGAGGAGCGTCTCAGGGATTGCAGCACAGTTTATGGACATAAAAGGGTGATCCTTTCTGGGGCTGTTACAGTGAACGATCTCGGCGATCATCCCCTTGCCTGTCCCACTCTCCCCCAGTATGAGGATATTGCTCTTTGTGGGTATAACCTTCTCAAGAAGTTCAAATATTTCCTGCATTGATGATGATTCCCCTATGAATTCTTTACATCCCATATGCTGGCTCAACTGCCTTTTTAAGGCCTGATTTTCAAAAACAACCCTCCTGTGCTCGATCAATCTCTTTATAGTCAATAGCACATCCTCATTGACAAAAGGTTTTACAATATAATCGGATGCCCCCTTCCTCATCGCCTCAACCGCCGATTCAACAGAAGCATAAGCGGTCATTATTACAACCGTCAGTCCTGAATCAAATTCGAGAGCCTTTTCCATCAGCTCTATTCCGCTTATCCCTTCCATCTTCAAATCCGTGATCATCAGGTCATAATCGGATTTCCGGAGCTTGTCCAGCGCCATATTACCGTCATAAGCAGTATCTATACTATAGCCCTGTCTTGAAAGCAGAAACTCCAGTGCCCTGCAAATATCCCTCTCATCATCAACTACCAGTATCTTATATTTTTCACTCTTCATTTACAGGTAACCTCATGGTAAATGTAGTACCCTTGCCCGGGACACTGGATACAAAGATATTCCCACCGAATCCGCGGACAATCGTATAACTGACGGAAAGGCCGAGTCCTGTGCCCCTTTCCTTCGTCGTAAAAAACGGATCGAAAATTTTCTCTATATTTTCATCCGGGATCCCCTTGCCTGTATCGGAAATCTCGATGTCAACACTATCCTGCTTACTGAACGCCCTTATAGTCAATTCTCCTCCCTCAGGCATGGCATCGGCCGCATTAAGAATCATGTTTATGAAAACCTGCTCAAGTTGATTTCCGTTAACCCTGACCTCGGGCAGATCATCGGGGATCTCCCTGTTTACCTTAATATTCTTCATCCTCTTGTCATACTTGACAAGCTGGAAAGTAGATTCTATTATATCATCTATTTTCTTTTCTTCAATTCCTTTATCTCCGGACCCTGTAAAACTCGACATCTGTCGCACAATTGCCGTAATCCTGTTTATATGTCTGGATATGATTTCGAGTGACTCTCTGGTAAATTCGTCAAAATCCATTTCCTTCAGTATCTGTACATACGAGGAGATGGAGGTAAGAGGATTTCCGATCTCATGTGCAACGCCGGCAGACAGCCGTGCAAGCGCAGAAAGCTTTTCCGACTGCATCATCTGCTCCTCAGCCTTTTTTACCTCGGTAATATCCTGAACCAGCACAAGTATCTGCGATTCCCCTTCCGGACTCATGAACGGAGTGGAGACAACCTGGAAAAAACCCGCCTTTCTGCCAAAGTCATTATAAACAATCTCCTGTATAAACCTGTTGTCTACAACAGCATGTTTCAGCGCATCAAAAGAATACTTGCCCGAATAGAGATTATCAAGTCCGAGGTTGCATATTTCTTCTTCTGAAAGCCAGTCCCTCATGACACGGTTAGTCCATATCAGATTTTTTTCAGAGTCAAAAATGCAGATACCGGCCTCGATAGTTTCTACTATTGCATTGAGTTTTTCTTTTTCACTCAACAGCTCTTTCGTCCTTTCCTTGACTATTTCCTCGAGCTCATGTGCATAGTCCCTTATCTTTTGTTTCAGATTAGCTTCTTCGGTAACGTCAATTCCGGAAAGTATTACTCCTGCTATTTTTTCCTGGAATCTCAGCGGACTTACTATTATGTTCAATTTCTTTACCTTTCCATTATGTTTCACCGGGTAGTCCATCAGATGACTGATCTTCCCGTCCAGGCAATCGTTTAACGTTTTCCTGTACCTCCCGCGGTCTTCTTCTGAAAGGAGAGGGAATACTTCCATGAAATCCTTCCCCAGCATTTCTTCCTTGGCCACGTTAAACATCTCCTCATAAGCGCTGTTTACCCTTTTTATAACAAAATTCCGGTCCATAACGATAATTATGGTCTGGGTACTCTCAAGGATATTTTCAAGATAATGTTTTGCCTCAACTATCTGATGCTCAAGCACCCTCTGTCTTTCGAAGTACCTCGCCTTCTCTTCTGCCTTGACCCTTCCTCTGTTGATCAAGATGATAATAAACGCCCCTATTACAGTCATTGAAAAAATCAACAGCACAAGCATGGAGTGGAGTCTCATACTCTTCTGTATGCTCATTGTTACCTCGGAGTAAGGTATCGAAACGCAGACTATCCAGGACATCTGTGCAACGGATATCCTCGAAAATGCAATGAGCTTGTCTTCTCCCTGTGGCGAGATATAGCTGCTGAAACCTACGCCCGAAGCGGCAAGGATCATTTTCTCCGTCTTGAAAGAGGTATGGCAACGGAAGCAGGACCGGTCCGCTTTATAAATGTTTCTCCCGACCATGTTCTCCTGTGTGGGATGATATATGAGAGTTCCGGCGCTATTCATCATCCAGGCATATCCCCGCAGACCGGATTTTATGGGCGCGAGATACTTTTTATTAACGGCATCTATGCTTATATCGACAACAACAAGGCCAAGCATCACGTCCCCTCGTCTTATGGGAGAAATCATTTTTATCATACGGTTCTCTGCAATATCATTAAGATAATATATCTCCCCCTTCTTCAATCTCGCTGCAAGTCTTGCCAACCTTAATCTTTCATCCCTTTTTATCGCTTTGTACTCTTCAGGGAAAATCAGCTTACCACTTCTGCCGTAAATCCTGACAGCGACACCTTTGCTTTCGCCTACCTCGGTAAACGCATCCTTTATAAACTCCTTCAACCCCCCGGGATTTAATCCCCTCTTCTGGAGCAGGTCCGACAAGGCATTCAATTCCTCTTCCATGCGCTTATAGAAACCGCTTATGGAAACAGATACAGTCTTTGCTATCAGTAACTGCTGCCTGTTAAACTGATTTGCCATCTCCTGCTGGTAATTCTGCTGGAAAAAAACATTAAGCGTAATTATAAAGGATATAATTACAAAAACCAGGACTATGAGAAATATATTAAACCTCATTTCTCCCTGCAAGACGTTCAAGTTCATTCAGCTTCTGGGATTCGCCAAGAGCAATCAGGACATCACCGGAATGTATAACGGTCCTGCTTGTCGGATTGAATGTCATCGACCCGTCGGCTCTCTTTATTGAGACTATTATAACCCCTAACTGCCTGCCGATGCCTTTTTCATAAAGACTCGAACCAGTCAACTCCGACGCATCACTCACCCGGATTTCCTCCATCTGCATCTCTATATTTCCGGTCTTGGTGGCAAACTCCAGGAAGTCCACTACTGCGGGTTTCAGTATGGTATGTGCTATTCTCAGCCCCCCGATATGGTAAGGCGATACTACCCTGTCGGCTCCCGCACGTACAAGTTTCCGTTCAGAGCCTTCCTCGCCTGCTCTCGCTATTATTCTCAGGTCGGGATTCAACCCCCTTGCACTTAAAACAACATAGAGGTTTTGAGCATCGGTTGAAAGAACCGACACAAGGCCCTTCGCACGTTCTATGCCGGATGCCTTGAGGATGTCGTCCCTGGTAGCGTCGCCGATAACGAAGAGCGTATCGTCATCTGCATCAAGCTCGTTGACATCATGCTCTATTACAACAAAAGGAACTTTCTCTGCCTTAAGTTCTTTGCAGATAATCCGTCCAATTCTACCGTAACCACAGACAATATAATGTTTTTTCAGTAACTTGATCTTCTTTTCCAATTTTACCCTCCCTAAAGCTTTTTTTATCTCACCCTCAAATATAATCCTCACTCCGGTGTTGATTGCATACGCAAGTACACCTATACCAAACAGAACAAAGATGATTGTAAAAATCCTTCCGGCATAACTCAGTTTGTGCACTTCCTGAAACCCGATAGTGGTGAGAGTGATTATGGTCATGTAAAGGGAATCGAGAATATTCCAGCCTTCAATAATTCTATATCCTGCGGTGCCCAGGGTAAAAACCGATAGAATAAGTACAATCAGGATAGCCAGTCTTTTTCTCAATCTCCCTCCAATTTATGAATAATGCGAGCTAATTCCATTGGCAAGACTGATTTCTTCACCTCTATTATACCCAAAATCCAGGGATAAGCAAAACTCTTTATGAACACTCTGAAATCATATGCCGCATCTGACAAAAAAGGCCTGGCAAATTTTACCAGGCCGGACAATACTGTCTTTAAATGGATAGCGGGCGTATTCCCTGTGGGTTTGCCACAGGGAAGATCAATTATCTGATGTCAGCTTTCTTCAATAGCCATCTCTTTTTTTTCATCAGACAACATGCCTTCACGGATATCATCCCTTTTAACAAATATATTTCTATATCTCGGCATACCGGTACCCGAAGGTATTATCCTTCCCATGATTACATTTTCTTTCAAACCTCTTAATTCATCCACCTTTCCTTCAAGGGCGGCTTCGGTAAGTACACGGGTCGTCTCCTGGAATGAAGCTGCAGATACCCAGCTGTAAGTAGAAAGTGATGCCTTGGTTATTCCAAGCAATATCGGTTTGCCCTGCGCAGGTTTCAATTTCTCCTTCCGGACTTTTTTGTTTACTTCCTCAAAGATCACCCTGTCAACATGCTCCCCTATGATAAACGATGTATCGCCCGGTTCTTCAATCCTTACCTTCCTCATCATCTGTCTGACGATGATTTCTATATGCTTGTCGTTGATGATTACACCCTGAAGCCTGTAAACCTTCTGCACCTCATCAACAAGATAACTCTGGAGTTTGCCGGGCCCAAGAATATCCAGAATACTGTGAGGGTCAACAGCTCCGTCCATAAGAGGCTCACCCGCTTTCAGCCAGTCACCTTCATGAACCGTCACATACTTGCCGCGGGGGATAACATACTCTTTTTCAATATCACCGCCTTTAACGGCAACAATCCTTTGCCCCTTCTGTGTCCCCCTGAATTCCACGATTCCATCTATCTCGCTGACAATTGACTGCTCCTTCGGTTTCCTTGCCTCAAACAGTTCCGCAACCCTGGGCAGACCCCCTGTAATGTCTTTTGTTTTTGTCGTTTCACGGGGGATCTTGGCAAGGATATCACCCGGCTTCACAAAATTTCCTTTATCCACAAGTATATGGGCTCCGGAAGGCAGTACATATCTGGCCGGGGCATTTGTAGTAGGAAGTCTCCTGGTTACATTGCCCTTCTCTTCCTTGATGGAAATCCTTGGCTTCATGTTTGCAGAATAGTCTATTATGACTTTCTGCGACAGACCGGTCACTTCATCCACCTCTTCTTTTGCAGTCACCCCTTCGATAATATCACCCAGGGCAATTCTGCCGGGCACCTCGGTCAGAATAGGCGTGGCATATGGATCCCACTCGGCAATCTTCTGACCGACCGTGACAGTATCACCTTTCTTAACATGCAGTTTTGCACCATAAACAACATTATATTTCTCTCTTTCCCTTCCCTGTTTATCAACTATAGCGACCATGGCATTTCTGTTCAGGACGACAAGCATTCCCTCTCTGTCCTTAACTGCATTCAGATCATAAAACTTCACAGTTCCGTTATATTTTGCTTCAAGTACAGCCTGCTCAATCGCCTTTGTAGCAGTACCACCTATATGGAAGGTCCGCATTGTAAGCTGGGTCCCTGGTTCACCGATTGACTGGGCTGCAATAATCCCCACGGACTCGCCAATCTCTACTTCCTCTCCCCTCCCCAAATCACGACCGTAACACTTTGCACAGAGCCCGAAGTCTGCCTCACATGTTAATGTAGATCTGATATGAACCCGATCAATGCCGGCATCAACTATTTTGAGGGCTATCTCTTCGTTTATTTCGATATTGCGCTTAACGATTATCTCCTCTGTTACAGGATCTTTCAGGGTTTCTACCACCACCCTGCCAATAATTCTGTCCTCAAGCGGTTGAATAATCTCTCCACCCTCAATAAGCGGAGAAACGGATATCCCCCTGCGCGTGCCGCAATCCAGCTCAGTAATACTGACATCCTGCGACACATCAACAAGACGCCGTGTCAGATATCCGGAATTGGCAGTCTTCAATGCCGTATCTGCAAGCCCTTTCCTTGCGCCGTGAGTCGAAATAAAGTACTGCAACGGGGTCAGACCTTCTCTGAAATTGGCAGTAATCGGTGTTTCTATAATTTCACCTGAAGGTTTTGCCATTAATCCTCTCATGCCTGCGAGCTGCCTTATCTGGGCTGCCGATCCCCTTGCCCCCGAATCGGCCATCATGAAAACGTTATTGAACGCCCTGCTCTCCTCAATTTCTTCCGGGGTAAGATTCTTGCCGTCCTCAGCGCCGAGTTCTTTCATCATCTCATCAGCTATCTTTTCCGTTGCGTTTGCCCAGATATCTATTACCTTGTTATATCTCTCGCCCTGGGTTATAAGACCGTCGGAATACTGCCTGTAAACCTCTAAGACTTCATTCTCGGACTTCTTCAGGATATTCGCTTTCTGGGAAGGGATATGCATGTCTGCCATACAGATTGATATTCCTGATTTGGTTGCATAATGAAATCCAAGCTTCTTAATATTATCAAGAAGCAGGACAGTCTTCCTCTTGCCGGCAAAGTTATACGCGTAATCAATAAGCGTCTGGATCTCCTTCTTGCTCATAACCCTGTTTACATATGAGAAGGGTATCTCATCCGGCAATATTTCACCGAGGATTACCCTGCCAACCGTCGTGTAGTCCTGCCATTTTGACGGGTCTTTCTGCTCCTCCCTGCTGAGCTCGGGTTCCCCGGTCCTGGTAAGGCCTTGCACTTTGATCCTGGCATGTTCACTAATAACCCCGGAATCAAACGCCAGCCGGACCTCATCAGGATACGAAAAAATCATTCCTTCGCCTTTTTCCCCCTTCCTTTCCTTGGTGAGGTAATAAATGCCAAGCACCATATCCTGTGTCGGAAGAACAATGGGTTTACCATTAGCAGGAGAAAGCAGATTATTTACCGACATCATAAGCACACGTGCCTCTACCTGAGCCTCAATGGACAAAGGAACATGAACTGCCATCTGATCACCGTCAAAATCAGCATTATAAGCAGTACACACGAGAGGATGCAACTTGATAGCTTTTCCCTCAACGAGCACGGGATCAAAGGCCTGGATTCCAAGCCGGTGCAGGGTAGGCGCCCTGTTCAGCATTACGGGATGCTCCCGTATAACTTCCTCCAGCGCATCCCATATTTCCGGCAATTCATCTTCTACGAACTTTTTTGCATGTTTAATAGTAGTTACAAGGCCTTTTTCCTCAAGCTTGTTGAATACAAAAGGTTTAAAGAGTTCGAGCGCCATAAGCTTCGGCAGGCCGCACTGATGGAGTTTGAGCTCCGGCCCCACAACGATAACTGAACGTCCCGAGTAGTCCACCCTCTTACCGAGGAGGTTCTGTCTGAACCTGCCCTGTTTCCCCTTTATCATATCACTTAATGATTTCAGCGGCCTCTTGGTTGCACTTTTCAGCACCCTGCTCTTTTTTGTATTATCAAACAGAGAATCGACTGCCTCCTGGAGCATCCTTTTTTCGTTCTTTATGATAACGCTCGGTGCCTTAAGGTCCATCAGACGCTTAAGCCTGTTATTACGGTTAATAACTCTCCTGTACAGATCGTTCAGATCGGATGTGGCAAATCTTCCGCCTTCAAGAGGAACAAGAGGCCTGAGATCCGGAGGAAGCACCGGTACAACATCCAGTATCATCCACTCCGGGTTATTCCCCGACTTTCTGAAGGCCTCTACAATCTTCAGTCTCTTCGAATACTTCTTTTTTGCGCCTATCGAAGTCGCATCTCTGACCTTCTGATGGAGTTCGATTGAAAGCGCATCCAGACCGACCGCCCTTAAAAGCTCTCTGACAGCCTCAGCGCCCATTCCGGCCTTGAATTTGGAGCCATATTCAGATATATTCTTCTTGTATTCCTCTTCAGAAAGTATCTCCTTGGCCTTAAGAGGTGTATCTCCCGGATCAATGACAATATAGCTTTCAAAGTATAAAACCTTCTCAAGTTTGCGCATCGGCATGTCAAGAAGGGTCCCTATCCTGCTCGGCACGCCCTTAAGAAACCAGATATGCGCAACCGGGGTCGACAATTCTATATGACCGAGCCTCTCTCTTCTGACCCTGGACTGTATGACCTCGACACCGCATTTGTCACAGACAACGCCTCTGTGCTTCATTCTCTTGTATTTACCGCAAATACATTCCCAGTCCTTCACAGGACCGAATATCTTTGCACAGAATAAACCATCCTTTTCAGGCTTAAATGTCCTGTAATTAATTGTTTCCGGCTTCTTTACCTCGCCAAATGACCATTCTCTGATCCTTTCCGGCGAGACAAGCCTGATCCTGATCGCCTCAAAATCCTTTGGATTCTTGGGCTGCTGAAAAAGGGCATAACGATTATCTGCCAACTTATTCCCCCTTATTCTTTTTCTCCAGTAGTTCTACATCAAGACATAGACTCTGGAGTTCTTTTATTATTACGTGGAAAGACTCAGGCACACCCGGCACGAGTGTGGCATCTCCCTTCACAATCGCTTCATACATCTTTGCCCTTCCCTGGACATCATCGCTCTTTACAGTAAGAAACTCCTGCAATGCATTCGCAGCACCATAAGCCTCAAGAGCCCAGACTTCCATCTCTCCCAGCCTCTGGCCGCCGAACTGGGCCTTGCCCCCGAGCGGCTGTTGGGTAACAAGAGAATAAGGTCCGATTGACCTTGCGTGTATCTTGTCATCAACCAGATGGTGCAGTTTCAGCACATACATAACCCCCACTGTTATCGGTTTATCAAAGGCTTCTCCCGTCCTGCCGTCATGAAGAGTAATCTGCCCGGTTTCGGGAAGTCCTGCTTTTTGAAGCAGCTCCTTTATCTCATCTTCTTTTGCCCCTTCAAAAACCGGCGTTGCCATGTGCAGACCGAGAGCACGGGCAGCCCATCCGAAGTGCACTTCCAGAACCTGTCCCACATTCATTCTCGACGGCACTCCCAAAGGGTTCAGCACGACATCGACAGGTGTCCCGTCGGGAAGATAAGGCATGTCCTCTTCAGGGAGAACCATTGCGATGACCCCCTTATTTCCATGCCTTCCGGCCATTTTGTCACCGATCTGTATTTTCCTCTTCATTGCAATATAAACCTTGACCAGCTTGTTTACACCGGGCATCAGTTCATCCCCTTTTCTCAGCCTGTCAACCCTCTCATCATAGCAGTTTTCAAGGTAGTGTATATACTGCCTGGTCTCGTTTTCTATGATATCTATCTTTTCCTTCGTTTCCACATCTCTGATCCTGATTTTTTTCAAGTGCTCATCTTTTACCTTATCAAGGACATCTTTTGTAAGTGTTTTTCCTTTCCTGCACAGAATCTCTTTTCCCCTTGCATCCTTAACATCCTCTGTAACATGCTGATTCAGCAACATTTTCCTTATCTTGATAAATTTTTCTTCGGTTACTATTCTCGCCTCTTCTTCGAGGTCTCTCTGCAACTTGAGGATATCATCTTCCTCTATACTTTTTGTTCTCTTATCTTTTTTAGATCCCTTCCTTGAAAATACTCTTACATCAACTACCGTACCGGCTATCCCCGGAGGGGCATAAAGACAACTTTCCCTGACATCTTCAGCCTTGTCACCAAATATCGCCCTGAGAAGCTTTTCTTCGGGTGTGAGTTGTGTTTCCCCCTTAGGCGTGACCTTACCGACAAGCACATCGTTTGGCGCAACATTGGCGCCAATGCGGATAATACCGCTTTCATCAAGATCCTTGAGGGCGGTTTCGCTCATATTGGGGATATCCCTCGTGATCTCCTCAGGCCCCAGCTTTGTCTCCCTGGCTTCTACTTCGAATTCTTCAATATGTATTGATGTATATACGTCCTCTTTTACAAGTCTTTCGCTCAAAAGGATCGCATCTTCAAAGTTGTAACCGCCCCACGGCATGAATGCCACAAGGACATTTTTGCCAAGCGCCAGTTCACCCATATCAGTTGATGGACCGTCTGCAATAACATCACCCTTTTTCACCTTGTTTCCAACATCAACCAGGGGTTTCTGGTTGATACAGGTTGTCTGGTTTGAACGTGTAAACTTGACAAGGTTATATATATCCACACCACCGTCACCCTCGGTCACCCTTATCACAATCCTCGTAGCATCAACGCTCTCAACAACTCCGGACCTGCCGACAATCACGGCCACTCCTGAATCCTTTGCAGTTCTTGCTTCCATGCCTGTTCCGATAATAGGCGCTTCGGTCGTTATAAGCGGAACCGCCTGCCTCTGCATGTTTGAACCCATCAGCGCCCTGTTTGCATCATCATTTTCAAGAAACGGAATCAGGGATGCAGAAATTCCGACAATCTGTTTCGGAGAAACATCCATATAGTGAACTTCTTCGGGAGCGTATATCTTGAAGTCTCCACCTATTCTGGCGGAAACCGCCTCTCCGATAAGTTTGCCGTCCTTATCAACCGGGGACGTAGCTTCAGCTATTGCATACCTCTCACCGTCGATGGCGGAAAGGTAGTCAATCTTATCAGTAACTCTGCCATTAATCACCTTTCTGTACGGCACCTCAATAAAACCATACTCGTTTACCCTGGCATATGTTGCAAGTGAAGTGATAAGTCCGATATTAGGCCCTTCAGGGGTCTCGACGGGACAAATCCTTCCATAATGAGTAGGGTGTACATCCCGCACCTCGAACCCCGCCCTTTCCCTGGTGAGACCGCCGGGGCCAAGGGCCGACAATCTTCTCTTGTGAGTAATCTCCGACAGGGGATTTGTCTGATCCATGAACTGACTCAGTTGGCTTGAACCAAAGAATTCCTTGACTGCAGCCATAACAGGCTTTGCATTTACGATATCATGAGGCATAATCTCGTCCATATCGGTCAGGGTCATCTTTTCCTTAATGGCTCTCTCCATCCTGACGAGTCCTATCCTGAACTGATTCTCGAGCAGTTCGCCGACACTCCTTACTCTCCTGTTCCCGAGGTGATCTATATCATCGACCTCTCCCTTGCCGGTCTTGAGATCAAGAATATACCGGACTATTTCAATAATATCCCTGTCAGTCAGCACACGTACATCTTCCGGTATATCCAGACCGAGTCTCTTATTTATCTTTATTCTTCCCACTGGTGAAAGGTCATACCTCTTATCATCAAAAAACAGCCCTTTGAACAATTCACTCGCTGCGTGGAGTGTTGGGGGCTCACCGGGTCTCAGTCTCTTGTATATCTCAACAAGGGCATCGTCCCCGGACGTAACCTTATCCGAGATAAGAGTATCCCTGAAAGATGGAAGATATCTGATATTGTCGATGTAAATAAGTTCAAGGGAACTTACTTTCAATTCTATAAACTTATCAAAGACCTCCTTTGTTATGACATCATTTCCTTCAAGAATAATCTCACCTGTTTCAGGATCAACTATATCACCAAGACTCACTCGTCCGACAATCTCGTCTTCAACAATGGGGATCTCTGTTATTCCTGCTGCTTCCATCTTCCTGAAAGCAACTTTTGTAATCTTACCACCCTCTTTAACAATTACATCCCTGTTAACCGGATCCTTGACAGCGCTCTTTGTCTTAATCCCGATTAAAAATTCCTTCAGCTCTCTGAAATACTGGTTTTTCCCCTTTATTTTAACCTTTTCTACAGGGTAAAACATCTTTAACAGGTCGTCATTACTGTAACCTATGGCCTTAAGAACTACAGTTGCAGGAAGTTTCTTCCTCCTGTCTATTCTCACATAAAGAATATCCTTGGTATCAAATTCAAAATCAAGCCATGACCCTCTTGCGGGAATAACCCTTGCGGTATAAAGCATGCGTCCGCTTGCATGGGTTTTCATCTTGTCAGGGCTGAAAAAGACACCGGGAGATCTGTGCAACTGACTGACGATTACACGTTCAGTCCCATTTATTATGAATGTGCCTGTCTCGGTCATGAGAGGTATCTCACCGATAAACACTTCCTGTTCCCTGGCCTCTCTGAGTTTCTTTGACCCGTCTTCCTGAATATCAAAAAGATTAAGCCGCACCTTGATCTTTATTGGAGCAGAATAGTTTATCCCCTTCTGAATACACTCACGGGATGAGAATTTAGGATCACCGATGCTGTACTCAATAAAATCTATTGTAGATGTCTCGTTATAATCAGTTATGGGGAAAACACTCCTGAAAGCTGCCTGCAGCCCTATATCCTTTCTCCTGCCGTGAGGAATATCCTTCTGAAGAAAAGATTCAAATGATTTTGTCTGAATTTCTATGAGATTCGGGACATCAAGGATTATAGGAACCCTGCCTAAATTTTCTCTCTTTCTTAAAACCTTTGCCATAATTCTCCTTCCAGATTGCGGGTCAGGTTTTCATAAAGGGGGAGACGACCAGCCGCTACCTCCCCATCCAGATACTTGAATAACCGATTAAATGCCTTAACGACGCACACTCCCTTAATCTGACGAATATTTTCTACTTTATTTCTACTGTTGCACCCTGTTCTTCAAGCTTCGCTTTCATTGCTTCTGCATCTTCCCTGGAAACCCCTGTCTTGACAGGCTGGGGAGCACCGTCAACAAGTCCCTTGGCTTCCTTGAGACCAAGCCCTGTAAGTTCTCTTACTACCTTAATGACCTGTATTTTCTTGTCACCTACAGCAGCTAGAACAACATCAAAACTCGTCTTTTCCTCAGCCGCAGCCTGTTCTTCCGCTCCTGATGCAGCATCCCCGGGAACCGCCGCCATTGCTACCGGAGCTGCTGCCGTAACTCCATACCTGTCTTCAAACTCCTTAATGAAGTCGGACATCTGCAGTATGGTCATATTGTCAATAAACTCAAATACCTGTTCCTTTGTTACTTCTGCCATTTTATTCCTCCTTAAAATATTTGTATTTCTATTCAGTTTTTTTTGATCTTAAAGCTTCCAGAGCATAGCCGAACTTCGCAATTGTCGCATTGAGCCCTGCCGCCAATTTACTTGCCGGAGCAGAGAAAGCGCCTGCCAGCATCGAAAGCAACATATCTTTAGAGGGCAGTACGGCTATCTTTTTCAGCTCATTCTCTTCAACAAGACTGCCTTCAATGATTCCACATTTGATCTTAAACTTCTCATTGGCTTTTGAATATGCAAGCACACTCTTTACGGCCAGGACCGGGTCATCATAACCAAAGGCAATACCCACAGGACCTTGAAAATAATCACGGGCTGAAGTAATCGGGGTTTCATCAGATGCAATCCTTGCCAGGGTATTCTTTACCACACTGTAATCCATCTTTGCATCCCTGAATTTTCGTCTTGCTTCCGACAACTCTTCAACTGTAAGCCCCTTATAATCAGTAAGAATCACTGCCTTCGCATTTGAAAAACGGTCCTTTAACGCCGCGACGGCCTCTTTTTTCTGTTCCCTGTTCAGATATTCCTCCTTTTCCAGAGACCCGGGCAGGCAAAACTTCAGTCTGGGTAGGCTGTCTTTCCGAATCAGACAATTAAGTCCGGCACCTACTGTCTCTGACTATTGATATTTAAGTTAAGGGCTAAGCCCTCTTAATTTCTTACCGCCGTTACACTGTCAATATTTACTCTGATCCCCGGCCCCATAGTGGAAGATACAACTATTTTCTTCAGATACTTCCCTTTGCTCGTAGAGGGTTTTGCCTTATTTATTGAATCCACTGCTGCACGTATATTGTCAACGATTTTAGCCGTATCAAAGGACACCCTGCCTACGGGCAGGTGCACGATCCCCGTCTTGTCAACCTTGAATTCCACCTTTCCCGCCTTTAGTTCCCTGACAGCCTTCCCTACATCAAATGTAACCGTACCAAGTTTCGGGTTAGGCATTAATCCCCTCGGGCCGAGAATCTTGCCAATCTTTCCAACGAGTCCCATTACATCCGGTGTAGCCACCGCCTTATCAAAATCAAGCCATCCCTTCCGGATCTTTTCGACCAGATCCTCAGCACCGACATGGTCCGCTCCGGCTTCCGACGCCTCTTTTTCCTTCTCACCTTTGGCAAAAACCAGCACCCTGACATCTTTCCCTGTCCCGTGAGGCAGTGCCACAGTGCCTCTGACCATCTGGTCGGATTTTTTAGGATCAACGCCGAGACGAACAGCAATATCAACCGATTCGTCAAATTTCGCAAAGGCAAGATCTTTTACCTTATTTATTGCTTCTTCAGCCGGGATCTCTGCATTATTCTCAATATCCTTTTTTGCTTGTTCCAACTTTTTCCCCATTGATAACCTCCAGTCAGTCTTCGATATCTACGCCCATACTCATGGCTGTACCGCTCACAATCCTCATTGCCTCATCAATTTCATATGCATTCAGGTCAGGCATTTTCGTCTCAGCGATATGCCTGATCTGGGCCGTAGAGAGTTTTCCAACCTTTTCCCTGTTCGGGACACCTGACCCCTTAACAATTCCAGCCGCCTTCTTTATCAATTCCGAAGCCGGGGGGGTCTTTGTAATAAATGTAAACGACCTGTCTTTATATATTGTGAGCACAACAGGGATTATCGTATCTCCCATAGGCGCTGTTTTGGCATTAAACTGTTTGCAAAACTCCATGATATTGATACCATGAGGGCCCAAAGCCGGTCCGACCGGTGGGGCAGGATTAGCTTTGCCGGCCGGTATCTGCAATTTAACCTGAGCCATAATTTCTTTCGCCATTTATTTATACCTCCTTGTTGACAACTTATCTATTTGATAATTAAATTATGCCTTTTCCACCTGAAAAAAATTCAGTTCTACAGGTGTCTGTCTGCCAAAAATACTGACCATGACTCTCAACCTTCCATGATCCATATCCACTTCATCAACATTTCCAACGAAACTCGCAAAAGGGCCGTCTATGATACGAACCGGCTCTCCAACTTCATATTGAGTTCTGACCTGCTGGACAGGCCCCTTCTCAATCTGCTGCACTATCTCCTCCACTTCTTCTTCAGGTATGGGAACAGGCTTCGACCCTCCGACAAATCCTGTCACCCGGGGTGTGCTCCTGACAATATGCCAGGTTTCATCATCAAGTTCCATCTCAACAAGGATATATCCCGGATAGAATTTCTTGTCGAATTCCTTCTTCTTGCCGGATCTCAACTCGACCACTCTTTCAGTAGGGATCAGGATCTTTGTTATCCTCTCCTCCAGCCCTTTTCTCGCTATCTTGTCTTCTATCGAACTTTTTACCTTATCTTCAAAGCCCGAATATGTATGTACGACATACCAGTTTTTTCCCATATCGAACGCTTACCTCAAAAGATATTTAATAAATTTTGATAAGACCATATCCACAATCCCGAGAAAAATCGAAACCAATATTACCGACACAATTACGACCTTTGTTGAACCTATCAGTTCATCCTTTCCAGGGAAAACAACCTTCCTGGTCTCTGCCTTAACCTCTCTGAAAAAAGCCTTTATTCTTTCAAGCATTATTCATATCCCCAATAAACACGCAACATTATATAAACTAAAACCTGGCAGGCCAGGAGGGATTTGAACCCCCAACCCTCGGATTTGGAGTCCGGCGCTCTGCCGTTAGAGCTACTGGCCTATCCCAAAACATGCAAAAAGCAAAATGAAAAATTCAAAATAATGGAACGAACCATAATATCCTGATCTTTTTACATTTTGATCTTTGCACTTTGAATTTATCTTATGTCTTTGTCTCCTTGTGCGCAGTGTGTTTCCTGCAATTTCTACAGTATTTTTTCAACTGCAATTTATCAGTGGTATTCTTTTTATTTTTCATGGTCGAATAATTTTTATTCTTACATTCTGTGCATTGAAGCAAAATAATATCTCTCATAAATGATATCCTCTTCTCACCTATTCAATAATCTCGGTAACAACACCTGCGCCCACTGTCCTGCCGCCTTCTCTTATCGCAAATCTCAGCTCTTTTTCCATCGCTATCGGCGCTATCAGCTCTCCTCTTATGCTTACGTTGTCACCCGGCATTACCATCTCCACTCCTTCCGGTAACTGCACTATCCCCGTTACATCCGTCGTCCTGAAGTAAAACTGCGGCCTGTATCCCTTGAAAAACGGTGTGTGCCTCCCGCCTTCTTCTTTTGTCAGTATGTACGCCTCCCCCTTGAACTTTGTGTGCGGTGTGATACTGCCGGGCTTGGCCAATACCTGCCCCCTCTCTACTTCGTCTTTGCCTATCCCCCTCAGCAACACTCCTATGTTGTCTCCCGCCCGCCCTTCGTCAAGCAGTTTCCTGAACATCTCTACTCCCGTTGCCACTGTCTTGCGCGTCTCTCCCAGTCCCACTATCTCTACTTCTTCTCCTACTTTGATTATCCCCCTCTCTACTCTCCCCGTTACTACTGTCCCTCGCCCGCTTATGGAAAATACGTCTTCTATCGGCATCAGAAACGGTTTGTCCAGCGGCCTCTCCGGCTCTGCCACATAGTTGTCTACTGCTTCCGTCAGCTCTATTATGCTCTTGTACTCTTCTGCCCCGGGGTCTGTTGAACTGCTCTCAAGCGCCTTCAGCGCACTGCCCTTTATTATCGGTATGTCATCTCCGGGAAATTCATATTTGCTCAGCAGTTCTCTTACTTCAAGTTCTACCAGGTCCAACAGCTCCGGATCATCTACCTGGTCCGTCTTGTTCATGTACACTACTATATACGGTACTCCCACCTGACGTGCAAGCAGGATGTGCTCTCTCGTCTGCGGCATCGGCCCGTCCGCCGCACTCACTACCAGTATCGCTCCGTCCATCTGCGCCGCTCCCGTGATCATGTTCTTTACGTAATCTGCATGCCCCGGGCAGTCTACATGCGCATAGTGACGCTTCTCCGTCTCGTACTCTACGTGCGCCGTCGCTATCGTTATCCCCCTCGCCTTCTCTTCCGGTGCGTTATCTATCTGGTCATACGCCGTGTACTGCGCCTGCCCCTTCAGCCCCAATACTTTCGTTATCGCTGCCGTCAATGTCGTCTTCCCATGGTCTACATGCCCTATCGTCCCTATGTTGACATGCGGCTTCGTCCTCTCAAATTTCTCTTTTGCCATCTCTCCTCCTTTTCCAGAGATCCATATATAAAACTCTGGAATGCAATAACTGGAAGTTAGTAATATATCAAATTTTAACAATAAAAATCAAAAAATATTTTCAAAAAAGTCAGACACCCTTTATTTTGGAAATTATTGCTTCAGAGATATTTCTCGGGACATCCTCATACCGGGAAAACTGCATAGTGTATGTTGCCCTTCCCTGGGTCTTTGATCTCAGGTCAGTAGCATATCCAAACATCTCCGAAAGAGGTACAACAGCGCTTATAACCTGCGCTTTACCCCTCTTTTCCATGGTCTGGATCTTCCCCCTACGGGCATTCAGATCACCGATTACATCTCCCATATATTCCTCGGGGGTAACAACCTCTACCGTCATGACCGGCTCAAGCAGAACAGGCCTGGCCTTTTTTGCAGCTTCCTTAAACCCCATGGAACCGGCAATCTTAAATGCTATCTCCGAGGAATCGACTTCATGATAAGAACCATCATAAAGTGTCACCCTGATATCGACAACAGGATACCCTGCCAGCACGCCCGTCTCCAATGCTTCTTTTATCCCCTTTTCAACAGCCGAGATATATTCCCTGGGTATGGCGCCCCCTACAATCTTGTTAACAAATTCAAACCCGCTGCCATGGGTAAAAGGCTCAATTTCCAGATAAACATGCCCATACTGCCCGCGGCCGCCTGTCTGCCTTATATATTTGCCTTCCGCTTTCGCCTTTGTCTTTATGGTCTCCTTATATGCTACCTGCGGTTTACCCACATTAGCACCGACCTTAAACTCTCTCATGAGACGATCTACAATAATCTCAAGATGCAGCTCTCCCATGCCGGAGATAATTGTCTGGGCGGTCTCTTCGTCATAGGAAACCTTAAATGACGGGTCTTCCTGCGCAAGTTTTATAAGTGATATGGAAAGTTTTTCCTGGTCGGCCTTGGTCTTGGGCTCAACGGCAACGGATATAACCGGATCGGGGAATTCCATGGACTCAAGAATGATAGGATTTTCCTCATCGCAAAGCGTATCCCCGGTTAATGTATGCTTTAGCCCTACAACAGCAGCTATATCACCCGCCCGCACATCTTTTATTTCCTCCCTCTTATTGGAGTGCATCCTGAGAAGCCTGCTTATCCTCTCTTTTGATCTCTTTGTCGAATTGTAAGTATAAGATCCGGCTGAAAGCACGCCGGAATACACCCTGATAAACGTAAGCTGGCCGACATAAGGGTCTGTCATTACCTTGAATGCAAGGGCTGAGAATGGTTCCTTGTCGGCAGCCTCTCTCTCCGCCATAGTCCCATCAACCGCTATACCCTTAACCGGCGGGACGTCAAGAGGCGAGGGCAAAAAAAACACAATCGCATCAAGCAGCATCTGCACACCTTTGTTCTTGAATGCAGCACCGCACAGGACCGGTGTATGCTTCAAAGAGACCGTCCCCTTCCTGAGAGCTTCTCTTATCAGGGCTTCGGGCACATCTTGACCTGCAAGGTATTTTTCCATTATTTCATCATCAATATCCGATAAAGCCTCCAGCATCTTATCCCTGTATTCCTTCGCCTGCTCCATGTATTCTTCAGGAATTTCATCCTCAACAAATTTTGCCCCAAGGGTCTCATCATCAAAATAATACGCCTTCATGCGGATAAGGTCTATCGGTCCCCTGAAATTTTCTTCCGAACCAATGGGTATCTGAACGGGGACAGGATTAGCGTCAAGCCTCTCAATCATGGAATTTACAGAAGCAATGAAATTCGCTCCTACCCTGTCCATCTTATTAATAAACGCTATCCTTGGAACATCATATTTATTGGCCTGACGCCAGACAGTTTCAGATTGGGGCTCGACTCCTGAAACAGCATCAAAGACAGCCACCGTTCCATCAAGAACCCTCAACGCTCTTTCCACTTCAATAGTAAAATCAACATGGCCCGGGGTATCGATAATATTTATCCTGTGGTCCTTCCAGAAGCAGGTGGTTGCAGCGGAGGTAATGGTAATACCCCTTTCCTGTTCCTGGGGCATCCAGTCCATTACGGCGGTACCGTCATGTACCTCTCCTATTTTATATGTTTTGCCTGTATAGTAGAGAACCCTTTCGGTCGTAGTTGTCTTCCCGGCATCAATATGCGCCATAATACCTATATTTCTTGTTTTTTCAAGCGGAAATATCACAATAAACCTCTATAGAAATTACCATCTGTAATGGGCAAAGGCCTTGTTGGCCTCAGCCATTTTGTGGGTGTCTTCCTTCTTCTTAATGGAGGAGCCTGTACTATTGTAGGCATCTAAAAGCTCGGCAGCAAGTTTCTCTTTAATGGTTTTTTCACCCCGCTGCCTTGTATAATTCCTTATCCATCTGAAGGCAAGCGCAATCTTTCTCTGCGGCCTGACCTCCACGGGGACCTGATATGTTGCACCGCCAACCCTTCTGGGCTTGACCTCTAAAACAGGTTTCACATTATCAATGGCGGTTTTAAAGACCTTAAGAGGATCTTCCCCCGTCTTTTCCCTGATTATATCGAAAGCGCTATAACAGATCTTCTCTGCCGTAGCCTTCTGTCCACCCTTCATCAGTATATTGATGAACTTGCTTAACAGAACACTTCCATATTTCGGATCAGGCAAAATCTCTCTTTTCTGGGCAACTCTCCGTCTTGGCATATCTTACCTCTTACCTGGGCCTTTTCGCGCCATATTTTGACCTGCCTCTTTTTCGAGCATCAACTCCTACAGAGTCCAGTGCGCCTCTTATTATATGATACTTGACACCTGGAAGGTCTTTTATCCTTCCACCCCTGATAAGAACAATAGAGTGTTCCTGCAGGTTATGGCCGATTCCGGGGATATATGCCGTTACTTCCATCCCATTTGTAAGGCGCACCCTGGCAACCTTTCTCAGGGCAGAATTCGGCTTCTTGGGTGTAGTCGTATAAACCCTGACACATACTCCTCTTCTCTGAGGACACGATTTGAGAGCCGGACTTTTGCTCTTCTTCTCAGTCCGTTTCCTTCCCTGCCTTATCAGCTGTGCAATTGTCGGCAATATTCCTCCTCAAGATTCACTCTTTTTATTTTTAATATTAATATCTCCCCCAAAAAAAATCACAAAAATACTTTTCAATTCCGGAACCATACCACATAGACTGTTTCCGAGGGAAAACTCCGAAATGATACCAGAGTAAAATGTTTTTGTCAAGAAAGAAAAAAAGTCTTCCCCTTGCAATCAGGAAAAAAAATAATACCATTAATCCATTAAAATAATCAACTCTTTTGAACTAAATTTAAATAATTTTAAGGAAATATTTTTCTCAAATGATTTTAATCTGGTAAACTATGAGAAAATCCATCCGGAGGAAACAAATTGTGATGAAAGTGCTTGGCCTCGATGCCGGCTCCGTCAGCGTAAAAGCTGCAATTCTTAATTCCAACGGGAAAATATTAAAGACATATTACAAAAGACACCATGGCCACCCACTGAACCTTGCCTCAGACATTGTACAGACCGCTTCTAATGAAGCCGGGGGCATCGACTTCATATCCCTGACAGGGTCAGTGGGAAAAAGAATCGCCGAGTGTCTCGGATATGTACAGGTCAATGAAATCGTTGCATATGCAATCTCTACAATGATTCTGCTCCCGGAAGTCCGGACAATCATTGAAATGGGAGGCGAGGACTCAAAGCTGATAATCCTTGATGAAAGCGGCACAAGAGATTTTGCGATGAACTCCGTATGTGCGGCCGGCACTGGTTCGTTTCTGGACCAGCAGGCCGAACGGTTGCGCCTCTCAATAGAGGAATTCGGCAAAATGGCCCTGACGTCCGCAAAGCCTCCGAGAGTCGCGGGCAGGTGCAGCGTTTTTGCAAAATCAGACATGATACACCTGCAACAGATAGCCACACCCGTAGAAGATATTGTTGCCGGGCTCTGTTTTGCTGTAGCAAGAAACTTTAAAGGAAGCATTGCAAAGGGCAGAGAAATTCGCATGCCCGTATCATTTCAGGGCGGGGTAGCCGCAAACCCGGGCATGAAGAGGGCGTTTCTGAAAATCCTCGAAATAGATGATATTATTATCCCTGAACACTTTGCATGCATGGGTGCGATTGGGGCAGCTCTCAAGTCAATTGAAGATGACGATCTTGCCCCTCTTGATATTCCATCGATCAGGAATCTTGCCGGCAACACAACCTTCTCATATAGTTCCCTGAAACCGTTAGTTTCTGAAAATGATGATTTCTTTCTGAGACATAATGCAACTTGCGGAAGTTCCGGCTCCTATCTCGATGCCGGGAATGAAAAGATACCGGCATACCTGGGGATTGACATCGGTTCCATCAGCACTAACCTGGCCGTCACGGATATTGACGGCGGCTTGATTGCAAAAAGATACCTGATGACGGCAGGCAGGCCGATTGAGGCGGTACTTCAGGGACTGAGGGAAATACATGAAGAGGTTGGAGAAAAGATAGATATTAAAGGTGTGGGAACCACGGGTTCAGGCAGGTACATGATAGCTGATTTCGTTGGCGCCGATATTGTCAAGAATGAGATAACCGCCCAGGCTACTGCAGCTACCTTTATCAATCCTGATGTCGACACTATCTTTGAAATAGGCGGACAGGATTCAAAGTATATATCTCTCGAAGACGGTGTCATAGTTGATTTTGAAATGAACAAGGCCTGCGCGGCAGGCACAGGGTCTTTCCTTGAAGAACAGGCGGAAAAACTCAGGATACAGATCAAAAATGAATTTGAAGAGTGTGCCTTATCTTCCAATCACCCCTGTCATCTCGGTGAAAGATGCACGGTATTTATGGAAAACTCCCTCAGGGCAAATCTTCAGAGAGGAGTAGAGAGGAATGATCTCCTTGCAGGTCTTGCATATTCGATCGTACAGAATTATATAAACCGTGTAGTTGCCGGCAAAAAAATCGGTAAAAACATCTTCTTCCAGGGTGGAGTCGCATTCAATAAAAGTGTTATCGCAGCCTTTGAAAAATTCCTCGGCACAAGGGTAACCGTTCCTCCGCACCATGATGTGACGGGTGCAATCGGAATGGCCATTATCGTAAGGGAATACATAAAGAAGCACAACATTACAGAAAGCAGATTCAAGGGATTCGGCATCTACAGCAGAAGATACGAGACTTCATCATTTGAATGCCGCGGGTGTCCGAACATGTGTGAGATAAACAGGGTAAAGATCGAAGCTGAAGACACCAGGCTGTTCTACGGTGGCAGGTGCGAAAGATACGATATTAACAGGGGCAAAGGCGGGAATCTTCCCGATCTGTTCCTATTCAGGGAAGAAATGCTCTGGAAGGCCCATATGGCCAGGGCCGGGATTAATGAAATTCGCCATGATAACGGCAAAAACGGGGGATCACGGACCGGATGGACCATAGGGATACCTTATATATTTCTCTTCCATGACTATCTGCCGTTCTGGGCGACACTACTTTGGGAACTCGGATTTAATGTTGTCGTATCACCGAAGACAAACAGACAGATTGCCAATCTTGGGGTAGAAGCGGTACTTTCCGAAAGCTGTTTTCCGGTGAAGGTTGCGCACGGTCACATAAAATACCTTCTGGATAGCGGGGTTGATGCCATTATTGCACCCAGCTATATAAACCTGTCCCATACGAAATCCGGAAACTCTGTTCCATGCCCTTATACTCAGACAATACCCTACCTTGCAAGGATTGCCTTCAACGCAAAGAATATCCTGGCTCCCGTAATAAAGATAGATAATGGCAAGAATGCCGTAATCAATGAGATAAAGAATTCCCTCAGGCAATTTAATATTACAACCCGCAGTATCAGGGCAGCCTATATCAAAGCAGAAGAGGCGCAGGGGGAATTTGAGGAAACGATAAAGAAGAAGGGAAAAGAAATTATCGGAGCGCTCGACAAGAAAGCCATTGTTATAATGGGAAGGTCATACAACTCATTTGACAGCGGAGTAAATCTGCAGATTCCGCAGAAACTCTCCACTCTGGAAACACTTGCAATCCCCATGGATTTCCTTCCGGTGGACGATATCGATATCTCCGACAGATGGAACAATATGTACTGGAGAAACGGCCAAAAGATTCTTAAGGCTGCGCGGTATTTAAGAAATCATCCCTTCCTCTATCCTATATTTATAGGGAACTTTTCATGCGGTCCCGATTCATTCATACTCAATTTCCTCCCGGAGGAACTGGGAAACAAACCTTTTCTGCATGTGGAGATAGACGAGCATAGTGCAGACGCCGGCGCCATTACCAGATGTGAGGCATACCTGGACAGTATCGGTAATAAAAAGAAAGAAACAGATGAAGTGCAGCGGACTTACATATCCTCCAGCAGAGTTACTTCTTCAATGAAAAAGCGGAAAATATTCATACCGAGGATGTCCGACCATGCCTTTGCACTCGCCGCTGCATTTGAGGCCTCCGGCGTCGAGGCGCAAGTGCTGCCGCCAACCGACGACGAGGCAATAAAGCTCGGGAGGATGAATGTGTCAGGCAAGGAATGCTACCCATGTGCCGTTACCACGGGCGACATGCTGAAACAGGCATTGTCCGGGGATTTTGATCCGGAGAGATCCGCCTTCTTCATGCCATCAGGCACGGGTCCCTGCCGGTTCGGACAGTATAATGTCTTCCACAGGCTCATACTCGACAGGCACGGTTTTGGTAATGTTCCCATCTATGCCCCTGTCCAGGACACCGAATTTTATAACGACCTCGGCAGTGTAAGTGACATCTTTATAAAAAAATCGTGGGAAGGGATAATTGCCATCGAATTGCTGACAAAATGCCTGCATGAAACAAGACCGTATGAAAAGGAAAAAGGCAGGTCCGAAGATATTTACGATAATCACCTGAATCACATTTATAAATCCATCAAGTCGGGCAACGGCTCGCTTGAAGGCGCTCTGAGTGATATGAGGGAAGATTTTGAATCTATAGAAAAAAACGGAGAAAAAAAACCGCTTATCGGCATCGTGGGCGAGATATTCGTGCGTTCCAACAAATTCTCAAATGAGTCACTCGTCCGGAAAATCGAGGAACTCGGGGGAGAGGCATGGCTGTCACCCATTGAAGAATGGATTTATTACACCAACTACACAGCCATCAGAAATGCCTTGCGAAAAAAAGGACTGTCTGGTATCATAGGTCTTTCTTTAAAATCGCTCTTTCAAAAAAGGATAGAACACAAGTATGCGGGATATTTTAAAGGTTTCCTGAAGACTCTGCATGAGCCGGATTCAAAGACAATCCTCCGGAAAGCCGCCCCTTATATACACGACTCGTTTGAGGGGGAAGCTATTCTCAGCATCGGCAAGACGGTCGATCTGATCGAAAGGGGGGCTTCGGGTATTGTTAATGCAATGCCCTTCGGCTGCATGCCGGGCACCATCGTAACTGCATTCATGCAGTACCTGGGTAAACAATATCATATACCCTGCATAAGCATACCTTATGACGGTACAGAGTCAACTACAACGCATTTGCAGATTGAGGCATTCATGGAACAGACAAAAAGCAAAAAAACTGTAAATAAACCAGTGCCCGGAGATATACGCAGATAAAACATATGCTCTTTTTTCTCTACATACTCTCTTAGTGAAGAAAACAGATATATTCCAATTGAAAGATATTAAGAAAATAAAATTATTTTAAGTCAGGAGGTGATTCAGTGGGGAATGTCAAGAAATGGCGTAAGAAGAAGATGAGCAAACACAAACACAAAAAGCTGCTTAGAAAAATGAAATTCAAGAAAAGGTAATGTTTGAAAAATGAAAGAAGAAATTGAACTGAGAGAAAGACTTAAGATGGTCGAGCGGGAGTTGGGCACGCTGGTTGACGAACTCCAGAAGCTCGAAAAGGAAATGAAGGAAATGAAGGAAATGAAGGATGAGTTAAAGGCGATTAAACTCTTCCTCGGGAAAGAATTCCCTGATTTCCGGAACAGATACCCCGAACTGCTGAAAAAGATCTGCGCTCAGTCATAGCGGGTCACAATTATTCCCACAAAGGGCATGCCTCTCAGGTATTGTTCGAGAGCAACTTTTTTCACCGCTCCCGAACCATTCTTTATCCCGCTCGCATGTATGAGGAATATACCCTTATTTTTAACCGAGACGATACCAATATGTCCTATGATTTCTCCTACTTTTCTTTTTTCAGGGTCTTTAACAAAGAAGATTATATCCCCGTTTTTCATGTTTCCGACTGAATTAACCGCCTGATCATTCAATATTACATCAACGCTGTTGATTCCCCTTGCACCTTTAAGAGGGGTGGTTCGGCCAATCTCTGCGCTTACATCCCTTCCGAACTTGCCGCTCCTTATCATAGCAATGCCATACCGATACCTGTCATCGTAATTGGTGACCTTTCCGTGGCTGTCAAGCTTTCCACGGGTATGAAACCTCACTGTGAGCGCCCGTTGCACGGTTCCGGCATATGATTTGCTCATGGCAAGCTCAACCGTCCTGAAAGTCATATACATACAATCGACCCTGTCATCCGCAATGATTGCACGATTCCTCACGTATTCGCCAAGGGGGTCAGGGTCATACGGGGTGCCGACAAACTTCTCCGCCCAGAAGGCCACCCTGTCACCGACAGGCAGGCTGTCTATCTTATGATGTGCTTCATTAAACTCAGATTCAGTAATAACAATGCTGAATGACACTACAGGTATAAACAGCACCGCCACCAATACAGATATAGTGATAATTTTCCTCATAGTTTAATTATAATGGACAGACTCGTAAAAAATCGATGGGGGCTTTGTATCTGTGACATACGACGGCAAGATAGATATTACTTTCCATGAAGGGGAAAAATCCCGTCCCATGGCAGTCTTTATTCACGGCCTTGGGATGGACAAGAATATCTGGACAGACCCCGGCAAGTCACGCATCATGGCCGGGAGGTTCCCTTTAGACGTTTTACTGAGGGAAAAACCCGTGGCTCGGACATCCCGGGAGAAACCCCGGACGGTATATAAAGTCACCGCGGGAACAACACCCAAAAAATTCAACACTCTTTTTCATCAATTTAAAACAATGGGCTTTCACGTACTGGCATGGTCGCAAAAAAGACCTGCATCCAATGCCGACAAGGCTGTAAATGAACTTAAGGCGATCCTGCACGACTATTCCGGTTTCACTCATAACGGGGTAATCCTCACCGGGCACAGCAGGGGAGGTATTGTCGGCAGAAGCTATGCGTTGCAGTTTCCGCATAATATCCGGGCGCTGATATCCATTGCATCCCCGTTCAGGGGCAGTTCCCTTGCCAGATGGGCGGATATAATCTCAAAAACCCTCGTTCTCATAAACCCTTTTTTAAAGAATACACAGAAAGGGACTGTAAAGAACAACATAAAACATGTACTCGATTTTATAAACAGCACTGCTGTAAAAGAGCTGTTGCCGGGTTCAGAACTACTCACATCACTCGATTCCCTTCTGCCGCCACACATAAAATCGATCTGTATCGCCGGTACGCACCCGGAGCTATTCAGCCTTTATTCATGGCATGTGAATTGCAAAAAAAAATAGATATATGCTGAAACCAAAATTGCTATTTACATTTCCGGGTTCTTTGGGTAAATTATTACCTGATATGATTGTACCTGATGAAATGAGAAATGGCCGGGGTGACGGGCTTGTAACCAAAGAAAGCTCTCTCTTTTACAAGTCCGGCGATGCCGGCATTTATCCCTTCAACCATGCCGGCCTGCTGTTCGCAGATAGTGTAAAGGGAAAGATTATTGAATTTGCAAGGAAAGAGGTCCGGCCATGACAACTTCAATTATTATTGCCCTGGCACTCATTTCGATATTCTTGTCAGCTATATACATGAGAAACAGAAAAGTCTCTACTAATATCAAATGTCATAATGAAAAACAGCTCAAGACGATCAGAGAACTCAATATAACCAACGAACTCTCCGCTTCGCTCCTTTCAAGCCTCGATATGGAAAGCGCCGTTGACATTCTGCTTGACAGGTCAAGAGAACTTCTAAAGGCAACCCGCTCCGCTGTTATTCTTACAAATAAAAACGGCGGAATCGAGGGATTTTTTACATCTTTAGGGCCATCATCGGGATGTAAGGTCAAACTGACCGGTATACTCCGGAAAGCATACGAGGATATGGTCCCTGCGAGAGGAGATGATATACCTTCCATGCCGGGGTTTGACGGTCTCCCCGATAACCATCCTGATATAAGCGGTATTATTGTTGTTCCGATAATCCTCAGAGGAGAGATTATCGGAGAATTAATGGTAACGGACAAAAATAATGGGAAGGATTTCACTTCAGAGGACGAAGACCTGCTTCTTACCATCGCCTTCTATCTGGGTCTTACAATAGAGAAGGTGAACCTGCACGACGAAATAGTGAAAATGGCCTCTACCGACGGCCTTACCGGATTGCATAACCACAGGACGTTGCAGGAAAGACTTGAAAATGAGATAGACAGGGTCAAGAGGTACAAGCGTCCTTTTTCTCTTATGATGATTGATATAGACCATTTTAAGAATTTTAACGATAAGTTCGGTCATCAGACGGGGGACGAAGTATTAAAATTAATATCAGCCATAATGACGAAAAACATGAGGAGTATTGATATGGCCGCAAGGTACGGCGGCGAGGAATTTGCTGTAATCCTTTCGGAAACTCCCTTGTCAGGGGCACTTCAAATAGCAGAGAGGATAAGAGAGCAGATAAAAGACAACAAAATAGAACTAAAAGGTGAAGAAGTAACCATAACCGTCAGCATCGGTATAGCCGAATTCCCGGAAGACGGCTCAACCCGGGAGGGACTTATCGGAGCAGCCGACAAGGCGCTCTATCTTGCAAAACGTTCCGGCAGGAACAGGGTCTGCACGTATAGATAAAGCATGGGATTCATCATTTATTTTTCTATTCCTCTTCTCGCTTCTATGCCATTTCTGTAATAGTGCTTAACCTCTTTCATCTCCGTAACAAGATCTGCGACCTCTATAAGCTTGCCGTTCGCATATCTCCCGGTCACGACAACTTCTACATTATCACGCCTTTTCTCCAACATATGGATAAAATCGTCAATATCGATAACCTTATAAAAAAGCGCAACATTAGCTTCATCGAGTACAATAAGATCATAATCTCCCGATTCCAGTATCCCTGCCACTTCCTTCATCCCGGTTCTAACGGCTGTGATGTCCGCTTCCGAAGGCCTCTCATCAAAAAAATCGCCCGTACCATATTGCCTGACCTGAATTCTATCATTTAATTTCTGCAAGACGCTTATTTCGCTGTAATCTCCCTTCTTAAGAAACTGTGCAAAGAATATCCTGAGTCCGGCGCCATAGGCCCTCATGGCAAGCCCGAGCGCAGCGGTCGTCTTGCCTTTTCCCCTACCCGTATAAACCTGTAAATAACCCATCCGCCCTTCCGGATATCCCGTTCCGCGAACATAAAATGTCACCGCTCGCCGGCAATGTTATAAACATCAGTCGCCCTTAATGCTCTGATTGAAGAGTTCATATAAATTCGGCTGTTTGTAAGGGTCAATTTTCTTATCAAAAGATATTCCCATAAAATACAAGGTGTCCCGCTCTGTTAAACCGGAAACCTCACCATGAATGACATCCTTAATTTCTGATCCATACAAATTTATAAAATTCACTTCAATAGAAACCTTTGTTCCTTTTTTAAAAGGAGTTTCAATAAACACCCCCATCCCCCCCTCGGATATATTATTAACCATAACCGTAACGGGCTCGGCATCAGCAATATTTCTCTCTCTTATCGCCGCTGATGCTATATACGGATATCTGTGATGTTTCCGTGTACTATTTTTCACATTCCCGGCCCTTTTCTTGAAACACAGGTTATCATCAATCTCCGTCTTTTTATTTTATTATGATTACAGCCACAATGCAATGAAAAAGTCGAACCAAAAGAAACCCAAAAAAATTGTTCAACTAAATAGAGCCTGTGTATAAAGTAAGTCTCTCTATCTGTCATTTCCCGACTTAGTCGGGGAATCTATTCTTTTCAATAAGTTCCGGACGCCCCGAACGCTTGCGGGACATGACAAAAATAAAAAATGGCAATTTATGGACAGACACTGAATATTTCCTTATCATCAAACATTAATGGTATATTAAAAGATAAGGAAAAGGTCACTGATTATGCCTAAAAAAGATAAACCATTGCCAACACCGCCGTCTACGCCTTTTGGTCGGAAGAAACGCCCGGAACATGCTGAAGAGAAATCACCCCTGCTTACTGACCGGTTAGCCACGGCTATGGCTGAGGGCAAGCTGAATGAATTTCTTGAAAAAGAGATGCCGGAGAATGAGCATGCAAGAAAGCTTGCTGAAATGATGATGGGTATGACCGGAATGATGCCGATGCAGGGGAACCGGAAAAGGGAGGGGGAACATACTCCCATGCCCCCTGAAGATATAGTTGATGCCGTAAAGACCGAAAACGTAGGCGACCTGGTCGGGCTTCTCAAAAGAGAGCATGAGAAACGCCATCCCGATAACAAAATTAATATACCGGAAAAACCAAAATCATTTCCAGATGAAGAGTTATCAAACGAAGAAAAAGAAATAATCGACAGGTTAGTTGAAATCTCCACCGCGAATAAAGTCTCTCTTGACTGGTTAATCCTGAGAGCTCTCAAGTTTTATGTAAAGGAATATGAAAAGACCGGTAAACTGTAATCTAAAGACCCGCCGTCCGCATGACACCCGATTTATGTATGATGCGGGTTAAGAAATTCCTGCACTTCTGCTTTGTTCTCAAGATGGTGCAAGGATATGTTTGGAACATCGGCATTTCCGGGAAGGGCAAGTACATGGATAAAGGTCAGACCCCTTACAGGCCTTTTAACTGCATCAGTTAACTGCTTTTTACCCGCCACTTTCACTGTATTCTTAATTCCGAACCCCCGTGCGACAATTTCAAGGTCAACGCATGAGCCGGTAAATGTCGGTTGACTCCCGGTAGACCCGTATGCACCGTTATCTATGACAATAATCGTCAGATTACCGGGAGCTAAGTGCGCCGCTGTCGCAAGTGTACCTGGATTCATGAGCAAACTGCCGTCACCATCTATTACAACCACCTTCCTATCAGATGAAAGTGCAACCCCGAGTCCGATTGGAGTGGCCATTCCCATGCTTCCAAGCATGTAGAAACTGGAGGGTTGATGCTTTATGGAAAAAAGTTCCTTTGAAGGGATTCCTATATTGCAGACAACCAGTTTGCCATCAAGATAAGGTGAAATTATTTCTAATATCTCATAGCGCGTATATTCAGGGGCCAAGATATGACGACCGGTATCCGTTCTGATCCGAGAGGCCACCGGATTCCTCTTCTCATCCTCCGGATTCCATTTATTTGCACACTCAACCTCCCACACCCTGGGGCTGAGAAGGAAGGCATGGATCCTGTTTTTTTCATAGACCATTTCAAGAGGTCTCTTAATCCTGGCAAGGTCTTCCCTTTTGTCGACAACCGTATACCCGACGCCCGAAGCCTTCAGCAGCCCTTTAACTGCATTACCCATCGGCTTCTGGGCAGCGATCTTTTCCTTATATATACCCCTGTGACTTATAAAAATTGCCAGCGGCAATTCATAAAATGACGTCAAGGAAAGGAGGGCATTGAGCATATTGCCGATACCGGAATTTTGAATAATCATAGCCGGCCTCTTGCCCGCAAGTGCCGCACCTGCTGATATACCCACCCCTTCTTCCTCCCGCGTCAGGGGGATATTGACAAATTCAGACGGGATCTTTAAAAGGAGATTCTTGATCCTGTCGCACGGGAGAGATAATACATAATCTACTCCAACGCTTTTCATTATGCTTATCAGCTCGTCTTCCGGATTCCGCATACAATCTCCTCGATCTCTGAATCGGATATCTCCTTTGATATAAAACGGGGCTTTACAATATGAACCCCCTTTTCTTTTCTGAATCTCTCTTCACCACCACCTGTAATATTCAGCAGTACCAATTCATCCCTTTTGACATGTTCTTCCTTTATGGCCCGGCTAAGAGCAGCAACAGCGACTCCGGATGCAGGGACGATATCAATACCTTCAGCCTCTGCGAACTCCTCCATCGCCTTAAACACCTCATCATTTTCTATGCCGTACATCCGACCATCTGTTGCCCGGAGAGCATCATATACCCCGCCTTTAACCGAATACGCCGGATACCGGTTGGACAACACCCGCGTCGTTATCTCAGAAATCAATTCCGGTCTGAGGTCCTGTTTATCGAGTTCCCTGCTCCCCCTCTGCCATGCCTTCGGCATGGGAGCAAAGGGAAGGTTCTGTGCGAGATGGAGCTGCGGCAGTTTTGCGCCATACCGCCCGTCTCTTAGAAAACGCTCCGACATCTCCCATACGCCGATAGCACCTGTACCGCTGCCAACGGCCTGGAAATAGTGGTCAGGCAGAGTGCCTATCTCAGAAACCGCCTCAAGCATGACAACTCCCAATCCGTCCCTCTTTGCAATATTTTTTACTCCCCCCTCAAACGGCATATTAATAGTTTGTGATATCCTCTTCGCGACATCAATCGAATCAGCATAATCCCCGTCTTCGAGTGCAAATGTAGGCACGACAAGAGAAGATTCAAGATACCACATCTCAAGGAGACACATCTTGGGAACAACTATAATAACCGGGAAATTTGAAATCACGGACAGGTGCGCAAAGGCCCTTGCCGTATTACCGGCAGATGCCACTACAAGCCCTTCAACACTGTTTTCCCGGGCATTCTGGAGGACAACGCCGGCTTCAAACTCCTTGAACGTACAACTCTCGATCGCTGCCCCTTTCTCCGGCCAGTACCCGTTAAAGGCAATATAAAGGTTTTCAAGGCCGAGATCACCGGCAAGTCCCTTCGATCTGTATATGACGGGACCGTTCTGGTGAAAGTCGGGCGAATGAACCGGAATCCAGTTAAATCTCCATATACCCTCTCCCCTGTCCTCCCTGAACTCTTCTTCCTTGTAATCCGTAACAAGGAGGGCATCCTTACAATGCTCACAAAAGGCACAGTAGACCTCCTGTAAAACCTTGCCGCATTTCCTGCATCTGATATTAAAATGGCTCATCAAATATTTCCTTTCCCCTCTGCTGTCCAGAACATTTCAGTATTACACCTTACACGCAACGCGGAGTGTCGAAAAAACATAATAACGACTCCTTTAAAACGTGCAGAACCTGTATTTACCCTCTTCGTATTGCTTTTTACCCATTTTAGGTGTATCTTCCATATTAAGGTCTGCCATTTAATATGTCCGTCGATTTATTATGTTTATGAGGCATTCCGCGTTGCATGTATTGCTATTTCAAACAGATAGGTTCTTTCCCTTGATTTCAATCTCCTGATATTAACTCCGCAATTAACTCCATTATATCTACAATCCTGATCTGTTTGTCGTATCCCTCCATTGCCTCATTGACCTTTGAATAGCACGCAGGACAGCTAAGCACCAGTCTGTCCGCTCCTTTCCCGACGGCCTCGTCAATAGTCAATCTCCCCATAGCAATAGCATTATCGTGAAAGACCTTACGGGCCGCTCCGCCTGCCCCGCAGCATCGTGAGTCGAGTCCGCTCCTGTCAAATTCAATGAGTTCCACACCCGGTATGCTTTTCAGAACAGACCTTGGCTCCTCTGTCACACCCACTCCCCTGCTCAGGTAACAGGGGTCATGGTAAATCAGTTTCTCTTTCAATCCTTCTTTAAAATGAAATTTACCATCTTTTATTGCATCTGCAACAAATTGCGTAATATGCCTTATCTTAAAGGGAAGTTCCTGTCCATAAAACAACGGCCAGTCCCTTGCCATGATATTTACACAGCACGGGCATGAACTTATGAGCAGCTTAACTCCCTTAATCCTGTATGCATCGACCAACCTTCTTGTTAAATCCTCAAGCCTGTCATGCTGGCCGGTGATGAATAGCGGGAACCCGCAACACACTTCTTCTTCGGGCGGAAGCATTGTGAATGGTTCACCAATAGCGCCGAGGGCAAGCACATCTCCCCGCACCATAGCCTGTGACTCATATGCACCTGTACAGCCCGCATAGTATCCTATCTCCGCTCTCCCGGCAACCTTTACTTCTTGCGGGAACCACGGCCTGTATCTTTCTTCAGCAGGTTTATCATATGGATTCCCTGTCCGTTCTATCACCTTTGGCAGGTTTGCCTGGGGTCCTAACGGCCCCAGCCCCATATCAACCATTTTCTTTCTTAAAAAAGGCCAGAGGCGCTGGCTGAAGATTCCCACTTCACAACTCTCTCCGCATGCACCGCATGTTGTGCATTCAAAGACCGCTTTTGCAAACTCTTCAAGCAACTCCCTGTTTACCTTCCGGGGACCAAAAAGTCGAGCCTTAAGCCCCTCGGTATTATTAATAAGGTCCCTGTACATCCTGATCTTTTCCGGTGGAGATATACCGCGATTTCCTGTAACCTCCTGGACGGGACACCACTTCAGACACTCGCTGCACCTTGTGCAGGCGTCTAACTCTATAAGATGACGTTTGGTTAATCCTTCAACAAAAGATGTTTTTTCAGTCATGGACCAACTCCATTAATTTCGATTTCCTCATACCGGCCTCCAGAGTAGTAATCTGGGCAGCAAACATATGAAACTGTTTGGAAAACGGGAGAAAAGCGATGAAAAAAAGTGCCGTTGCGGCATGAAACACCCAGAAAATTCTGTACAATGACAGGAGAATGCCATCATCCGGGATCCAGGCCTTAATAACTACCGAAAAGGCTGCACCCACAGGTGACCAGTCCATAGAAGGCGGATTAAATCTTGCCAGACGAATTCCCTCAATGCAGAATCCACTGACGGCTATAATAAGCATAAGAATAAGGACAGCCGCGTCATCCCATGCCGAGACTACCGCGCCTCTGGAGAATATGTATCTTCTGAGGATGAAAAACAGAAGTCCTATGATAAAAAAACCGCCTGAAATGTCCAGTACAAGAGAATAATAGAGGTAAACTCCGCCTTTCAGGATATCCGCACCCATGTCGTAATCAATTGCAACAATTATTGTGCCGATAAAGAGAACAATAAATCCCCAATATACAAACAAAAGCATCACTGCCCGGAGTTTACTCCGCTCAACAACCCGTTTGGCAAACAGACAATCCCTTGAAAAGATATAGAGTAAACTTATTCTTGCCAGTCCCAAAGTAGATTTTTTAGGGACAGGATCATTCGGGTCATCTCCGCCCTTAAACCAGGTTGATATTCTGAGCCATGAACCGGTAAAAAAAACAATAATAGATATTGCAGCGGCGATATAGAAGATAGTCCTTACCAGTGATGGGATATCATTGAAAACTTCTCTTGACTGGTCTATCATTTTAATCCCTTTAATTATTTGCTTCAGCCCATCATAAGGGGACTTTTCAACAATTCATTTCTTTGAGCAGACCTTAGTGTGTTTTCAAGCAGCATCGATATTGTTACAGGACCGACTCCGCCCGGCACGGGTGTTATCAGGGAAGCCTTTTTCTTGACGGATTCGTAATCTACATCTCCGACGATGGTTCCGTCATCCAGCACCTTTATACCTATATCAACGACAACAGCGCCTTCCCTGACCATATCACCTCTGATTAAATTTCGCACACCGGTTGCGGAACAGACAATATCCGCATGTCCCAGGAAATGTCCAAGGTCATATGTCCCGCGATGGCAGACTGTCACCGTCGCCTCTTTTGCAAGCAACATATTTGAAAGAGGTTTTCCTACAGCAAGGCTCTTGCCCACCACAACTGCATGCATGCCTTTCATCTCTACACCGTAAAATTCCAGGAGCCTGATCACACCAAAAGGGGTACATGGGAGAAAACTTGATATCGAGGGCCTAAATCTGCTTTCATGAAGCAGTTCATAAGACCCCTCCCTGAATATCTGGAAAGTGGATTCATCAGCGGCAAGACGTCCTACAGAAATAGCACCAAGGCCGTCAACATCCTTCCCGGGTATTATCTCATTAACCACCCGTCGCGCATTGATTCTCTCTGGCAGCGGAAAAAGGACAAGCAGGCCGTTTATCCTCTCATCGGTGTTACAGGAATGAATAACATTAAGGACCTCATTAACAGAGGTGTTCCCGGACAATTTGAACTCGTAAGACGTAATGCCGACCTTTTTGCATGCCTTGAGTGTAGCAAGGAAATACTGTTCTGATGCTGGATTATCCCCAACCAGCAACAGTCCGAGCCCAACCTCAATTCCAAAACCTCTGAGTTGCTCTACTTCTTTTCTGACATTATTCTTTATTTTATCTGAAAGTACCCTTCCATCCATAATCTGCGTCATGGACATTACCTCCGTGTTCAGTCATCTTCCTTGATAAATTCCATATGCACATCCTTTGGCACTGCAAGTCCCGCCTCTACCTCAAGCACCTTAAGCACACCGGATGGTACGGGGCACGATACGTGCTTCAGACACACCGAAGCCCTGACATAGACCGGGTTATCCGTTATTCTCTTGAATGCATCCATGAATTCCAGCTCCGGCATCTCGGCGCCGAGTTTCTGTACCATCTCACATTCTGAAGAAACCGTCACTGCAAACTTTTTACCGGCCTTCTTTTCTACTTTGACAACCGTGGAAAAACCGCATATGCCTGAATTTATCTTCACTTCAGTCATCTTTCAGCCCGGATAATTCATAAACCATCACTGCTTCTCCATGCCCCGGTGATTTTATTTAACCCTTCACCTTAACCGGCACATTATTCTTCTCAAGCAATGCCTTGAGGTTCGGAAACCTGTCTTTCATATGGGGTATATGCATTGCCATCATGAACTCCTTCTCAAATTCCGGCTCTACCGCTATCTCCACAAAGTTGACCCACCTCGCCTTTTCCCTGGCCTCTATCCTCTTGCCCCTGTTAAGAAGCGCCATCCTGGCACCATCCCCGGCGGCATTCCCGACGGCATAGACCTTCTCGATATTACAGTCGGGGAACATGCCAAGCGTCATGGCCGCTTCCGTATCAATGTGGCTACCAAATGCACCGGCCAAAACCACCCTGTCAAGTTTTTCGATGCCAAGTTTTTTCATCATCAATTTCGCCCCGGCATAAAGCGCACCCTTTGCAAGTTGAAGTGCACGCACATCCCCCTGGGTAACAGTAATATCTGTGCCGATCGATGTCTCATCAGACCACGCCAGAACATATTCCGGTTTGCCTTCGGCATCACGCCTCACCCTGGGAGTATCGAGGTCCATTACAAATTTTCCCGACTTGTCGATAATCCCGGCCTTGAACATCTCTGTAATCACATCAATAATGCCGGAACCGCATAGTCCCTTTGCATCAATCTTTTCAATGTGGGTATGCCAGTCGGCCTTGCCTATAACCATGTATTCGGGGTCCTTCGTCCCGGGGTCGATCCTGACCTTTTCGATCGCACCCGGTGCCGCGCGCATACCGAATTTGATCTGTGCGCCTTCAAAAGCCGGCCCGGTAGCACAAGACGTTGAATATACGGCATCTTTGTTACCGAGCAGCAGTTCACCATTGGTACCGATATCAATAATAAGAACCATGTCATCGGCATTGTAAGGTTCTTCGGCAATCAGGACACCAACGTTATCAGCACCCACAAAACCCGCCTCTATCGGCAGCACATGTATATAGGAAGCCGGGTTTATATCTATACCCATATCCCTGGCCTTGATATCGATCGGCTCCTGCAATGCCGGTATAAAAGGCGACCTCCCTATATACTCCGGATTAAACCCGAGGAAAATGTGGTGCATGGCCGTATTGAAGACCACGGTCATATCAATTATAGTATGGCCTCCTTTCGTACCATTCAGCCTGATCTCGGATGTAACTTTGGCGATAAGCTCATTCAACCCCTCTATCAGCGTCTTCCGCATTGTCTCAAGGCCGCTGTCGTTAGTCATGGCATAGGTTATCCTCGACATGACATCTTCTCCATACGGCACCTGGGGATTCATCATGGACTCAGTATTCAGGACCTTCCCCGTGTTCATATCGCACAGGTAAGCCGCAACCGTTGTAGTGCCCACATCTATGGCTATGCCATAGGAAGACTCAACAAACCCCGGCTCTACCTTTATTATCTCTCTGTCCATCCATACCGACACAGTTACCTTCCACTCTCCCTTTCTCAAAATGTTCTGGATGTCCCTGAGAATCACATAATCAATATCAATATCATCGAGACCGTACTGCTCCCGCAGGGCATTTCCTATCCTCTCAAAATCACCCCGTGACAGATCATGCAGTCCCGGTGCCTGCAGTTCAATATAATATCTCTTCACTGCGGGGTCAAGGGCTATGATTATGTCCCTTGCCGCCTTCCTGACTATCTGCTTTCCGGCCCTTGATTTCTCCGGCACAAAGACCTTTACGTCACCCTGCACTGTTGCAGAACAGGCAAGCCTCATCTGCGGACCATCCCCGGCTTTTATAAATTTCCTCTCGACGTCCGACATCGGTGTCAGGTGTGACATGCCCGATTCCATAGCATCTTTCTCAAAATAACCCTCCTCAATCCTCACCTTGCATTTCCCGCACGTTCCCTTTCCGCCGCAGATCGATTCCAGGTCTACACCAAGCATCTGCGCTGCTTCAAGCAGCGTCTTGTCTTCCTCTATTTCTCCTCTTCTCCCGGAGGGTTGAAAGATCACCTTGTATTTACCGCTCATTGAGTTTCCTCCATCACTTCAGATTTAATTTCAATATAACCCCTGCCATAAGGACAAATATTGATACACAGCCCGCAATTGGGTTTCCCGTTAACAGGCCTTGATTTCTCCTTATGGCTCCTGCACTTATCAGCCTTTATCATATCCGGATAAGGTGCGTTCCTCGACCACGTCTCGCCTGTAATAGCCTTTGAAGGGCAATGGTCAACACAAAGCATGCAATCTCCGCATAGACAGTTCTCGATGGGCAAATCAGTTTTAAAACGGGCATCCGTTAAAACAGTAGCGAGCGACAGCCGTGGCCCGTAAGTCGGACTGATAAGAAGGCCGTTTCTGCCTATCCAGCCGATACCCGCACATGTCGCAGCTATTTTATGCGTAAAAAGCGGATACAACTTTGAAGCAAACGAATCGTTTATCCTGTCCGAATCAGGAGGGATACAGAAAAACCTGTATCCTTTTCCCCTCAGGAATAACGCTGTCTTTTTCTGCAATTTCTTCAGATGATCCAGATTGCTTTCCCGGAGATTCCCGTTCACGCCTATGGAAATTGCGAAAGACAGGTGTCTTATGTCTTCAGACAGCCCATCCGCTACTGAAGCAAATCCGATGACGGTGGCGCCGGCCTTTCTCAACATTTCACGGATACCTTCACGCATCAATTATTCTTCGCCTCTGCCTCCTCCTTGAGTTCTTTAAGCGCCCCTATCATCTTGATAGCATCAGAAAGGGCATTGGTTGCATCGGCAGCATACCCGTCTGCCCCCCACTTGTCCGCTATGTCCTTTGAGACCGGAGCGCCGCCTATCATTATCTTGACATTCGGGTTCTTCGCCTTTAGATTGTCAATAACCTTCTGCATCCCGATCATGGTCGTTGTCATCATCGCCGACAGACAGACGAGATCGGACTCGGTCTTTATCTGTTCTTCAACAAATTTGTCGAGAGGAACATCACGGCCGAGGTCATAGACATCAAATCCCGCCACATCAAACATCATCTTTACGATGTTCTTGCCGATATCATGAACATCTCCTTCAACTGTACCGATCACAACCGACCCCTTGACCCCCAGATCCATCTTCTTTACGTGCGGATTGAGGATATCAAGCCCCGCATACAGGGCGTCCGCACACATTAACAGTTCCGGGACAAAATACTCCTGTGACTCGAAAAGCTTTCCTACCTCCTGCATACCGGCCACAAGCCCGTCAAAGATAGCATCATTTGCATTGAGACCTTCATCCAGCGCCTCCTGGGCGCCTTCCCTGGCAGCATCCTCATCATACTCAATCACTGCCTTTGTAAGCTTTTCCATAATCTCCTTTTTTCTTTCTTCTGTTGCCATAAATTACCTCCTGTATTCCTTTACTTCGTCAATCATTGCCCTGAAATTTTCGGGCGGGACGGTCGGCCAGATATCGCATCCGGGCCAGACAGCGCTCACACCGTCATCAAGGCATTTCCTTACAGTTTCCCTTACCAGCTCAGTAGTGCCCGAAACAAGCACATTATACGGATCATAATTCCCGAATATCAATGCCTTGTCACCAAGTTTCTTCCTCGTTTCAGCAACATCGTTCTTCTGATCGACACTTATCGCATTCGTACCGGACTCAATCATAAAAGCCGCAATATCATTCGTCTTCCCGCAGATATGGACAACACTCGGAACTGTTATCTTTTCAAATATTTTCTTCAGGTGAGGAAGTATGAGGTTCTTGAAACCCCTCGGGCTGAGTACATCCGATGTCGCCCCCATCTCCCTTATCGTCAGATAATCAACACCCGCTTTCTCGTATTCAGCGGCAATTGCAATAATTACTCCTGCAAGAGTATCCAGAAGCTTACCGACCTTGTCAGGCTTCTTGAAAGAAAGCTTCAGAAGATCGTTCAACTCCATTATCTGGCCTGCAAGAGTAAAGGGGCCGAGTAAATATGACCCCACCGGCACTTCGTCACCGATCTCTTTCTTCGCAAGCCCTATAGCCTCCATCATCATGGGGATCCTTCCCCTTTCAAGCAAATCATCAGGTACGGCGATCTCCATCCCAGCCTCATTATGGATCACTTTTTCCTTGATCGTAGGGTACAGCAGGTCCCCGGAATAAGCATAAGTATTTATCCGGCATCCAAGCGCCTCCGCCTCCACACAGAGGTCGAACGGCAAGACGCAGCTGTCAAACCCGAACAGTTTCGGAGTAGTAACCGCCGTCTCCGCCATCTGCCTTGCATCAAGATGTACCTGCGCGAACTTGTAGCCGAGCTGATTGAGTCCTTCGGTCGTTGCATTACCCATTCCGCTGAAACAGGCCGGCCTGTCCGTTTCTTCTCCTCTGAAAAGTTTAAGAACTCTTTCTCTTGAGCTCATTGTCGATACAGCCATCCCTTAATCTCCTTTCATGAATATTATTATTTTGCAACCTTTTTCTTTCTCGCTCCGCCCTCGATAACCTTTTCAATAAAGTCAGGAAAATACTTTCTTATGGGAAGAAAATCTTTGTCCGCTATTTCATGTGTTTCGTCATATACGAGCGTCGAGAGGAGTATATGCGCAGTTGCAACGGCCGGAAAAATCCTCGGTGCAGTTACAATGGGGCCATAAAAATTAAAATCGCTCCACAGCACGGAAGACATGCCCTGTGCCACTGCGTCCATCGCCCTGAAGCCGTCAAGGCCCCACAGGACCTTCGACTCCTTCCACATATGAGTTCCATTGGAATATGCGCCACCGCACGGCAGGCCGAGTTTTTCCTTTATCAGCCTGTTGGCCAGCAGCGAAAAAGAAGTAGACGGAAGGTTCATCACCGATGTGTCTACAATGACGGTATCAAAACTGCCGGCCCCCTGAGAGAGCATTGCCTCGAGAGACTTCAATCTGCCGGCAGGTGTCTGATCCCGGTCATCAAAGGCCTGAACTACCACGTGCCTTATACCCAGGTCCTTAAGTCTTTCCACCTGCCCCTTTATATCTCTGTCCCAGGGAGTTATGCTGTTATACAGGAACTTGTCCTGCACCCCCAGTTTCGCCACATATTCCGTAGCCTTCGCCCTCTTTTCGGCAACCCACATATCGATTCCGAAAGGCATATCGGTCGTTTCAAGATAAAAATCTATGTAGACCCGAGCCTCCTCCGGGGTATTGGCAACCATTGCAACCATAGCCGGGATACCTGTTGAACGGCTTAATTCTTCCTGTTTCCTGATCAGCTCCACTGCCCTGTTCCGGTCAAATTTCGCCGTCTTCCTGTCTTTTAGAATTTTATCCTTGTTATGAAACATGGATGCAATCATCATGGGCACATTTTCACCCGGTTGTCCGCCGATTTCTATTCCGGCAATGTCAAAAATTTTCTGCTCCGTTTTAAATCTGAACATTCGTTCTCCTTTCAATGTTGAAATATAATTGCATGAAGATACTTAAATAAACATTGCAAATATAATTTCTGAAATAAAAATAAAGGAGTATTGGAGCAACCAGGGGATGAAGCAGCAAAATTTCACCGCTCCAATACTCCGGGAACCGGCTATTCAAAGGCCTTATGTATCGAGCAAGTTACCACAATTATCAATATACACCGTGGTCGAAGCTCGGCTGAGGAAGATATTCCCATTCCTCCCCTTTTCTGAATTTGGCCTCGATGTCGAGACACTTCAGGGCATATTCAAACGCATAGGGTATTCCCGGCCCGCCCGGGACAAAGCCTGCGAGTATCATACCTACCGACGCAGCCTCAAATATCTCACCGGTTGTTGCACCGGCATTAATGGCAGGGATTACATGGATAATGCACCTTGGAGAACAGTATGCAACCCCGCCGGACATGAACATCAGTTCCTTGATCTTCTTGGAGAGTGCCCCGTCACCAAAAATTGATGCATAAAAATCTGCAAAGGTTCTTCCGGGATCAGGTGTAACTGTGTTAATAATCTTGAACATCCTGGGAGTAAAGCCCATTTTTTCCTTCATGTACTCATTACACTGTTCGGCTGTCATTTTCTCTGACATAAGCTCCTCCTTCCTGCTATTTTCCGGCCCCATGGCCAGAATTTTCTTAATACTGCCAAATATCCCCATAAATACCTTCCCCTGTGGAAACTAACATCTTAAGCCATCTCACCTCCTCCCGTTTACAGACACACATGGTCTTGATCCGGGACTCTTTTGTATTCATCTGTTTCATGAACCCGGGTTAGAGCTTCCATTCATTTGCTACCTGAATAAACTTTTGTATGTTTTCATATGGGACAGTCGGCGGGATATCACATCCCGGCATAAGTACAAAGGCGCCGTCCGTCCCTGCAGCCTCTATAACTTTCCTGCATGCACTCTCCACATCACCAACACCGCCCTGGAGCATGACCGCAACCGGATCTACATTCCCTGCAAAACACATCTTTCCATATAAAAGCTCTCTTGCCTTCACTATGTCCGTTTTGTGGTCAAGACTGATACAGCTTGCACCGGTATCTGGAAAGAGCCCCAGCCTGTCTGTAGTATTGCCGCATATATGCAGAAGGGTGTGAACGTTCTTTGCCCGGGCCCAGCCGGTAAATTTCCTGAGTGGCGGTACTGCAAATCTCTCAAACTGCTTCTTTGATATGAGGTCACCCGATGCCGTTGGGTCCGCAAGGGAGATCACCTGGAGTGTCCCGTCATCCACGAGGGGTTCATAGAGATGGATGAGAAGGTCACATGCAAAATCCACAACCTTCTCCACAAGGGCGGGTTTCTTGAAAGTTGCTTTCATCATCACTTCTTCACCGACAAAACGCGCCCCGAGAGTAAAAGGCCCCCATGCAGTCATGCTCACCACATATTTACCGCCTATCTTCTCTTTCGTCTTTCTTAATGCCTCTTTAACGGTATTGATTGTCTCATCTTTATCTATATCTTCTATTCTGAGTTTCGCAAGGTCTTCCTCTGAATCCACCAGTGGAGCTTCAAGATCGGGCGCCCCGATCTCACGGAATTTTATCTTTCCTCCCAATGCAGATGCATGGAAATTATTGTACCCCGACCCGGCATAAACTATATCGCATTGAAGTTTCTCACTGTTTTCGACAAGCATCTGCGTCATCTTGTCCGCATCTCCCGACAGCTCTTTGAATGTGGTACCGGAGTTATGGATGCTCCACATACCACCGCCAAACAGTGTTACCGGCACCCTTTCAGGCTTTCCCCCTTCAAAGGCTGTTAACATGACTTCTTTTGGTGTCATACATTCCTCCTTTCTTCTCAGTCATGAATTTATCATTTATAATCTGCTTCAGCAACTTAATGAAATAATCAAGTTCGACAGGAGTTTCGATGATGAACATATCGTCAATTAATTCGTTTTCCATTATATCGGTATCAACCAACAGAACCAGCGTCGTTTCCGGCCTTATATGTTTAATAATCGAAGCGGCTTCATATGCATTCAATCCAACGTCACGCGAATCGAGTATTACAACACCATAACTCTTATGGAGCGAGTATCTCACAGATTCAGAGGCGTGTTCCACAATATCAACCTCGAATCCCTCATCCCGAAGGGGGCTATAAAGCCCCTTGATAAAAATCTGGTCCTGCGTGCTTAGCAGAAGATTTCTCATGGCAGATAATTAAAAGCAACTTTGATGCCAGTGCAAAATACCTTAATATCCAGGGGTATGATAAGGACATGCATCGATGGGATGGGGAAACTTTCCCCGCATGGTGTGGAATTATTCCCCAGCCTTACAAGACAACTACTAAACTGCAGAGACTCAGAGAACATCATTATTATTAGCCGCAGATATACGCAGATTAGTACGGATCTAAATGTCTTTTATATTCCTAATCTCTGTTTCTCCGCGTAAATCTGCGGCTGAAAATCCTTTTCTTTCTCTGCCACTGAGCCATTGAGCTTGCCGCCTTGCAGGCATTCATTCTCACACAATTCCCGGAAGAGCCAAAAAATAAAGCTTACCGCTCTAAAAGCATTTTGATTTTTTTCTTAACAATCTTCGGGAACATTTCCGAATGGTCTCTCAATTTATTCATGTCAATGTTTCCAAGTTCCAACTCTCCGGGAAAAGGGGCATGTTTTCTTAAATAAACCGTATCCAATAACGCCTTTTCGGGCGAGGCGATATTGAACCCCTCCCCTGTCTCAAATCCGTAAAAGAGTTTCTCCAAGACCCTGGAATATTCAATGGCCGTTCCTCTGAAGTTAACCTTATTCCTTTTACCGACGGCAGAACTCAGTGTGATCACTGTGCAAACAGACGGGACCTGCAGAATGATGTTGTGATAGTTCAGCGCCCACTCGCAGGAAATGTAGGAGGGGGTTCTCAAGTAACAGGCAACTTCCTCGACGGAAGGCATTTTCTTGAATGTATTGAGATATACGCCACGCATAATGCGGGTCACATAACCCGACTTCAATGCCCGGGTAAGAAAGACATTAGGGTTCGATGTCAGTTTTGACACATCAGCGTAACGAAAGAGGGACGGGAGAAAGCGGAGAATATCCACCGTTTTCTTCTTTCTCGCTCTCTGTTTCTTCATTATGTTTTCTCCTCAGGCGGAACAAGATCCACACTCTTGAAGCCGGTAAATACCACCTTAAGGGCGTCAAAAAAATCGCTAAATCCTCCGGTTTCAAAGATGACAAACTCTTCCGGGGGCAGGAAGCGTGACAGGTCCTGTCTGATCGCTGCAATCATCTCCTGTCTTTCTTTTTTCCCCGGCCTGAGGAAATCATCAACACTCCTCCTGGGAGTAAACGGCGCAGTATACATGGACATTTTCCTTAATACCATGTCTGGTGCACACCTTACGCCGTTTAGTTTTGAAAGGTACCAGATATCGTAGAAATCCCTGCCCTTAAGGTACTCCCTTTCAAGCAGAGCCCTGATCTTATCGGAGAGAATTTCCTCTTTTGTCTCGACCAACAGGATTGAGCCGGCATTTGGAATCCTGAACTCCCCCGCTGTAATGAGACTGCTAACGAGGGGGAGCGTGTAGAGAATCATGTTTTGCGTTTGCGGAGCCCTGTTTTTTTTCAGCCTTTCAAATTCAATCTTGACAGAAAAATTTTTCCGTTCATTGATGGGGCGGTACCGGAAAAAAGCGATGTGCGATGAAGGCCTCGATGTCTTTTTTGTGCTTACTTCAAATTCTCCGTTGCCGAAATGTGCGATCATACCCTTGCGCACCGGCCCGGAGATCTTATTAAGAAGATCGCTGAGCTGCTCCTTTTCAAGATGAGTTACGAAATCAAGGTCTTCAGAGAACCTCATTCCACTGTAGCACCACCGGATCGCTGTCCCTCCCTGGAAGAAAACGTCACCGCTTTCCTTTAATGCGTAGAGCGAATGCAGGATTACCAACTGCATGATCTCTGAAACCTTAATATCCTTTTCATTGTAGGCTTTCATATCGTAATTATAATACAATATTGTATTATATTGCAAATAACATACACGGGGCACAGGGAGAAAGATAATAAGGGCAAAGGTACTCGTGCAGACAGATAAGGGCCCTTTCCGCTTCGGCCTTTCGTACGGAGAGACTGTAATCACGCCTTTTAACAGACCTATTACTGAAAACCGGCTCGTTGTTATTGGAAAGGACGTGAAAAAAAGCTCAATCGGGAAAGCAATCGATTCGATAAGATATATACCCAAATTGAGCGATTCTTTTATTGAAATATGCCGTATGGCGCAATAGCATAGAAATCATGAAATAAGTGTGGTATAATCGAAAAGATTGGAAAATATGAAATAGCTGATTTTCCATAAAGGAGGTTTTTTTATGATTAATATTACTCTGGCCTTAATGGCTGACTACGCGAATGTTACAAGAGAGGGAAAGTTGAACATCATGGGAATTTTTGAAAATATACATGTACAAACTTTTCCTGCTACGCACCCGCAGATGCAACTTGTGATGAGTTTGGTTGCCGACCGAAGAGACTGCAATAAAGAGCATAAACTCGAAATCGAATTATTAGATGCTGATGGAAATAAGGTATTTTCAATAGGTGGTCAAATGAGAATTCCTACACCTCCGGCTGGACAACAAGCTCGAATGAATCACATTATTCAATTAAATAATTTGGCTTTCAACAAGCACGGCGATCATGAATTTAAAATAATAGTGAATGGCGAAGTACGCAAGAGTGTTCCTCTCACTGTAACAAAAATCAAGAAATAAAATAGGTAACATGTTATGTCCAGAGCCCGCAAACTGTTGGAACGCATGCGAAGAAGTAAAGCTGATTGGGGTGCTAATGATCTTCATGCTCTTTATGTCGGATTTGGTTTTGATTTCAATCATGGATCAAACCATACAATTTATATCCATCCAAAACATCCAGAATTACGTGCAACAGTTGCAAGACATGGCTCACTTGCTGTAGGATATATTCAACACGCTATTAAACTGATCGACGAATTGAAAAAAATGGAAGGTAACTAAGCATGACAAATCTTACCCTTGAAGACTATATGAAACAATCCTATGACACCATTATTGTTCCTGATCAATTTACTGATGGGTCACTTTGTTATAGAGCAGAACACCCTCAGTTAAAAGGTTGTATGAGTCATGGACAAACTCCTGAAGAGGCAGAACAAAACTTAAAGGATGCGAAACGTTTGTATATTTCGACGTTACTCAAGAAAGGCTTAGATGTACCTTTGCCACAAGGGATAACAAGTGGAACTTTTTCGTCGTTGTCGTATAGTTACATTGTAACTGTAGTGAATCAAGTTGAAGAACTGGCTATTACTAATGTCCATAAGCAATTCAGCATGCCTCACATGGTAGAGTCTAAGCAGTCATAATTACAATTTCAGAAATAACCTCTTGTACTCGTAGACATTTTAATTCCGAGACCACTACTACTATTAATCAACAATTTCCACATATACAAACTAAAACATATTGAGGTGTACTCGATAATTTTAACGGCTTTCTACGATTGAAGCATTACACGTGTAGTCCTCAAAAATCGTTAAATTATTAAGTCAATGGTTATTACGTTAAATGCTCAATGGATAATGATCATGTCAATTAAGTTTATTCTTCAACGCTCCAATAATCTCACTTACTACCTCCGATTTATTCATCGTATAAAAATGGAGGTATTTCACTCCGTTATCCAGCAAGTCCTCACATTGTTGTACGGCCAGATCGATCCCTACCCTCTGCATTTCATCAGGTTTATCCAGTATACCGGACATCCTGTCTTCAACTTCTTTCGGAATCGTCGCCTTACAGAAAGATGCAAATTTTCTTATCTTGTTCAGGTCGGTGATCGGCATAATACCCGGAAGGATGGGTATATTTATCCCCTTCTTATAAGCCCTGTCAAGAAAATCCAGAAAATACCTGCTGTCAAAAAACATCTGTGAAATCCCGAAATCTGCGCCGGCATCGATCTTCTGTTTAGCGTATTCCAGGTCGGCCTCCGCCGAGGTCGCCTCCTGGTGCACTTCCGGGTAGACCGCCACGGATATGGAAAAATAGTCATACTTTTTAATGAATTTTACCAGATCAACAGCATAGGAAAACTCGCCTTTCGTTGGATCGAAGTCAGGGACATCCGGCGGCGGATCTCCCCTCAGGGCCAGGATATTATCAATCCCGTGCTCCTTATAGTCATTTAACAGGCTGTCCATTGACTCTGCCGTGGCACCGATACAGGTAAGGTGCGACATTAAGGTCAGGCCGGTCTCCTCCTTTAGCATATACAGGACATCCCTTGTTCTCTCCTGCGTGGTACCGCCCGCTCCATAAGTAACAGATGCGTACATCGGGTCGAATGTACTGAGCTCCTTTGCAACCGTCAGGAGCTGTTTCTTCCCTTCTTCAGTCTTTGGCGGAAAGAACTCAAAGGATATGCCTTTATCCCGCTTTTTAAATATCTCACTTATTTTCATCTTGCCTCCCTAAAAAAAATTTTTACCGCCGATATTGGCAAAATAACACAAATTTTCTTCTGAAAATTCACCCTCACCCCAACCCTCTCCCACAAGAGGCTGTGTCACAATTGTCATCCCTGAAATAAATTCAGGGCAGGCTCTGAACTTGTTTCAGGATCTATACAAAACGTAGCATATTGAAAATACGAGATTCTGAAATGAATTCAGAATGACATCATATGCGTTTTCGGAATTATGACACAGCCTCCAAGGGGAAGGGGATTAGGGGGATGATAAATTTTCATTCCCCTTTGTATCCCGACCTGTGTCGAGGCATGTATGTTTCACCGATTCTACATTTCTCTTCTAATCTTATCCGTGTTTATCTGCGTCAATCCGTGGCCAAGTATATATTTCTTTTTTCCCATGGCTTATTTATTTATGTTAATCTCCCCGTCAATTTTTACCGGTCTGACCAGGCTATCCATCACCGGGCAGTGGGCAATTACCTTTTCCGCAAGTTTACGGACCTTTTCTTCATTGTCGCCGGATTCAATGTCCATATGGTATTTTATATTATTGAACCCGGAAGGCACAGTGTCATCAACCATGAACAGGCCCCGCAGGTCAAGTTCTCCTTCAACATCCACAGTCATGGACTTTATTTTTATCCCTTCATGGAGGGCAAATTCGTAAAATGCGCTCTCTATGCATGCCGCCAGTGCGGACAGGAGGAGTTCAATGGGATTCGGCGCCAGATTCGTACCCCCGGCAGGTCCGGCATAGTCTGCCTTAACAGTATGATCCCTTACCGACGTCTCTGTATAAAGACCATATATATGCCTCGACGTTACCTTCGGCCTATATACTGCAACTTCAGGCTTCTGCTTAAACAGGCCGATTCTTTTTGATACAATCTTCCTGAGCTTTTCGTCATCAAATTTCTCCATCAACAAACCTCCTCATAAGAATTATCCATAAAAATAAGCAAGAACAATACCAAATATTTGACTTTATGCCTGATTTAAAAAAATAATAAGGGATGAAAGATGAAGAAGTCGAAGACTTCCATGGAACCCTCGAAAAGCAGAATAAGAAGCTTTCCATCCTTTATGAGATATCCCTGACCGTAAGCGAGTCCCTTGATCTTAAAGCAGTTCTTGCTGATGTGTTACAGAAAATAATTGAATTCATGTCTGTTGATGCCGGCGTCATCTATGTTATTAACGAAGATACCATGGAAATGATTCCATTGGCATTCAGAAACCTTTCGGACGAGGTAATCAAGGACCTTACGGAGAAAAGGGTTAAGATAGGCGAGTGCATGTGTGGAAATATTGCCCAGCTTGACTGTGAAGTAATCATAAATGAGAAGGCGTCCGAAGACAGCAGATTCACACGTGTATCTCTCAGAAAGGAAGGGATGGAGTTCTATGCAGGACTACCTCTCAAGGCAAAAGGAAAGGTGGTCGGGGTACTTTGCGCTATCACTCACCGGATGTATATACCTGACACTGAAGTTCTGGACATTCTGCGCGCAGCAACCGTTCCAATCGGACTGGCCATTGAAAACGCCCGCCTGTTTGAAGATATTAAAAAGGAGGCGGAGGATAAAAACAGGTATCTGAATTTTGAAGGGATAATAACAAACAGCAACAGAATGAATGAAATATTGAACCTTGTGAGGAAAGTCCTGAACGTTCCGACAAGCCTGCTGATTTACGGGGAAAGCGGTACCGGCAAGGAGCTGATAGCAAGGGCAATTCACTATAACAGTATCAGGAAAGATAAACCCTTTATCCCCATTAATTGCGCTGCGCTTCCCGAAACCCTTCTTGAGTCGGAGCTGTTTGGATATGTAAAGGGGGCATTTACCGGCGCTGTTGAAGATAAAAAAGGACTGCTTGAAGCGGCAGATGAAGGGACATTGTTCCTTGATGAGGTCAATTCCATGAGCGGGAATTTGCAGCTCAAATTGCTGAGGTTCCTGCAGGAGAGGACTTTTTACAAGGTAGGCTCTACAACTTCCCGGATGGTTGACCTGAGGATCATAGCTGCCACAAACCAGAACCTCGATGCGTCAAAAGAAAATGGAAGCTTCCGCAAAGATCTTTATTACCGCTTGAACGTTATCGGCATTGAACTCCCACCGCTGAGGGAAAGAAGGGAGGATATCCCTCTCCTGAGCAGGTACTTTATCAATAAATACAACCGGAAACTGGAGAAAAAAATAAGAAATATTTCGGATAGTGCCCTTTCTTCGCTTTTAACCTACTCATGGCCGGGGAACATCAGGGAACTCGAAAACACTATAGAAAGGGCAATAATTATCACCGAAGATAACATGATCAAGGTTGACGACCTGCCTCCCCAGATTCCCCGTCATAAAAAGGCAATGGACAACTGGTCACTGGAGGTAATTGAAATAGAGCATATTATGAGGGTGCTGAATTTCACAGAAGGGGAAAAAAAGAAGGCCGCAAGACTTTTAGGTATCGATCAGACCACTCTGTGGAGAAAACTAAAAAAATATAATATTGCCGAAGATTGACAAAGTCGTAATAAAGCTTTTTCCACCGCCGGGACCGCAAAGCCCACAGAGAAAGAAAAGACTTTTCAGCCACACGGACACAGACTGAAAGAGAAAAATAAAGGACTATATTATAGTTTTAAATTAATAAAGAATCTTCTAAAAAGTCTGCGAGAGTCTGTGGCAGAATAATTTTCTTTTTTCTGTGGTTATGGTTTTATTATCCACAGGAATACCGGAAGAACCTTTATTTTAATCTGTTAACCCGGCGTTCTCTGCGGTAAATTCAGTTTTTTACGAAGGCATCCAGATTAACGGCAAATTAAAATCTTTGCTGCCCGTGAGATTGCATTTTGCAAAGGGGACATATATGCTTTCTTGATCCGGTAAGCACTTTGACACGGTTCAACTATCCCAATGATTTTAAACTTATATTATGGAGCAAATAAAGAAACCTGATTAGAATAAACAGGTTATCAGTTCGAGTCAGGCTGTAATCCGCAATTTTAAACAAGTTGCTTAAACAGCAATGTTTGTATTTTTCCTGATGGCATGATACTTGCTTTGTAAGATTATGTCCTTAATGATCCTGTGTTCATGAGGATAAAGAGAAAATAACGAGGAGGTATCAGGCAATGACACTAATTAACGGGCTGGAAACCGACAATCTGGTGAAGGTTGTCGGACAGGTAAAAGAGAACTGGGAAACAGGAAGGACCACCTGGACGGCATCGACTACCTGGAAGGGAGGATTCAAGGTAGAGACATGCTCGAGGGACTTTACCCTGACAGCCGACGAACCGGAGATGCTCTGCGGCACCAATACTGCTGCAAACCCGGTAGAGATGGTGCTTCAGGCTTATGGCGCCTGTCTGTCAATCGGCTTTGCCATGAATGCAGCAGTCAGGGGAATCAAGCTGGACGATATCAAAATAGAGCTTGCAGGTGAAATCGACCTCCCCGGCTTTCTTGGGCTTGAACCGCCGGAGAATTTGAACATGGATAAACTCCCCGGATTCAAAACGATAACTGCCAAAATAAAGATCAAAGGAGATGCCGACGCCAATACCTTAAAAGAACTTCATGAGCACGTTATAAGCACATCTCCCGTAGGCATAACTCTCTCAAGGCCGGTGGACATCAAGACTTCATTGGAAACATAAGGGAGGAAAGCCATCGGCATGAATACAGACGGGAAGGAAAAGCTCTTTGTTGTCGTTAACGCATCAGGATTCAATAATATGGGACGGGTCAAGACAGCCTTGATGTTTGCAACAGTCGCTGCGGGCGCCGACTACCGCTCAGTATTATACACAGTACAGGACGGCGTCGATATAATGATAAAAGGTGAGATAGGCAAGCATGAGAAATGCGTGCCCGGGTCTCCATCTCTCTCCCGGAGGCTGAATGAGGCGCTCGATGCGGGAGTTGAAATACTCTGCTGTTCACAGGCAGTTAAAAATAAAGGGGTAGAGAAAAAAGATCTGATTACAGGAGTGGGAATCGCGGGAGCAATGACCCTGATACAACTGACTGCACAGGCACGCGGGATTCTCACTTTTTGATTAATAAAAACTTTTCCAGGAGGGCTAACCGGCCTCACCTGTAATGGTCCGGGCCGGGATGCACCTCACGAATGATGGAAAGATCGAATATTTTTTCCTTCGGGATTTCACTTTCAATGTATCCCAGTTCTCTGAGCCTTTTTGTAAGCCGCATTGTGCAGGATATATAGCCTTCAGTCAATGAAGCGCAGTACCGTGGTGAAGTATTGAGGGTGTCAAGGACGAATTCCTCATCAACCACACCCATCAATTCCGCGATATCCGCCGCAACGGATTCCCGGCTGTTTCTGAGCATTTCCGAAGCCCTCTCGTGACGTACAATGAAATCCTTTATAACGGCCCTTTCACTTGACAGCAGATCCTCACGGACAAGAATGCCATAACTCGGGTTGTCAGGCCAAAGCAGGTTGGACGGATATACGATCTTTCCTCCTGCATAATTGATCACCGCCTGTGCGAGTGAAGGGGTGCCTGCAACCGCATCAACTTCGCCGTGAACAAATGCCTCCAGTAACCGGTCAGCCCACGCAAAGTTACGCACCTCAACGGGTACATTGTTGGCATGAACCGCATCCATCAGGATAAGGTCATGAATTGAACCCTTCCCCGGCACGCCGATAATTTTATGACATGAGAGTATCTCTCCAAACTTATCCGTTTCAGGATAAGCCGGGGAACCGGCGCCTGCGGCAATTACTGTGCCTTCGACATGGCCTCCTGCAATACACCTGATTTTTGTGCCCTTATCAATCCCTATAACAGCAGGCGGCAGACCTATGTAAGCCATATCAATTTCCTTCTTCCTGAATGCCTCCACAATAGCGGGGCCCGTCCCGAAAAGGCTCCATTCAACTTCTGCCCCGAATCCGTCAAGCAATTCCTCGCGCGCCATCATGAGAATCGATGTATGGTAAAGTGTTGAAAGATGCCCGACTCTTAATCGCATGGGTAATATTATTGATTATTGCCTGTGGAAATGAAAAGTTTTGAGATAATATCGCATACACATGTTAACATTAATGACAGCTCATTCCACGAAACATATATCTGCATTAATAAAGCCGTAGCGTTTCATTTATGTTAAAATTTAATATGAGATGGGTAACTGAGACGGCAAAAAATACAACACTGTTGTGGGATGTACTTGATGCCCTCAATCTTCCGGCATTTTCCATAAACAAAGAGTTGAAAATAACCGACGCCAATGAAGTTGTTAATCAGCGGCTCCTCTTTCATAAGGATGATGTCCCCGGCACCGGTATCTTCGAGATAGTCGAGGTTGCCCGTCCCGAAAAAGATAGCCTCGCCAATGAAGAGACAACAGTATACGAAGGCAGGTGTCTCCAGAAAAACAGGGAATCATTTCCCGCCAGATTCACTTTCGTCAAACAGCCCGATGGTTTTATCGTAGTAATTGAGGACCTGAGCAGTATAACTAAAATATCGAGAAGGGCTGCCCAGAGAAGCAGGGAAATCAACACTTATAATGCCCTCTCAAAGACCCTTAGCAGTACTCCTAACCTGAATGAACTTGCCAGAGGAGTACTTGAAACCCTGGTCACGGTTATGAGAATTGATGCGGCATGGCTCTACCTGATGGATAACTTGTCAGGCGAGTTGAATCTGTGGAATTTCCAGGGGGTTGATGAGAAAATATTCGAAGCTGCCAGGCATCTCAAGCCGTATGAATGTTTCATCGGAAGGGTAATGTCGTCCGGAAAGGCACTTCTTGTGAAAAATGCCTCTGAAGATCCGAGAATAACTCATTTAAAAATTGCCGAATCCGGCTTCACGAGTATAGCCGGGGTTCCTTTGTCTGTAAAAAATATTGATAATCCGGGGGGCAGGGCCATAGGAGTACTTGGTGTTGCCAGCAGAGACAAGGACTACTTTAATTCTCTCGATATGCAGTTTCTCTCGAGTGTAGGAAACCAGTTAGGCGTAGCCATAGACAATACCCGGCTTATCGAAGACCTGAGAGACAAGATGAGACAGATCGAACTTATAAATGAGATAAGCGGGTTAGTCAATTCAAGCCTGAGCATCGGCCACATATTCAGGCTTGTTGTGTCCGAGATTAAAAAAATAATAAGTTTTGACCGGGCAAGTATCAACCTGCTTGAAGAAGACAAAGACATCCTTAAGATATTCGCTCTGGATACGGAGCGCCCGACCAGGCTCAAAAAGGGCATAATGGCCCCCCTGAAAGGGACAAGCTCCGGGTGGGTCACACAAAACCAGGAGCCCTGGATAAACAGGGACCTCCGGAAGGAGATGCCGTTCATACACGATGCCGTTCTCCTTGAAGAAGGCATCCGATCAACCATAAGCATACCTCTGTTTAAAGACAGGCCTCTTGGTGCCCTGAATCTTGACAGTATCGATCCCGGACATTATTCTGAAAAGGACCTCGAAATTCTTCTCCCGGTTGCAAAGAATCTTTCCATAGCACTTGAAAATGCACTTCTTTTTGAAGAGATTTCAAAAGAGAAACGCGCATGGGAAAAAACATTTGATGCAATAACAGATATGGTATGGATTGAAAATCAGCATGGTAAGGTCCTGAGAGTCAACAGAACCGTGCTTGAACATTCCGGCAGACCGGAACTTTCACTCATACACAAGAGTTCCGGGGAAATCTTTAGTGTGCTCAAGATAATCAATGGCGCCAAAATGGAAAACCGGCAGGTTCATGAGAAGAAAAGGTTATATAAAGAGTTAAGGGGCCGTGACGGAAACACCTACCACTTCTGGGCTTATCCTCTGGTAGACAGCGACGGGAATGTGTACGGTGCAGTCAACTACCTCAGAAATGTTACAGAGCAAAAGAGACTGGAGCATCAACTCCTGAGAACGGACAAGCTCGCCGCTCTTGGTACACTCGTTGCAGGCATAGCACATGAAATAAACAATCCCCTGGGAATAATTGCCGGATATTCAGAAGCCCTCCTCGACAGGGCAAACGATCCGGAACTCATGAAGCTGGGTGCCTTTGAAGATTTCCAGGAATATCTGGAAACTATCAACAAAGAAATTTTCAGATGCAAGGATATACTCAAAAGCCTGCTTGAATTTGCAAGGCCGTCATCAGGAACATACAGGGAGATAGATATCAACGCGCTGATCAAGGAGGTAATTCTACTCGTAAAGCACAAAGCCAGCAAACAAAAACATACCCTTGAACTCCGTCTTTCAGAATGGTTGCCTGAAACAAGCGCAGAGCCCGGTGCCCTGAGGCAACTGTTCATAAATATTATCGTGAATTCAATGTCTTTCATGGGCGATGAGGGTAAAATAATCATTACCACAAAACATGAAAAGGGCGGCCCCGGCAAGGGCGTTATCCGCATAAGTATTGCCGATAACGGTAAATGGATAGAAAGCGGGACAACTGACAAGATATTTGATCCGTTTTTCACTACAAAACCGGTAGGCAAGGGGACAGGACTGGGCCTGTCAATCAGTCACAGGATAGTTTCCGAACATGAAGGCACAATTGAGGCAGAAAACAATGATCAGGGCGGCACAACATTCCATATAAAAATACCTGTCAGGGAAAAGAAGATACAATGAGCGCCCGCATTCTGATAGTGGACGATGAAGAGCCCTTCAGGCGTCTCCTGAAAAAAGAATTGAACAGAAAAGGTTTCATAACCGATACTGCTGAAAACGGCAGGACGGCGCTGGATAAATTAAGGGAATCATCATTCGATGTCATCCTCCTCGATATTGTAATGCCTGGTATGGATGGTATCTCAATGATGAAAAAAATCAGGACCGACCCTGCATCACCGGCCGTAGTTGTACTGACGGGAAAGGCAACAATAGACACAGCGGTTGAAGCCATGAAAAATGGAGCCTACGACTACCTTACCAAACCTTACAAGCTGGAAGAATTGATCATCGTCGTAAACAGGGCATTCGAACAGAGAAAGCTGCGGATTGAAAACCAGTTGTTTCAGGAAGAAATAGCCAGAAAAGAAAAGGACTCCGAATTTGTAGGCGAAAGCCGGCAGCATTATAGACTCATAAAGTTCATTGAAAAAATAGCACCAACCGATTCAACTGTTCTCATACGGGGCGAAAGTGGTACGGGTAAAGAGCTGGCCGCAAATTATATATGGAAAAAGAGCAAAAGAAAAGCTCACCCCATCATTGCATTGAACTGTTCGACTTTTTCCGAAAATCTGATGGAGAATGAGCTGTTTGGACATGAAAGGGGTGCATTTACAAACGCCTATAAAGTAAAGCGGGGACTTGTCGAAACCGCGAATGAAGGCACCCTCTTCCTTGACGAGATCGGAGAAATGCCGGCGGGATTGCAGGTAAAACTGCTGAGATTCCTCGACTCGGGTGAATTCAGGAGAGTTGGAGGAAACAAAAATCTCAGGGCCGATGTCCGTATAATAGCAGCAACAAACAAAAATCTGGATGATGCCATAAAGAGCGGAGAGTTCAGGGAGGACCTGTATTACAGGCTGAATGTCCTGAATATCACTGTCCCTCCGCTCAGGGAAAGAAAGGAAGACATCTTGCCCCTTGCAAATTATTTTCTAAGGGAATACCGGCAAAAGATAGCAAAAGAGATCAAGGGTATTGATAACGGTGCAAAAAAAATATTACATGATTATGACTGGCCGGGGAATGTAAGGGAACTCGAAAATGTAATTGAACGGGCAGTAATATTATGCAGTTCAAACACTATAACTTCCGATGATTTTTTAATACGTTCAACAGCTGCCGCAAGCAGGGAAGAATTCCCCCGGTTGAAGGACATAGAAAAAGAATACATAATAAAAGTCCTCGATAAGACAAAGGGGAATAGATCTCAGGCGAGCAGGCTTTTGGGTGTTGATCGCAAAACCCTGTATCTGAAGCTCAAGAAATATGGCCTGGAGACCTGACCGGTAATCACTCCCCCCAGTCAAGACCCCACTTAATTATCTTATTCAGTCTTTCAGCTGCTTCAATGTCGAGTACCCTGAGCCGGTCGTAGATTTCATTTGCAAGATCCTTTTTATCCATGCTGACATAGGCGATTCCAAGCCCCTCCAATGCCGCTACATTGTCAGGATCTATTTCGAGGGCCTTCGTGAACGCATCAACCGATTTTCTTATCTTCTCCATATGAATATCGAGGAGACTATACCCCAGCCCGGCGTGATAATCCGGCACATCAGGTGCGATTCTGATTGCCTTTTTGTACTCCTCATAGGCCTTATCAGGAAATTCAAGATTCAAAAGTGTCGCACCGTACCACGCATGGAGATCAGGGTTGCCGGGATACCTTGCAAGCCCTTTCCTCAAGGCCCCGGCCGCCTTTCCGTATTCATCATTATCATAATAGGAAGACACTTCGTCCAGAAGTGTTTCCACCTTTTTATTGTTAATACCGGTGTCCTTCAGGGGTAGCTTATCCTTTCCGTGGACACGTCCCTGAGAAGCCGGGTTCCCTTCCGCCACCCTACTCTGAGAAACGGAAGACTTCGCATAAATACTGACTGTATGTTCATCCTTCATACAGGCCTTCAGTATAACCGACTCCAAGACCGGCTTTCCGATGTGCCCTCTGAACTCCTTTGCCGACGTATAACTTTCAAACTTCCCAAGCCTGACACTGTAATACCTGTCAACCCTTTCAATCCTGAGATCTCTTATATCCTTCTCCTTTAAATTCCGGGCTGTTGAATCAACTTCCTGCTGCGCCTGTACAAACCTTAGAAAGGTACCAAGCTGCAAGGTATAGTATTCTTCAGGCACCTTTTCATTTTTCTTATATAGTCTGGCTGTCGCGAAACCTTCGGTATCATGCGACTTCAGCACAAACGCATCCGGGACCATAGTCTTTATCCTGCCGAGTAATGCACCGGTATCATGTATTTTTTTAAACCTGCCTACACGCACAACGTAAAATATTCTACCTTTCAAGATCCTGAGATTATCAAGTTCATTTCCGCTCAATTCAGTCAAAAGCCGGTCATACTGTTTTTCCGCATATTTAAGGGCAGATTCCGCATACGTACCTGTCTGAATTGTATAAAATCGATCCGACGCATACAGAGGCTGAGAAGATAGAAGGATCAGTACAAGGACAAGGACCATTCTGAATAGTCCCGCCGCCCTGTTATTAATAATAAAATAAGGAATAGCATCAAGCGGGTTCCGGAAAGACTCCGATTTATTCATTATTACCTCCTTTTCAGTATAACAATTTGAAGACTCTATGATAAATAAATTATTCTTCATTATGGACGCCCTTGATTCTCTTCATGGCCTCTTCTATAATCAAAACAGAACCACTTGCAATCCAATCCATTTTTTGGGAGGAGGGATGAATTATGTCAAATGAAGTAGATACAGATCATCCGGTCCTTGAGATCATAGCAAGCCGGTGGAGCCCGTACAGCTTTGACGGCCGGCCGGTCCCTGATGAGGACATGCTTTCGATTTTCGAGGCGGCCCGTTGGGCCCCGTCATCCTATAACGAGCAACCCTGGCATTACATTATTGCCGGGAAAGAAAACAAAGAGGAATTTGAAACAATGCTCTTGTGCCTTGTCGAGGCAAACCAGCTATGGGCAAAGAACGCACCCGTCCTTGCCCTCGGCATCACACGGCTTAGTTTCATTCGGAACGATAAACCAAACAGGGCGGCAATCCACGACCTCGGCCTTGCATCGATGAATCTGGTGCTGGAAGCAACGGCACGGGGAATTGCCGTCCACCAGATGATCGGCATCGAGCCCGGCAGAATTCGCAATGTCTACAACGTGCCCGAAGGGTTTGAACCGGTGACCGGCCTGGCCATCGGCTACGCCGCAAGCCCTGACCGGATGCCGGAAGCATTACGGGAGCGCGACCTCACCCGCCGCACGAGAAGGCCATTAAAGGAATTCATCTTTAGCGGCAAATGGGGACAGGTCTCCGGGCTGGTGAAGTAAAATGTGATTATTAATAAACACTTCATAAGGCATAAATCATTCGAACGCCGCCGGCACCTGCAATTCTTCAGTTTCGTACACGGGTACTCTATGGATTCCTGTTTTTACGGGAATGCTGGCTGGAAAGTGTTTCCTCTGAACCTTTATAATTACATCAATAAATGCCTCACCTGTAAAAAATGAAATATCGTTTCAAAATAGGAATCAGCGCTTGCCTGCTTGGTAATAAGGTACGTTATGACGGGGCGCACGCATATGATCGTTATCTTGAAGAAACCATCGGGAAGTTTGTGGAGTGGGTAGCCGTTTGCCCGGAAGTGGAATGCGGTCTGCAGGTACCCAGGGAGCCCATGCGGCTTGAGGGCAACCCCGCATCTCCAAGGCTTTTAACCAAAAAAACAGGTATAGACCATACGAATCGAATAAACGGATGGTGCAAAAAACGGCTGATCCGGCTTAAAAAAGAAGATATCAGCGGATTTATCTTTAAGAGCAGGTCCCCCAGTTGCGGCCTGCGCAGTGTAAAGGTGTATATGATGCCATCGACCAATAGCATACGAACGGGGAGGGGCATATTTGCAGAAGCATTTATCAGGCGCTTTCCCGGTATCCCTGTTGAAGATGAGGATCGTCTGATTGGCAATTACCGGCTTGATAATTTCATGGAGAGAGTCTTCATGCCCGGGCGGTGGAAGAGTCCCGAAGATGGCAGCAAAACGGCATGGATATAAATGAAAACACAATCCTGATAGATGGTGCCCGCCCTGTAAAGACCAGCTCGTTCTCTTCCGGAAGATATAGAAAATGCCCTGAGACTCAAAAAATAATGTAGCAAATATTATTTTGCGGCAGGCAATTGTTCCGGCAGGCTCCAGCCTGACATAAATTCTTTAAGGGCTTTTATTAATACCGAATTTTCCCTGTGGTTTTTAACCGCTATCCTTATATAATCTCCGCCTAAACCCCTGAAATCGTCACAGCGCCGAACCAGTATATATTTCTTCATAAGGAAATCACAAAGCTCACCGGCAAAAGGTATTTTTATCAGATAGAAATTCACGGCCGACGGGAAAAAATCGAGACCGAGTTTTTTAAACTCTCTTTCAAGAAAACGTTTTTCTTCCTTTAAAAGCACAAAGGTCTCTTTTTTATAGACCTTGTCTTTCATTGCGATGACAGCCGCACGCTGGGCAAGTAAGTTAACGGGATAAAGCTGCCCCGGAACCCCAATACTTTTGACAAGCTCCCGGTCCATTACACTATACGCCAATCCCAGTCCTGAAAGTGCATGAAACAGCGATATGGACCTTAATACTATCAGGTAAGGGTTATCCCTTACTGCATTGATAACAGTTTCGTCCGGGATAAAATCAATAAAAGTTTCATCGACCAGCAGATAACATTTCCGGTCCCGTGCAGCCGAGGCAATCCCGGCAATCTCTCCCTTTGCAACTACACTCCCTGTGGGGTTGTTCGGATTCGGCAGAACGGCAAGATCACATCCATCAATGCCCGTTACGAATTCCCCCGGCTTAATGCAAAAATTGTCATCTTCTTTCAATTCAAGATATTTCACCATATCAGGCACATCTTTTCCGCTATCATCAGTCCCTGGTGACATTCTTAAGTAGTCAGGGGTTGAAGGGGCCGGGATCAGGACCCTTTGAGGTCTCAGGACGGCAAGAACCGAACTTATCAGACCTGAAACAGTATTTCCACAAATCATATTATCCATATCAACGTCAAGATGCCTTGAAAGATGTCTCCTCATCCTTGCGCATTCCGGATCCGGCCGGTTCTTAAGGGACTTGAGGTGTTTTCTCAACTCAGCCTTAACCTTTTTCGATACACCCAGAGGATTGACCGGATCTGAAAAATCCAGAATCCTTCTCTCAGGTACCTTAAGTATCTCCGAGGCCCTGTAAATATTCATCCTGCTGTTACCCATTTAGTCATTCATTCCTTTCATCTCCCCATTATGGCGATCACACAGATTCGAAGTATCATGGTTCCCTTCCCTGTATTATCCCATAACATTACCCTTAACTACCAAGCATATCTATGCAGAAATATACTAAGGTAGAGGACACCAGGTCCGGAGGCTTCGCACCAGTGCAGTGGAATATACTTTTCAGAGACGATCTTGAAGCTGATAGCCATTACCGTTGCTTTTGAATTCAACTTATGATATAAAACAAATCATTGCTAAAAGTTGCATTTTGCTATTAAATGATATAATATATAGTGAAAAGGAAAAACTCAGAAAAGGAGGTGGCAAAATGCCTACTGCCGTTAGAGTGTCTGATTCTTTGGTTAACGAAGCACGAAAATACAGCAAGGTAGACCATAGGTCGCTAACCGGCCAGATAGAGCACTGGGCCATGATTGGTAAGTGTGCGGAGGAAAACCCTGACTTAACTTATCATCTAATAAAAGAAATGCTCATCGGGATAGAGGAGTTAGATCGAGGTGAGAAAACAGAATATCAATTTGGCTGAAGGCAATGAAAATTTATCAGTCAGGATTATTTGCGAGAAAGGTCAAGAAATTCAATAAGAACCAAAAAACAACCCTCGACAATGAGATAAAAAAAATAGCTCAAGATCCTACCGTTGGAACAGAAAAGAAGGGGGATCTGAGAGGCGTGTTTGTTCACAAGTTTAAAATAAGAACGGCTCTGTATCTGTTGTCATATCGGGTGGTTAACGATGATTTGGAGTTGATTTCCATAGGCTCCCTGAAAATTATTACCGTAACTTAAAAACTTAGACGGTTTTTTATTCACAAAATCAAAACCCAAATCCCCGCTTTCATCAAGGTAAAGATAAAGCAATTACACAATCCTTGCCTTTCTAAGACTGTTTTTCACAAGCTCACGTATGGACCATTCCGTTCATCCTCTGTCAGGCCATGGATCTCCATGACAATGTCATCAAGAGCCTTGCGTTCGGATAAGGGATATAGGAAGGTCGGAATTGATGCATACTTTTGTATGAATAAAGTTAAGCTGCCACATCTTTCCACTCAAATCTACGTTTTAGATCGTTACAGTGGCTATATGGCAAAAAACCATCATGCTGTAGTCTGCCGACAACGATACCCGGAGCAATACCGATTTCAGAAGCAAATCTTTTGATTGCTGCCTTATTTAATTGTGATGACTTTAAAAAATGCTGTATTTTTCTTTTAGGAACCAGAATCTCTGAGGCAAACATATTGGCTTCATCCTCTTTGGTGTCATTGCTATCATCTTCAATAAAAACATCCTTTTTGCCATGCAAAAGAATATGGCCTGCTTCGTGGAAGAAGCTGAACCATAACTGATCATCTCTTTTATAACGAAGGCTCAGTTGAATAACGGCCTTTTTCGGATTCATCCACCATGTTGCGCCACTTGCACGTATTCTGGAAAGTTCAGGTACAAAAGCGACAGCCACACCAGCCCCGGAGCAGATGTGAATAAGTGCGGGTTGAAAGATTTCGGGTGGTTGATTTGTGAGGTCCCGAATTTCAGAAAGGGCATTTTTAAATTTACGTGCATCATACGGCTTACATTCAATCTTTTGTGCAACCAATTCTCCCATTCTTAACCATGAGGCTATAGCACCGGGGTCGCTCTGAAATGCAGGTGACTTGCGATATGATACTTCAGCACTCAACCATTTTTCTTTCCATAGTTCAGGAGAAGCCACACCAAAAAAATTCAAGATTTCCTGAAGCTGCTTGATTTTATCTTTAAAACGTTTTATGTAACCCCTCTTTATCAGAACATTAACCGGGATTTTTCTGAGCCAATCGATCTGTTTCTTCAGTCTTTTCTGCTCACTGATACGGGCAAGCGTTTCCTGATAATTCCTCTCAAGGTTGTTCCAGAAACCAGCAGAAATCCCAAGAACCCTCTCTAACTGCAATGCTGTTTCAGGAGTGAGTCCAGCCTTTCCCTTAATAACTTCGTTAATTGTCTTTTTGGGTCTACCCATCCGTTCAGCAAGCTCTGCCTGAGACATGCCAATTGCTTCTATAGTTTCAAGTAGCGTTTCTCCAGGTGGTACAGCATAGTCAGGCTTAAACTGATTTTTTAAATTTCTATCCATGTGTATCCTCCACACTAATAATCCTTATTTCATTAATTTTTGTCCAGTCAAGGCCACCATCTGATTTCTTTGGTATAGGGTTATTTGCAGGTTCCAAAATGAGACGATAGGGATGATCCAGATCCACTGATAAATAACCTTTTAGCTCTCCTTTTAATTCATGGCATCGAGCCTGTGGCAGATTGTACAAATCATCAAGTACATCAGCAGCGGCAAGTTGAGATAGCCGTCTTTTTAAAAGATTGGCTCTTTTAGGGCCATATTTTTTCGCCATAATATTCTTATTGTTGCACTCTTTTTCAATCTTGGTTCTTTTAAATAGAATAACCATATTTTATCATATATGTCAAAAATATTAACCTTAAGGGTTAATATTCCATACACTCCTTGCCTTCTCAAGCCTGTTCTTAACCAACTCACATACCGCCCAATAGACCTCATTTCGCTTTTCCTGTGTCAATCCGAGGATGTCAAAGACGATGTCGTCAAGGGCTTGCCTGTCAGGTAAGGGATTGTCTGTTCACGGATGGAACGGTTAGGATTGATGCCAAGTTCTCCGGCCCTTTCCCTGACAATCCTGTGCCCTGCCTCTTTTATCTCCTTGAGGCTCCTGAAGCCGGGGTTATTTGCGATTCATAGTAGGATATCCTGGAATTTCATCAAATTAATTCTCTTTAAATATTGCTATGTAATCTTCATATCTGAACAGCCTGTTACGCTTCTGGCCTGTGTATTCCCTCAGGATATTATGTTTTAGAAACCGGGACATTAACTGGCTTGCTGCGGTAAAACTAAGCCCTGTGAGTTGAATAATATCGTTTATGCTGATAATAGGTTTTGAATATAAGGATTCCAGCACTTTCAGACCATTAGCTGTAGATCTGCCAAAACTTCCGACAATCCGTGAACGGTCTCTCTCCCTCAGGTACACAATGCGTCTTGCCGTCTCCGTAGCAGCCGAGGCAACTTCAGCCACCGCAGTAAGAAAGAACTTAAGCCATCCCTCCCAATCTCCTCTATCTCTGACGGCCTGTAAGAGTTCATAATATTGCTCTCTATGTTTCTTGAAATAATGGGAAATATAGAGTACAGGCTTTTGCAGAATTTTCCAGTCACACAGAAGCAAGGCAATAAGAAGTCTTCCGATCCGTCCGTTCCCATCCAGAAAAGGGTGAATTGTTTCAAGTTGTGCATGAGCCATGCCTATTTTTATTAAAGCCGGCATATCAGGGGTATCACTGTGAATAAACTTTTCAAGGCCGGAAAGACATTGCGGTACCTCCTGGGGAGGGGGTGGTATAAAGACAGCATCTGAAATTGTACTTCCTGCAGGACCAACCCAGTTCTGTGTTGTTCTCAGTTCACCGGGCTGACGTTCTGCACCTCTGACACCTTTAAGTAATAGTTTATGAATCTCACGCAACAGCCGGACGGAAACCGGAAGTTCCTCCAATCGTTTTATCCCTTGATTAAGGGCATGTATATAGTTTATAACCTCTTCTACATCGGAGGAATGCCGCCTGCGGAATATCATAGCCTCGGCCTCGAGGACATCATCCAGAGAGCTCTGAGTCCCCTCAATCTGGCTGGAAAGTACCGCTTCTTTGCGCACATACATGAAAACAAACAGGTTGGCATCCGGAAGGGTCTGTATAGAGCCATCAAGCCTGCCTAATGCCCGGTCAGCCTTTGATACCAGAGACATCATCTTGCTATCCATAGATAGAGGCGGGTCAGGCGGCAACGCTGAGGGGATAAATGCCCGATAGCCACTTGGCTGTTGAATATACCGGCCGGCCCGATATGAAATGTTCAGATTGTTTTTCGTCATCGTATTAAATGATGCCTTTAATATAATAAATTCTGTCAATCTTATTCAAGGGTACCTTTAATATAACATACCCTCGGTCCTATATTAAGGGTTACCTTAAGTTTATCACTCCTCCAGCATGTCCGTCACATCCTCGACAATCACACTCTCTCCCCCGTATTCAAAGAATCTATATATCTGTCCACCCTCTCCAGGATGGCAAAGTTATATTTCTCAAAGAAGTTAAAGACCATCTCAAAAAGGTCGTCCCTTATATGAATGTATAAATTGTCCAGATCGTTTTTTTGGAAGAGTCCGCCATTAAGGTAAAGAGCCGGGGCAAGTACCCTGACTCCCTGAATTCTTGTGATTTTACCGGCTATTTTGGATATGAGCCTTATTTTTAATGACAAAAAGTTTGTTAAAATAATCCCAGGAGTGTATATTAGAAAGATGATTGACAGGCTCATTAATCCTTCGTCGGTTGCAGTAATCGGCGCATCAGCAGACACTTCAAAGGTAGGTTATTCCGTTGTAAACAATCTCATATCGAATGGATATAAGGGCAGAATCTTTCCGGTTAATCCGAAGAGAAAATCCATACTCGGGCTCAAGACATACCCCTCGATACTCGACACCGGCGGGGCAGACCTTGCTATCATCTGTATACCCGCCGTTTACGTACCACAGACCCTCCGTGAATGTGTCAATGCCTCTGTTGGGTCGGTTATTATCATCTCGGCGGGGTTCAAAGAAGCAGGCGGAAAAGGGGTAAAGGCCGAAGAAGAAATAAAAGAAATAGCAAGACAGTCTGAAATTCGTGTTCTCGGGCCCAACTGCCTGGGTATAATCAATACAGAAAACACGATGAATGCAACCTTTGCCTCGGGTATGCTGCCGAAGGGCAATATGTCTTTCTTTTCACAATCAGGGGCACTTGGCGTGGCAGTGCTCGACTGGGCCATAGGAAACAAGGTAGGTTTTTCAAAGTTCGTAAGCCTCGGCAACAAGGCCGATTTGAATGAGACCGATTTTATCGAATACTTCTCAAAGGATAAGCATACAGGCATTATCATAGGATATATAGAAGATGTAGTTGAAGGGAAAAGGTTCATGCGGATTGTCCCGGGGATAACCAGAAAGAAACCGGTTATTCTGATCAAGTCGGGCGGGACACAGGCCGGTGCGCGGGCAGCCTCATCTCATACGGGTGCGCTTGCAGGTTCTGAAGAGGCCTTTAATGCGGCATTCCGGCAAACCGGGGTTATCCATGCTGCCGGTGTGAACGACCTGTTTGAAACGGCCCGGGTATTTTCATCCGGCAGAATACCTTCGGGCAACAGGATACTTATCCTTACAAACGCGGGTGGCCCGGGGATAATTGCGGCCGACATGGCAGAAAGACTCGGGCTGCAGCTTCCGGTACCTGGAGAAACAACCATCAGGAGACTGAGGAAATATCTTCCGAAGAATGCCTCTCTCGGGAATCCCATTGATATTATCGGTGATGCACGTTCCGACAGATACAGCGCCGTGCTGCATGAGACCATCAGGAACAGGGACATCGACGGGATTATCGTAATTCTTACGCCGCAGGCGATGACGGATGTAGAAGAGACGGCCCACGTTATTATTGATGAATCGGCACATACAAAAAAACCGGTAATCTGCTGTTTCATGGGTGCAGAAAGTGTAAAAGCGGCGGTTGATATGCTGAAAACGCATCATATACCAAATTTTTCTTACCCTGAAGATGCTGTCAAATCCTTCAGGAAACTGTATGATTATTCGGTTTGGAGAAAACGTAAGACAGAACAGCCGGTCACGATTAAGGGCAAAAAGGTGATAGTGAAGAGGGCTATAAGGTCGACAATCGAGAGTGGAAGGACACAGCTCTCCGAGGATGAGTCAAGAGGGATACTGGAGGCATATGGCTTTATCTTTCCGGGAAGAGCGCTTGCGACAACACAAAAAGAGGCAGCATTGTTGAGCAGAAAAATCGGGTTCCCGGTTGTTATGAAGATATCCTCACCCGACATACTGCACAAAACCGATGTCGGCGGTGTACGGCTTGGGGTAAATACCGCATCAGAGGCATCACGCGCTTTTGCAGATATAACGGCCAATGCAAGACGTTACTTCCCCCAGGCTTTCATCAGGGGTGTCAATATTTATGAGATGGTTAACGGCGGAAAAGAGGTTATCCTCGGTGTTACATATGACAGGACATTCGGCCACATGCTGATGTTCGGGCTCGGGGGAATTTACGTAGAGGTAATGAAGGATGTATCGTTCAGGATCCTTCCTCTCAATATAACGGATGCAAGAGAAATGATACGGGAAATTCATACATATGCTCTCCTCCAGGGAGTAAGAGGCGAAAAGCCGGTTGATATAAATCTTATAGTTGACGGCATCATGAGGATATCTCAGCTTGTCATGGACTTTCCCCGGATACAGGAGCTTGATATAAACCCGTTTGTCGTTAAGGAATCAGGGACACTGGCTCTTGATGCACGAATTATTATAAAAGGAGGATAAAATGGTAAGGCTCTTCATAGGATCAATGTCGCAGTTTGCCGGCAAAAGCCTTCTGAGCATCGGTCTGGGTAAGATTTTCAAGAATAAGGGATTGCGAATCGGCTACATCAAGCCGCTTGGAAAAGATCCCGTGAGGATAAAGGGCAGGATTGCAGATTCAGAGGCTGTACTGATAAAAGACGCCCTGGAGCTTGAAGATGATTACGAGATGGTATCCCCGTTTGTTTTCGACTTTGAAATGATGCGCAGGGCTATAACAAAAAAGACCGAACTGTCCGCAGATGTCATAAAGGCAATAAAGGAAATCAAGGGAAGGGACATCGTTCTCATAGAAGGGGCTTCAAATATATTTGACGGATCGATTGTTGGTGCTAATGCCCTTGATATTGTAAAGGCGGTAAATGCAAAAGTACTCATGGTTGAGCCATGGAAGGGAGAAGATACTATTAATGAAATCCTTGGAACCGCACATATATTGGGCAAGAGGTTCATCGGCGCAGTAATAAATATGGTGCCGCCGGTCGAAACGGATTATCTCAGGAAAACGGTCAAGCCTTTTTTGAGAAGGAAGGGCGTAAATGTATTCGGCGTAATAAAAAAGGATACTGTGCTGGGCTCCGTATCCATAAGGCAGCTCAAGACCGCCCTGAACGGTAAAGTGCTCTGTTGTGAAAACAGGCTTGACGAACTTGTAGAACATTATCTTGTGGGCGCCATGGATGTAAGCAATGCGCTGAAATATTTCAGGCGCACACCCAACAAGGCTGTTCTGACGGGTGGCCACCGCTCGGACATACAACTGGCGGCGCTCGAGACGTCAACAAAATGTCTGATCCTGACCGGCGGGATATACTCAAACGACGTTATTCTCAGCAGGGCCGAAGCTACGGGAGTTCCGGTAATCTCGGTAAATCTTGATACGTTCAGCGCAGTAAAAAAAATCGAATCCACTATTGGAAAGACCCATCTTAAAGAACCGGCCAAGCTGAAAAGGGCATACTCAGTTGTCAGGGGAAGCATTGACTTTAAAGCCCTTTCCGGTATTCTCGGCTTGCACATATGAACATCGTTACTGCCAAAGGTCTGATAAAAGATTATGGCGGCCTGAGGGCTGTCGACAACATTGAATTTGAAATTACCCGGGGTGAATGTTTCGGCTTTCTCGGGCCGAATGGCGCCGGGAAAACCACCACCATGAGCATTATCTTCTGTTTCATGCCACCGACATCCGGTACAGTCAGGGTATTCGATATCGATGTAACAGAAGACCCCGGCATTATAAAGTCCAGAACCGGCGTTATGCCGCAGGACGATAATCTTGACCCCGACCTTTCTGTATTTGAAAACCTGACCGTTTATGCGCGATACTTCGACATCGCCAAAAGAGACTCTGCAGCAGTTGCATGGAAACTCCTTGACTTTATAGAGCTCAGAGAAAAAGCAAATGTAACCATCAAAAGCCTGTCTGGCGGGATGAAACGCAGGTTGCTTCTTGCAAGGGCGTTGATGAACAGGCCTGAATTACTTATCATGGACGAACCCACCACAGGGCTTGACCCCCGCAGCAGACATTCCGTCTGGGATAACCTCAACCACCTGAAAGCAAACAAGACAACTCTCATTCTCACTACTCATTACATGGAAGAAGCCGAGAAACTCTGCGACAGGGTAGCGATAATGGATGCCGGAAAGATTGTGACGACTGATACACCGGAGCATCTCGTGAATACTCATGGCGTGAATCTTGAAGAGGTATATCTTAAACTTACAGGAAGAAAGCTCGTAACCGATTAGGTGAGCAGGATGAAAATAAAAAGGGCCTTCAGGGTCTGGCAGCGCCACTTCACAGTCTATACCAAACTCTACAAGTCAAGTCTGGCTCTGAATTTCATTGAGCCCGTCATGTATCTTGTTGCAATGGGCCTTGGCCTTGGCGCATTCGTAAAGGAAATAAACGGCGTGCCTTACATTAAATTCATCGCGCCGGGTATCGTGGCATCCTCCGCCATGTTCGCCGCAGCTTACGAATGCACTTACGGCACTTATGTCAGGATGACCTTCCAGAAAACATTCGATGCAATTCTTGCAACGCCCGTAAATATTAATGACCTTATACTGGGTGAACTGATCTGGGGGGCAACAAAAAGTGTGCTGTACGGCACGATCATCATAATAGTTATCTCTCTTTTCGGACTTGTCGATTCTCCTTTAATCATACTCACTATCCCGTTTCTCTTTACAGTCGGGCTGATATTCGCCGGGATATCGGTAATATTTACGGCGCTGGTACCGGGGATAGATTCATTCAACTATTTTTTCACCCTCTTCATGACTCCAATGTTTCTTTTTTCGGGGATCTTCTTCCCGCTCGATTCCCTCCCCCCGGTAGTTGAGAAAATAGCATTCTTCACGCCGCTTTATCATCTGGTAAATATTATGAGGTCGTTTGCTGCCGGGAATATCATGGACGTAAAATGGGATACCGTATGGACGATTATTGCAGTATTTGTCCTCACGCCATTCAGCTTCAGGCTTATGCGTAAAAGGATAATAAAATAAACGAGCCGAGTTGGAATAATTGGAAATACGTATGAACCATACCCGCAACATGCCGGGAAATTTACGGAAAATACAGTCTACATCTGGTCCCAGTATCCTATCGGCATATCTTCAGCCAGCGCAAGGGCACCCTTTGCCCCTGCAAAAAGGGGATCATCAACAGCTCTGACCGAACACGAACCATATTCATTCCGCAATGTTGTCTCAATATAGTCACGTATGCCCTTTATCAGGCTTCCCCCACCGGCAAGTACGATATTATCTCTTATGCCGGCCTGGTACTCGGGATCAAACTTTGCAATCATCTCGGTAATCGTTTCCATTATGGCGGGCAGGATGCTCTCGCATGCACGCTTTACCTCGGCGGTTATGTCGTGCACAACAGGTTTTCCCTTTACAGGTATTTCGACCTTAACGGCGTCGCCGGAATCACCGACAAAACCGTGATGCTCCTTAAACATCTTTACCATATTCATATTAAACGTGGAATCAGGATGTTTCTCTACAAGGAAGTTGTACAGTTGCTGATCAATATAATCCCCCGCATTCAAAATGGTACTCTGGTCATCTTCCGATGGAATAGTGCCATGCATTATACAGAAATCAACCGTACCGGCTCCTATATCTATAACCATTGCATTATTCAGAAGATTTAGACCATAAGCAACTGCAAAAGGCTCTGAAACCACCATTAATGAATGCGCATATCCCGATACGGCCTTTCTTATGGCAAGCTTATTCACCTTGAATGATTCGGCAGGCACACCGACAACAGCATGTATCTTCTGTCCCTTCAGGGGCTTCACAAGTTTAACCAGATGGTGAATAAGCTCCCTGACAGCCTCTTCATCCTTTGACGTACCCTCCTTTAAAAAACCCTTCTCAAGCGGACGGTAAAGGTCCAGTGACAATCTGTTCTTCAATGCATCCATTCCAAAAAGGACAGGCTTGCCGACAACCTTTGCAGCAATAAAATCCTTCGGCCACCCGACATAACTCTCAACCCATTTCAGTTCACCATTACCCGCCGAAATAGCACTGCTCGATGTTCCGAGATCGATTCCTACGAAAAGGACACCCTCTCCTGTCTTCGATTCATCTTGCTGCATACCTGGCATCTCCTTTATCCGGGTTTTCATTGAGATATCCGACTATCCCTTCATCCAGATAGCTGGCAATTTCCTCCCTGTACAGCCCGGAAGTGAGTTTCTTCTCTTCCTCCCTGTTGCTTATGCATGAAATCTCTGTTAAGACACTTGGGACATTCACACCCAAAAGAACGATAAATGGCGCTGTTTTTATCCCATAGTCAAGTATATGATTGTTTTCTTTGCTTATATTTTCAAAAAGGCTTTTCTGAATGGAGGCAGCCAGCCTTCTTGATTCCTGAAACTTCATGGTATTACCGATCTTGCGCAAAATATTGTCAAATGCGCTCAATGTATATTGTGCCCCTTCATTTTCTTTTTCTGCAAGTTTCAGTGTATCTTTGTCTGTATACGTTCCGAAGTAATAAGTCTCGATTAGATTAATCGGTTTGCGTGGAACGTAGTTAATGTGTATTGAGATATACAGGTCTGCATTATGGGCATTCGCAAACTTTATTCTCTCATCCAGAGGCATTGTAACATCTGTCTCCCTGGTCATATATATCTGGTAATTCTTGAATCTTGACAGCCGTTTTTTAAGCCTCCTTGCTATATCCAGGGTTATATCCTTCTCCCTGGTCTGCATTGTACCGATAGCTCCCGGGTCGTCTCCACCATGGCCGGGATCAATGACAATCGTCTTAACCTTGAAACCAAAAAGATTTTTCAGAGACTCGCTGGAATTCGAAAGCAGATAATTGAAGTAGGAAGAGTCAACATTATCCTCATTTCCGGAAGGGGTTTCACTCACTTCATGCGGGACCGGAGCAACAGAGCCGTACAGACTGTCATGACCTTCGATGAAGTTTGCCGGATCCGATGAGCTGAATCTGCCGGTAAGAATAAAAAAAATGACGAAGACAAATATGGCTCCGCCCTTTAAAACAGGGTTCAATCGTCTGTATCGGGCAACACGCTTTCTCTTGCCCATAACAAAGAGATTATCCTCATAGATACCCCTGAGGATAGCCTTCCTGTTTCTCTCTTCTCTGTCGGCAAACAGGTCTGAAATCATTTAATCCCCAGATAAGAAATGCGCCCGGAAAGTACTGTATGAGTATAGCACAGAAATCTGCACAAATGAACATTCGAAATGCACCGGTTGATCACTGTCATGATTAGCACTTGCCATAACATATTTGTGTACTCACTATTCAAACCTGACTTCATAACAAAATTTAAAAGCAAGAAATGTACCCGGCAGGATGTCTGTACATACCGGTTATGACATCCTTAACACTGTGTAATCATTGATTCTTTTAAAGAACATTCATATTTTCATGGAAAGTTTCCCAATATGTATGACAATATATGTCACTCATTACAAATTTCTGATATTATTGATCATCTCAGCTGTCCAAAATATTTCAGTATTCGCCCGTGATGGAAGGCGGAATGCTGAAAAAAAACACAATAACAACACCTGCCAGATACGGTTCCAGAGATCCAAACTGTTCAAACGGCTTGGACGGTTTGTCATGTGGCACTCCCCTTTCTGTAAATATTTATTTTGGACAAATATGTTATATAGTAATTCATGACTTCAACTCATTACAAAGATTTTCTGGAAACTGCAACAAAGGCCGCATCTCTCGCGGGTGGCATTATAATGAAAAATCTTGGAAAACTTTCCCGTGAAGATATAAAGATCAAAATGGCTGCTGATTTTGTAACGCGCGTCGATAAAGAGTCCGAAGAAGTAATAATCAAAACCATAAAAGAGACTTTTCCGGATCATAACTTCCTGGCCGAGGAATCAGCACATCAGGATACTGATAGCGATTACCAATGGATAATCGATCCGCTTGACGGTACAACAAACTTCATACACGGTTTTCCGGTCTTCTCGGTTTCCATCGCACTCGCTCATAAAGGGGATATCATTGCAGGAACTGTATATGACCCCGTACGGCAGGAAGTCTTCACTGCTCAGAGAGGCAAGGGCGCTTTCCTGAATGGTGATCTGATACATGTATCAGACATACCGGAATTCTCCGAAAGTCTTGTTGCAACGGGGTTCCCCTTCAGAAAAAAAGAGTTCATGGACAAATACCTGAACCTCTTCAGAAATATTTTTGAAATGGTCAGCGATCTTAGAAGGGCCGGCTCCGCCGCCCTGGATCTTTCATATCTCGCATCCGGTCGATGCGACGGATTTTTTGAGATAGGTCTCAGCCCGTGGGATATAGCCGCCGGAAGCCTCTTAATTGAGGAGGCGGGAGGGATCATTACTGATTTCGGTGGAGGAAACGATTATCTCAAAACGGGGAATATCGTTGCAGGCTCTCCTGCTGCACACAAGAAAATATTGGATGAAGTGGAAAAAGTCTTTCATGGGAGCATTGATAAGTAAACCGCCTTTATTATCTCAGGCACATCGAACGGCTCTTCAGTAAATTGCGTGAAGGAATAAATGCCGGAAAACTGACAGGCTCAATGGCTCAGTGGCAAAGAAAGAAAAGACTTTTTCAGCTGCGGATAAATGCGTATTTTTTTCTATGTGTTTGTTATTATATACTTTTACTAATGTCATTCGTCCGCTCAAAAAGTATAGAACAATCTCTTGATAAGGAGGGCCGGAAATGATCGGTATTGACATCCCCGGCTTCGGGATGGTGGAGCTTGAGCACCTCGTCTCGGACTTTACAGGGACACTATCGGAAGACGGCAAACTCTGTGAGGGGGCCGCGGAACGGCTTAACCGCCTTTCGGAATCAATCAGGATTCACGTCCTTACAGCCGATACCTTTGGCAAGGCAAGAGAAGAACTTGAAGGGATAAACTGCTCAATCCACATACTCAAGGGAGAAGACCACAATCTCCAAAAAGAAAAATACGTGGAATTACTTGGCTGGATAAAGGTAGTCACTTTGGGCAACGGGAACAACGACCGCAGGATGCTCAAGGCTGCAAGGGTCGGAATAGCAGTATGCCTCAGAGAAGGCTGTGCGACAAAAGCGATAAGAAAGGCTGATATCATTGTAAACTCCACCGTAGACGCACTTGACCTCCTTTTGCATCCAAAAAGGATGAAGGCCACTTTGCGATTCTAATTGCCCCGCTTCTACGGGTTGCCTTTAACGTAACATGGATTACCGGATACTTCGAGCGGGACGGGAACCACATCGATATCTATGAATAAAGACAGGGCTTTTTTCGGCTTCGGAAAAAACGTTACCATTGCAGGACTGGTAAGTTTTTTTATGGACATAAGCTCCGAGATGATCTATCCTCTCGTACCGTTGTTCCTTGCAAATGTAATTGGGGTAAACAAATCGGTAATCGGCCTGATTGAAGGCATTGCCGAATCTACGGCAAGTCTTCTTAAGGTATTTTCCGGATGGTACTCCGACAGGATCGGTAACAGAAAATGGCTGATGGTTGCCGGATACGGCATATCCACACTGAGCAGGCCGTTTATCGCGCTCGCCTCCGGCTGGCATGAGGTTTTGGGTTCACGCTTCATGGACAGGTTCGGCAAGGGTATACGCACTGCACCCCGGGATGCCATTATTGCCGAATCGACCGATACGGCTTTCCTTGGAAGGGCATTCAGTCTGCACCGGGCTATGGATACCATGGGCGCTGTGGTCGGGCCGGCCCTCGCTCTCTTTTTCCTCGGGTTGTTCTCAAACCACTACCGGCCGATTTTCTGGCTGTCCATGATACCCGGCATCATCGCTGTATTCCTGATCATTTTATTCATCACCGAAAAAAAGAAGCCGCAAACCGCACCTTCGGCCAAACAAAGCCTTTCCTTAAAACATTTTGACCGCAGATTCATCTTTTTCGTTGGAATTGCCGCGATATTCGCAATCGGCAATTCGAGTAATGTTTTTCTGATACTCAGGGCTCAGCAGACAGGTATTTCTGTCGCAGTGATACCACTGGTATACCTCCTTTTCAATGCCGTTTATGCTCTCTCTTCCATTCCTGCGGGGATAGTCGCAGACCGCTTCGGAATGAAGAGGGTCATCCTGCTTGGATTCCTTTTGTTCGCATTCCTCTATTATGGATTTGCGGTTGTATCGGATACCGGTACCATCTGGATTCTCTTCGCCCTTTACGGACTATGCATGGGCCTGACCGAAGGCGTACAGAAAGCATTTATCGCGACCATGATACCTCCTGATTTCAAGGCTACCGCCTTCGGCGCTTACCACACAGTTACAGGGCTCGCCATGTTTCCGGCAAGCCTGATGGGCGGATGGCTGTGGGATAATGTTTCCCCATCCGCAACATTTTATTTCGGCGCCGCAACCGCCGCCCTGTCCGCTGCTTTATTCATTGTCTTTTCAGCAGTAATCAGGGCAACTGAGAAATGAAGGAACTGCAACCTCTTGTCGGGAACGCTGTCAAGTATCATTACCTCTCCCGAATCTGCCGAACCGGGATGCATTCACCGCAAAAAACCGTGACAAAAATTCTAAACAAATACAAACATCAAAATTCAAAGAACAATATTTATTTGATTCTTTCTCATTCCAAGTGGGTAAATGTGAGCCTGTCATGGTGAGCTTGTCATGGTGAGCTTGTCATGGTGAGCTTGTCATGGTGAGCTTGTCATGGTGAGCTTGTCATGGTGAGCTTGTCATGGTGAGCTTGTCATGGTGAGCTTGTCGAACCATGGCAGTTATTATACCGGTGTAACCAACGATGTAGAGAGGCGTTTCTATGAGCATCAGGAAGGTCTCATTGAAGGATGTTACACCCATGATAAAAGACCTTTGAAATTAATGCATGTTGAAGAATTTACAGATATTATAGAAG
>BDTO01000022.1 GCA_002897855.1 bacterium BMS3Bbin05
GGCTCGCTTATCTCGCCCGGGATGAGCCTGAGCCTGAAGGGATTGTCAATGGTCATGCCGGATGTGCTTCCGGTCATGTTAAACGTGTAGGTGCCATTGCTGCCGGGTGCAGAGACGTATCCCACAACCGACGGGCCGTTATTAACAGTGGTGGGTGGGGTTATGGAAAAGTTGCTTCCGGTGCCGTCCTGGTTGTACCAGATATTCGTTATTGGCGGTGATGCGGACACGGTGACACCTGCTATGCCTGTACTGCTGCCGTCCTCCACATCCATGGCGAATATTGCATCCGTGGTGGCATTACCACCTATTACACCGGCCACCTGTCCTACCATAACATCATCAATCATGTAAATATTTATCGCCGGCCTGTCCGCTGTCTCATTTTCGATCTGGAGATTTTCGGAAACATAGGTCGTGCTGCCGATAGTTGTGCCGGTTGCATGGAGATAAAAATCCTGGTTTGGCGGCACGGTGACGGAGTATGCCCCGGCTGTATCGGTGGTTGTGCTGTTAATTACCGAGTCGTCCGATGGATTCCTCGCCTCGATGGGTATCCCGGCAAGCGGAACATCAGGACCGGTATCGGGCGAATAAACAACCGTACCGCTGATCGTGACGGATGTGCAGGTTACGACGACATTCGTTACATTACCACCAGAAACCGTCCCGCTGCCGTTTGTGACCACACAGTTTGCTTGAAGCGGCTGGGTCTTTACCGTCACACTGTAGCCTGCGCTGTCTGCAATGGCCGTGGCAAAGGTGAATATGCCGTTCGCTGCTACCGTCAGGTCGTCTCCTCCGTTGTTCCGGAGCACCACGGATTCTCCAGATGCAAGTCCGGTTACATTACCGCCTACCGTGTAGGTCGTACTGCTGCTGCCCCCTCCCCCGCAGCCGGTGAGTATGACCGCGAGCGAGAGCAGGAACATGCCTGCAAGAAACATCAACCCTCTCTTTTTCATATTGCCTCCTTATGATGGATGGACGATCCCGGCACCCGGCCGGGGGAATCCACCCGATTAAAATTATCCCGCATCTGCGGGTCTTCCCTTTTTCTTCTTTGTGCGCGGTGCATTATCCTTTTGAAAATACGGTCCGTTCTCCAGGATCCGGCAGAGTTCGCCGAGGTTTGAAAAGGGTATCCTTTCCTCCATCCTCACACTCTCCACTATACCGGCAAGCCCCTGAAGTTCATCTTTGTTGCGGCGGTATATACGGACTATGTAACTCTCCATCTCCCGGTTGTCTCCCATGTTTCGCGAAACGCTCCCGCACATATTTATTAACTTAACACGTGACCACCTACAGATTACCTACAGATACCGGTCTGACCTTCTTCTGCTGAAGGCTGAAGGAAAGACTGAAAGACTTATCGGCCACAGACGGACACAGACTGAAAGATAAGAAAAAAGGGCTGTATTATGGTTTTAAAAAGAAGAAAGAGTCTTTAAAAAAGTCTGTGAAAGTCTGTGGCAAAAAAGATTTTTCAGCCGCTGATTTACACGGATAAACACAGATAAGCAGATTAATACAATTTGAAAAGACAGAAGACACCCTCTCCCTTGAGAGACTGTGTCATAATTCCGAAAACGCATATGATGTCATTCTGAATTCATTTCAGAATCTCGTATTTTCAATATGCTACGTTTTTTATAGATCCTGAAACAAGTTCAGGATGACAATTATGACACAGCCTCTGAGGGGGGAGGGCGGGGGTGGGGGTGAAAAATAATGTTCTATTCACCCTCCCCTTAATCCCCTCCCCTCAAGGGAGGGGAAGATTTTATGGATACCCCGCAGCTTGCCATGGGCTCAAGTGAGCGAATATAATAATGCAAGAAACCCTGCATTAGATTACCGGTGGCGGAGCCAGAGGGAAGATCAATCCGTTTCAATCTACGTATATCTGCGGCCTATTAAGTTTTTTAGTCTGTGAGGGTCCGGCGAATGGCAAATGGAACTCCTCTGCCTATCCAGTTTTGCCGGACTTCAGAACGGTTTTATAGACCTTTTCCGTAACGGGCGACAGGTCCATGCCGCAGGAACGGAGCGTAGTGACACACCTGCGGTATGCGGACACGGCCTGTGTTCCGTGACCGAGTGCGCCATAGCAGAAGATAAGCCCCCTGTAAAATTCTTCGATGAGGTCGTCCGCCTCCAGCCCCCTGAGATAGCGGGCGGCGGCCTCTTCCCATTTCCCGCTTTTTTCGAGCAACAGGCAGAGCTTTCCGGTGCAGCGGATGAATTTGTCGCGCAGCCGTTCACGCGGAGATATGATCCACGACCCCGCCTCATCGGCTAAAAAGGGACCTTTGTAAAGATCGAGTGCATCCCTGACATACTGAGTGTACCGGTCGCTCCGGCCTTCATCTTCCGCGGCATCGGCTTTTCCGATGAGGTCTTCAAAGGCGTGTGTATCGATATAACAACAGCGTATGTTTATTGTTATATGACCGTTGCCGAAGAGGATGGCATCTCGTTTGTCTAAAAGCTTCCGGAGACGTGTGATCGTGACCTCAAGGCTCTTGTGCGCCGCATCGCCGTCCGCATCCGGCCAGAGGATGTCGCACAGCCGGCCCTCGTCCACGTTCACCCCGCCCAATGCGATCAATACCCTGATGAGTTCTATCGGTTTCCTCGGCGTCTTTCCCGCAAACGGGACGGGGGCGCCATCCTTCATGATTTCAAAATGCCCGAAGGTGCGGATTCTTACGGGCCAGGGCCATTTGGCAATATGCACCGGCGGGTCATCCGGGGTCAGCCGTCGCCGGCTGATAAGATTCTGTACATACCCGGTCTCGATATCGAGCTCAAGCGCCCTGACACAAAGGCTGGAAATGAACGCCGGATGCCACCACGAAAAGTTGACATACCCCTTCTCCCGTCCGAGACTCATGGCCTTCCGGAGATTTGCGCGGGCAGAGCCTTCTCTTCCGCTGTTAAAGGCGATATGTGCCCTTGTGAGCAGGCACAGAAATTCGATGGAGCGGCTCTTCATGCGCCTGGATATCCGCATGCTTCTGTTCAGGTGTTTTACGGCCTCACTATAATTACCGTGTTTGTGCAGCAGGTGGGATATTGCAAGATTGCTCTGGGCCTTTGCGTAGTGCAGCCCTGTCGCATCTGCAAGTTTCAGCGCCTTCTCCTGATGCATCAGCGCGCGGGGCAGGTCATCTTTCAGATGAAAATACCATGAGAGCTCATAGTGGTAATAGAATTTGTCCAGGAGGCGGCCATTCTCCTCTACGTTGCCCATCCTCCCGAGCAGGTCGCCGGCCTTTTCAATATCTCCCGAAGACAGCGAGGCCGCTACCCCCTGCACCATGAGCAGGTAGTCCCAGATGTGGACGCCCGTTTCGGCGGACATGGCAAGACCGTCCGACATTGCGCGGAGAGATGCGTCACAGGAGCCCGACAGCCATGCCCATGTTCCGGCCATCCTGAGTGTAATGCCGGCAAGGGGAGATGCATTTGCGCTCCCGGCAACGTCCTTCAGTCTCCCGACGATATACTCCGCCTGCGGATAATCGCCCGTCCATATCGCAAAGGTATGAAGATAAAACCCTGTCAGCATCCTGAGAGAAGTGTCGGGGCATGTATTCAGAGCTGTAACGGCCTTTTCCATCCACATTGGGAATTGCGGGTGCCACGGTTTTCTGACGGCGAGCGCCCCGAACATCCTTGCCGTTACGCAGGCATCCACTTCGGCCGACGGGAAGACAGGTCTCTTGCCCAATATTCCGTCCAGAATGGATATCCATCGATCAAGCGGCCTGAGATCACCCAACTCATGCAGATAGGTCTCAACCACACCCGACCATGACATCAGCGCACCATTCATGTCTTTTCTTTCTATGAAGAGTCTGTAAGCATGTTCAAAGAATGAACGGCTCTCAGCCGGACCGCTTGCCATACGGCACACGCCTGTCCAGTAGAGCAGCCATGGCGACCCTGTAATAATATTATCCGGCAGGGCGGATATCCATTCCCGGAGAGTCCTGTCCCTCCCCTGCATAACCATCGACCGGGCGTGGCCGGCAATAAGCGCGGCAAGAGATTTCCATCCACTGCCATCGATATAAAGGGATGCGGCTTCCTCGATATTCCCGGCCTTCTCAAGAAGTAAAGCCGATTTCCTGTGTATCCTGATGATATCGGTATCCGCGTACATGTCCCGTGCCCTGCTTAACAGGAATTCCCTGAAGAGAGGATGATAACAATAGGTGACATCCGGTTGATGATGCCGCTCTGTAAAATAGTTTCCTGCATGCAGCCGTGCAAGTATCTTTTCGGCGTCCCCGCTGCCGGTGATCTGCATTGCCAGTTGAGGGGTTATCTCCTTCAGAAACGCCGTCCGCTGCAGGAAGTCCCGGGTTGATTCGTCCATCCCGTTGAAGATTTCCTCTGCGAAATAATCAAATATCTCGTACAGGGTATAATTACCTGCCGGGTATGTTTCGGTGCTTTTCGTTCTGCTTCTTTCGATCAGCAGTATGAGTCCTGCTGCCCAGCCCTTTGTAATCCTGCATATGCGCTGAATCTCCCGTTCAGAAAATGCCCTTCGTCCCTGAAGGTTGATGATTCCACGGGTTTCTTCATCCGTCAGCCTGATATCATCCCAGCCCAGCAGGTCCATCATGTTATTTGCCCTCATACGGGTCAGCGCCGGGGGAGGGTTATTCCTGCTTACCAGGATGACATTAATGCCTGCTGGAATTGTATCGAGTCCGTTTTGTATTACTTTATGAAAGAGTGATTGTTCCGGCGCCTCATGATAGTTGTCGAATACCATCATGTATGGTGGTTTCAGCCTGCCCAAAAGGGCCTCGAAATAACGCCGGGTGAATGTCGGAACGTCATGCCTGTATTCCGGGGTCAGGAGCGGCAGGGGTTTTCTCTTCCGGGGAGCGGCCTTTTTTGCGGCCAGTCCCATGTAGTAGAAAAAAGCGGCTATATCATCATCACCCCGGTCTATACGGTACCATATACAGGGAAGCGAACGTGCCTCTATATAACCTGTGATCAGTGTTGTCTTGCCGGAACCGGCAGGAGCGGACACGTATACCACGGGCCGGTCAAGTTTTTGGTCCAGCCTGTCAAACAGCCGATCCCTCGGATAAGCTCCCACGGAAACAGGACGCGTTATCTTGGTAACAGGGCGTATTCTGTTATGCATATCTTTTCCCTCTTTTTTATTACGAAAGAACTTTAATTTTATATTATCTGTAAGTCCCCGGTAACAGGGGAAAGGCACCATGGCCATTTTAACGCATGTGTGTAAATATTTTCCAACACTGAAGGCTGCACTTTATTCCTGTGCTCTGCTTGACAGTGAACAATCGTTCACCTTATACTATATGTATGACGAGAGATGCAAGAGACGAAAAACTGCGCTCCCGGATCGGCGGGATAGCACAGTTTTACGACCGGACGGGCAGGATGCCGAGTTTTTCGGAGATCGGAGAGCTTGCAGGGTTGCGTTCCAAAAATGCAGTTTCGAAGCTCGTCCTGAAACTGGAAAGGCTCAGGGTTCTCGGAAGAGACGGAAAGGGCAGGCTCATACCAGGCTCGATAGCATTCCCTGTAAGGATGCTGGGTACAGTGAAGGCGGGGTTCCCGAGCCCGGCAGAGGAGGAACTGGCAGATACGCTCTCACTCGACGAACTCCTCATCCGGAACCGTGATGCCACCTTTATGCTCAGGGTATCGGGGGATTCCATGACCGGCGCGGGCATACTTCCCGGTGATATGGTGTTGGTAGACAAGGGGCAGACTCCCAGGAGCGGGGATATAGTTGTTGCGGAAGTTGACGGTGAATGGACCATGAAGTATCTGAGAAGGAGAGGAAACAGTGTAACCCTCCTGCCGGCAAATCCCCGGTACAAACCGATCAGGCCGAGAAACGAGCTGAGAATAGGAGGGGTGGTTACGGCGGTGGTGCGTAAGTACCGGTAAAAAGAAGACAGGAACTTGTTTACCACGGAGCGCCCGGAGAACACAGAGAAAAAACATTTTTTTTCGCTGATTGACACGGATAAACACGGACTACTGAAAATGAAAAATGCAAGCAGAGAAATTCAAAAAACCGGTGTTCATTTATTTTGGATTTTGCTCTTTGTGATTAAAAAGATATTGTATTTATGGAACCCAAACCTTTAACCATACGTTCCTGGCCGCAGGCGATCCTTCACCTGGACGCCGATGCTTTCTTTGCGTCCTGTGAGCAGGCGATCCATCCCGGATTGAGAAGGAAGCCGGTTATTACCGGTAAAGAGCGGGGTATTGTTGCTGCCCTCAGTTATGAGGCGAAGGCACGGGGGGTGCGGAGAGGGATGAGGCTGTTTGAAGTCAGGAAGGTCTGTCCCGATGCAGTCATTGTCCCCTCGGATTATGAGACCTACAGCCTCTTTTCCGTAAGGATGTTCGATATACTCAGACGTTTCTCACCGGACGTGGAGGAATACTCCATAGATGAGGCCTTTGCCGATGTCACCGGTCTGAGGAGAAGCCTTCATGGTTCCTACGGGATGATAGCTCAAAAGATACAGAAGACAGTCGAGACTGAACTCGGGATAACGGTGTCGGTCGGCGTAAGCCTCTCAAAGGTACTGGCCAAGATCGGTTCAAAACTCAGAAAACCTCACGGCCTTACCATGATACCGGGCGGGGATATACATATTTACCTTGAAAGATTGCCTGTTGAGAAGGTCTGGGGCATAGGGCCTAACACATCGGCATACCTCGGAAAGCTGGGCATAAGAACCGCACTGCAGTTTGCGAGAAAGGACGAGGCCTTTATCAAAAGGTACTTTTCCAAGCCTTACCTGGAGATTTGGCATGAGTTGAACGGGAGGAGTGTGTATCCTGTTGTCAGAGAATCTAAAAGCAGTTACCAGTCTATAAGCAAGACAAGGACCTTTACGCCTCCTTCGGATGATAAAGACTTTGTCTTTGCCCAGCTTTCAAAAAATCTTGAGAATGCCTGTATCAAGCTGCGCCGCCATAAACTCGCTGCTACACGGCTCATTGTCTTTTTGAGGAGACAGGACTTTCGGGAGGCGGGTTTGGAGATGAAGCTGAACCGGCCCACGGCCTACCCGTCGGAGCTGTTCGGGCTGTTGCGGGAGGGTTTTGACTTCCTGTTTCGTCCGCAGGGCCTCTACCGGTTGACGGGTGTGGTACTGGGGGGGCTGGTGCCGGAGGACCGGGTGCAGTACACCCTCTTTGACGATGTGACTATGATTGAGAAGATGTCCCGTATCTACAGCGGTGTTGACCGTCTGTCGGCCCGGTACGGCAAGCACACGGTTCAGCACGGCACGAGTCTGCCCGCGAAAGTGCAGGTCCGGCATGAAGGGGAAAGGGGCGATGTTGCAAAGAGGAAAACATCACTGTTCAGCGGTGAGAGCAAAAGGCGGCGGCTCGGCCTGCCCATGTGGCATATGAAGGTGTGAGAGAGGCGGTGGCGCCACGGAAAGACAAAGCCGCAGAAACAAGAAAAGACTCTTTCATCTACGGAGAGGCACAGACTTAAGAAAAGGCTGAAGAAGGGACTTAAAGAATATATTCAGCCGCGGATTTACACAGAGAAACGCAGATAGAAAAATATAAAAGTCATTTAAATCTGTATCAATCTGCGTATATCTGCGGCAAAGAAAGAAAAGACTCTTTCAGCCACGGACGGACACGGACTAAAGACAAAAATAACCACGGATAAGTTACAACAGAAGAATTGCTGGAAAGGAGAAGAGGTTTGGCTGTTATTTGCCGGTCGAGTATTTCTTCTCTATATCCAGAACCTTGTTGAGCCTTCTCCTGTAACGCTCGACATCTGAGGCGAACTTCGCATCGAGGAATGACCTTACGATGTCGTGTGCCAGCGCAGTCCCGATTATTCTTGCGCCTATGCAAAGGACATTCATGTCATCGTGTTCCACTCCCTGGTGCGCTGAATACGTGTCGTGACATACCGAAGCCCGCACCCCCGGAAATTTATTTGCCGCCACACAGGCGCCTACGCCGCTTCCGCAGATGACAATGCCCCGGTCGGCCTTGTTGTCCATTATTTTTTCTGCAACGAGTCCCGCAAAGTCGGGGTAATCCGAGGATTCATCGGAGTATGCCCCTGCATCTGTAACGGTGTGTCCAAGTTTCTCGATAAACGGCCTGAGTTCTTCTTTAAGTGTGAATCCGCCGTGGTCTGCGCCGATGACGACGTTCATGGTATCTCCTTATGAAGACAGAAGGGCCTTTGCCCTTTTGACTATATTATTCACCGTAAAACCGAATTTTTCAAATATTATCTTTGCGGGGGCAGAGGCGCCGAATCGGTCGATGCCTATAACATCACCCTTCAACCCGACGTATTTATACATGCTCAGTGAGGAAGCTGCCTCAATGGCAAGCCTCTTTTCAACATCGGGAGGCAGAACTTTATTTTTATATGCCGTGCTCTGCTGTTCGAAGAGCTCGAATGATGCCATATTGACCACCCGTACCCTTTTCTTTTCCCTCGAAAGCTCTTTATATGCTTCGATGGTAAGCGGGACTTCGGAACCTGAGGCTATAAGAATTATCTGTGGCTTGCCCTTGCATCCGGCCAGAATGTATCCACCTTTTTTTACACCGGTGGCAGATGAATATTTCCTCCTGTTAATAACGGGGAGTTTCTGGCGGGTGAGTATGAGTGCGACGGGACCGTCTTTGTGTTCAAGGGCGACCTGCCATGCCACCGATGTTTCATTCGCGTCGGCAGGACGGATGAGCGTAAGACCGGGCATCGCCCTGAGACTGGGGAGATGCTCTATGGGCTGATGTGTAGGGCCGTCTTCACCGAGACCTACGGAATCATGAGTAAAGACATAGACAACCTGTGATCCCGTAAGGGCCGAAATCCTTATTGCCGGTCTCATATAGTCCGAAAAGATAAGGAATGTACCTCCGTAAGGTATGAGCATTTTGCTTAAGGCCATACCGTTAAGGATTGCACCCATTGCGTGTTCCCTGACACCAAAGTGAAGATTCCTGCCTCCTTTTTTTGTGCCGAAATCAGGATATTTATTGAGATAAGTATTGTTTGACGGTGTAAGGTCCGCCGACCCGCCGATAAGTTGTGGAAGATAATCAGCTATATGGTTGAGCACCTTGCCGGATGCACTTCGTGTTGCCATGGGCCCGTCTTCAGGTTTAAACATGGGGAAGTAATTCCTGTATTCTGATCCGTTATTCCGTTTCTGCATCATATTCCACTGTTTTGCAAGGGCTGGATATTTCATCTTGTATTTCCTGTACAGATCATTCCACTTTTTTTCTGCCTGTCTGCCCTTTGCAACGGCCTTCCGGAAACAGGCCAGTGCATTTTTTGGTATATAGAACTTCCTCTTGGGCCAACCAAGATTTTCCTTTGTGAGCCTCAGTTCTTCTTCACCCAGAGGGGAACCGTGAACACCGGAGGTGTCATGCCTGTTCGGGCTTCCGAACCCTATATGTGTCCGTGCAATTATAAGGGAAGGCTTCTTTGTCTCTTTCTGCGCCTTCCTTATGGCGGCTTCGACTTCCATTAAATTATTGCCGTCTACCTTCTCAACATGCCAGTTATATGCCCTGAAACGTGCTCCTACATTTTCTGTAAAGCTCAGGTCTGTGGAACCGTCAATGCTTATCTTGTTGTCCGAATACAGATATATAATTTTACCGAGTCCGAAATGCCCTGCAATGGAGGCGGCCTCCGAAGATATGCCTTCCATCATGTCGCCGTCGCTCGTTATGGCATATATAAAATAATCAACAAGCTTGCTCCCGGGTTTATTGAACATCTCGGCGAGATATTTCTGGGCGATCGCCATTCCCACGCCGGTGGCAAATCCCTGCCCGAGGGGGCCGGTGGTTGTTTCGATACCGCATTCCGGACAGTATTCGGGATGGCCGGGGGTTTTGCTATTCCATTGCCTGAAGTCTTTTATATCATTCAAAGATATGTTATGTCCCGTCAAATGAAGCAGGCTGTACAGGAGCATCGAGCCATGACCGGCAGACAGGACAAACCTGTCCCTGTTCTGCCACAACGGGTTTTTGGGGTTATGTTTGAGAAACTTTGTCCATAATACATAAGCCATTGCTGCGTCGCCCATGGGCATGCCGGGATGACCCGAATTTGCCTTTTGTACTGCATCAGCAGATAGCATTCTGATGGTATTTATACACAATTCATCGATGCTCTTCATGTAAGATCCTCCGGTATCTGTTTTTTCAGGTATCTGCAGGTTTATGCCTTTTATGGGACCAGGTTGTGCATACATAGTACAAAATGTATTGTTGTTAAATCAATTATAGACCATTTACCATTAACGGGGGATTAGGGATTGGGGTGTTTACGGAGACGTCTCTTGTGCGGGTTCAAGTTTGTAACCTGAACCTCATTTTTTCTATTGAAACCGCCCTTTATTTATTCAGTCAGGCCGGAAGAAAAATATCAGGAGTCCCGATAAATCGGGGCTCCCGCAGAAGTTACCTATTGTGACTAAAGATTAACTTTAATGAACTCGTAAAAAGTCAGAAATACTATATTCTGTCATTCTGAACTTGGCTCAGAATCTATATAAATCAACGACTTATGAGACCATGAAACAAGTTCAGGGTGACAATCAGGGTCTTTTTACGAAACCATCAACTTTGACAAATGCGTAAAAAGTCATAAATTGTCCCCCCGGCGCAGGATAACCGCCCCACCCATCCTCCCCTTGGCAAGGGGAGGAGAGAGGAGGGGTCAGGGAGAGATTCTTCGACAGGCTCAGAATGACAGAAGAACCTTAATACACTTTTTACGAATCCATCAAATACAAGAATAAAAAATTTGTTGACAACTGTGTTTTTTAGTGATAAGTTTGATATATAAATACTAACTGATACTAAATTTAATAACGTACTTTTGTACATGTTTTATTCTACATTTATAATTAGAGTCTGTGTATAAACTGCTGTTTTATATTTTTGTCATACCCGAAGTCTGTAGTCGGGTATCCAGAAGTTACTGAAAAGAATAGATTCCGGCTTAAGGACTGCCGGAATGACAGATAGAGAGATTGACTTTATACACAGACACTAATTAGTCTGTTTTTTCTTGTTAATCACTAGAAAAGGGAGGCAGTATGGATTTTTCATCCGAGATCGAGAAAAGAGGTGTTTCACGGCGGGATTTTGTCAAATTCTGTACGGCCATGGCAGCTGCTCTTGCTCTTCCTTCAACGTTTGCTTCGAAGATAGCCGAAGCGCTTGAGAAGGCACAGAGGACGCCGCTCATCTGGCTTGAATTCCAGGATTGTGCCGGGGATACCGAGGCCCTGCTGAGGGCCACAAAACCGACTGTCGCAGAAATTATTCTTGACGTGCTTTCGGTAGATTACCATGAAACCATAATGGCTCCGGCAGGACATATGGCCGAAAAGTCGAAGAACGATACTGTGAAAAACTTCAGGGGCAAATACATAGCGGTTGTCGAGGGTTCCATACCTGTAAAGGATGGAGGCATTTACTGCTGCATAGGTGGAAAGTCCGCTGTAGACATTATAAAGGAGGTATGTGGGAGTGCCCTTGCGACCATAGCGGTCGGCACATGTGCTACTTATGGCGGCATACCCGCCGCGGATCCGAATCCGACCGGAGCTGTGGGGGTCAAGGGTGTCATTCCCACCGCCACTGTGGTAAACATTCCCGGGTGTCCGATGAATGTAGAGAATCTGACGGCTACAGTAGTGCATTTTCTGACATTCGGTTCCCTGCCGAATCTTGACAGCCTCGGCAGGCCGCTGTTTGCGTTTGGAGAGAGAATCCATGACCATTGTGGGAGAAGGGCCCATTTTGATGCCGGACAGTTCGTCAGGCGATGGGGAGATGAAGGCCACAGGAACGGCTGGTGTCTGTATGAGATGGGTTGTAAGGGACCCGAGACCTTTCATAATTGCCCGGTTGTCAAATATAACGAAGGAACCAGCTGGCCGGTCCAGGCAGGGCATGGATGCCTCGGGTGTTCCGAGCCCATGTTCTGGGACAAGATGTCGCCGTTCTACAGGAGACTTCCGAATGTACCGGGCTTTGGTGTCGAATCTACAGCCGACAAGATAGGCGCGGGGCTTGCCGTAGCAACGGCGGCCGGTCTTGCAATACACGGAATCGGCAGGGCTATAAGCAAGAAGGGTTCTAAGGATAAAGAATCTGCTGAGTAATAATATTTTGGTGTTTTTAAGTGGGATTATAAAAACTCTAAATGGGTTTTCTTGAGCCGGAAGGTTTGCGAGGAAAGGTAATAAAGAGGTATGGGCCTGTCTGCGTGCCACCGTATAGGACGGAGGAGTGAGGGAGGATTGGTGTTATGAAGTTTAAGAGACATGGGCTTATAGCATTTTCGGTAATTATTGGGATGATTCTGCTTTTTAATGGAACGTCATGGTCAGGAGGGGTTGTCTTTGAAGAGACAAAGGTGGTGATAGAGACAGGTCATTTAGCAGAAAAGGAGTTTCAGTTCAGTGTGTCTGGAGCTAAAAAGGGAAGTACTGGCTATATGTATACAATGGAGATGAGAAAGGCAATGAGGTAAACAATGGCTTTGTATGGCTAAATGGAGAGAGTGTGGTAACACCCAAGGAACTTCATAAAAAGACATCAAGGGTTGTAAAGGATGTATACCTGAAAGAGGACAATATACTAAAGGTAAAGGTAAAAGGCAAGACAGGTACCTTTGTAGAGGTGTCCATCTACAAGGCAGAGTTGAATGTGCCTGTATGTAACAGAACCTGTGATTTGGAAGGTTCTAACCTCGGCCCACCTTATGGGATCCTCCTTTACTGGAGCAGAGAGGTAGGGACCAAGGAATATATCTTTTATCGTGCATTTTCATCAAAAGGGCCATGGGAAAAGATATTTGATCTTCCTGGCGATTACTGGAGTGGAGCAGCAGTGGATGTTACCCCCTATCTTACAGAGAGAGAGCATTGTTACAGGATAGAGGCAGTGAATGAAAAGGGAAGGGTCATAAGAAAGTATGAGCCTGTCTGCGTGCGAGGTATAGGACAGAGGACTGAGGGAGGTAAATAAATGTCTGTTAAGAAGCTATTAACACTTTCATTAACATTATTTTTGAATATTATTTTATGTTCAACTTTTCTATATGCAGGTGAGAGGGTGTTTGGGTATGAGAAGGTCATAATTGAGAAAGGCCATTCGTTGGAGAAGGAGTTTCAGTTTACAGTACCTGGAGCGAAAGGGAAATACTGGCTAAATGTGCAAAATGGGAACAAGGATGGTTATCAGGTAAACAACGGTTTTGTATGGCTAAATGGAGAGAGAGTGGTAACGCCAAAGGATTTTCACAGGAAGGTCTCAAAAGTTACAAAGGATGTATACCTGAAAGAGGACAATACACTGACGGTAAAGGTGAGAGGCAGGGAAGGTTCTTTTGTAAAGGTATCTATCTACAAGGCAGAATTGAATCTTGGGGTGGATAATAGGAAGATGGACTTAAGCGGGATCAATGATGGACCGCCTTATGGAATAAGACTTTACTGGGAAAGGGATGACAGGGCAGAGAAATATATTTTCTATCGAGCATACTCAATGGATGGGCCATGGGAGAGGATTTATTCCATTGGTAAGGGATTCCTGACAGGTGCAGCAGCAGACAGCACCCCCTATCTTACAGAGAGAGAGCATTGCTACAGGGTAGAGGCGGTTGATAAAAGAGGACAGGTGATCAGGAGATATGAGCCAATCTGCGTGCCTCCGTACAGGACAGAGGAGTGAGGTGATGGCTGTTAGGAGACATGTAATTCCTGTTATGTTTTTTGTCATAGTGGGTATAGCCATTTATTCTCTCTCCTTTGCCCAGGGGCCTCGGTACAATACGCCGTATATGAGTAATGAATGGTATCTCACGGGGTGCAATACATTCAGCTCTGCTGAAGATGTATACGCCTTTCTTGACAGATACGGTAGCTTTCTTGCGAATGAAGCTTTTAAGGATGTTGATGGCGTCATTATAAACCCTGCACAACTTATCTGGGATGCTGCCCAGACAAATGGTGTAAGTGTTGAGCTATTGATTTTTACACTCGAGAAGGAACAGAGGGCGATTACAACATCAAAGAGATTACCGAATTGGCGTCTTAAGAAGATCATGGGTTATGATCCAGGATATAATTATCCAGAACGCCATACTACGGTGCGTGCTCAGACTGATTGGGCGGCCTGGCAGTTTAAAAGGTACTTGGGTAAAAAACAATTGAATTATCCTCTCTGTAATGGTGAAACAGTGGGTGGATGGCGTGTTGGTATACCTAAAATGACAACTGATAATGATCCTAAAGAAGGAGGTTGTCCTGAATTAGAACCTTTATATGTAACTCCTGCAAACTGTGCAGTGGCTGCCCTGTTCACCTATACACCTTATGTAGGCCAGTACTGGGGCGGTTGCTACAAATCCGGGGGCAATTCCTTATTTGAACCCATCTGGGAGAAGAGATTCCACTTCTGCATGCCCATTATTTATGTGGCAAATTACTGGGGGAGTACGGTCTCTGTGATTGATGCTGGAACTCTAACCGTAAAGAAGAATATCCCTGTGTCTTCCGGGCCAAGGAGGATTGCGTTCAGCCCTGGAGGAAGACATGCCTATGTGACATGTTCTGAGGCAAATCGGTTGGCTGTGATAAATGCTGAGACCGGGAGTGTAATTAAGAACATTCCTGTTGGAGATTTCCCGTACGATGTTGCGGCGAGCCCTGATGGGAAAAAGGTCTATGTGACAAATCTGGATTCAGAAACCATGTCGGTTATAGATACCGGGACCCTTTCTGTGGTCAAAACCATATTCGGACTCAGGGGACCGAGGGCTGTTCATACTATTGGAGATGCCTCTGCATATCGTGTGCTTGTAGGCATACATATACCTCCATCTTTTATTAATGATCCTGTCTTTATCTATGACCCTGTGACGGATGAATTCATCGAAAGCGTGATTGTCGGGAAGATACCGGTAGATATGGACTCTCACAGGGGGAAGGCTATTTCAGAAGATCCGTTTGTCTATGTGTCCGACCTTATCCGAAATCCATTAGATTATGACTATGATTTAATGGTAATAAGGGTTGGTGACCCGAATGTCCCTGGTGATTATTCAGAACTATATGGTCGTATTATTACCGACAGGCCAAACTTCAACATAGAGGTAGACCGGAATAAGGTATATGTCTCATCCGGTACGGAAAAGGTCTCGGAATATCCATTTTTGAGTGATGTGAATGAATGGAATTACTACATTGATTCACCAAAGGGTATTGCAAGGGCAGGCAATAAGCTCTTTGTCAGTTCCTCTTCTGAGAACAGTGTATATGTGTTTGATGAGGTTACAAGGTCACTTATTACAATAATCCCTGTGGGAGATAGCCCTGCAGGAGTTGCGTTAAGACCTTAGGATGCAAAAATGAGGTTAGATATTTTGAAGGCAGTCTTATTGATATTGGTTTTTTTGCTGACAGCGCCTGTATTTGCAGCGGGTGGCGATTTGCGGGATATGGAAGATAGTCTCAGGAATGACCCGGCCAACCCCGAGATTGCCATCAACGTAGCGCTTGGTTATTGTGATGGCGGTGAGATGGCGAGGTGCCTGGATGCTATGGCTTATGTGATAGCGCTTGACCCATCGTATGTATCTCAATGTAAGAAATATCTGGAGCGATATGGATATTCACTCAATGAGGATGAATTAAGGGAGGATTCAGTTGGCGAGGCAGTAGATATGATAGATGCCGAGATACAACTTTTTAGATATGACAGGATGAGAGAGCCTGATGACAAAGATATCGAGAAGATTTTGAGCAAATCACCTTTTAATGTATTGAAAAACCCGTATACAGGAAGGTCTATCTTTATGCAGGATGATTGGGGGGGTGATGTGGAAATTATAATTATACCTTTAAATGAAGGAGGTGTGATGGTAAAGGGATATAAGAGGATTAGGATGAAAGGTGATAGGAAGGAAGTATTAGAGAGATCAGGAAAAATTACTAAAGGGGGTGCTTTATGGCAAAAATAGCGATAGACCCTATTACAAGGATTGAGGGTCATCTCAGGATTGAGGCAAAGGTTGAAGGCGGAAAGGTTGTTGATGCCTGGTCTTCCAGCACCATGTTCAGGGGAATCGAGATCATACTCAAGGGCCGTGACCCGAGAGATGCATGGGCATTTACTCAACGTATATGAGGCGTCTGAACTACGGTTCATGCAACCGCCTCGGTGAGAGCGGTCGAAGATGCATTGAAGATAAAGATACCCGATAATGCAAGAATTATCAGGAACCTTATTACCGGTATCCAGTATGTCCAGGACCATGTGATTCACTTCTATCATCTGCATGCACTGGATTGGGTTGACGTTGTGAGCGCTCTGAAGGCCAACCCGGCCAGGACTGCGGCGCTTGCCCAGACTATCTCCAACTGGCATAACTCCAGTAAGGCCTATTTTAAGTCGGTACAGGATAAGGTAAAAACATTTGTTGAAAGCGGCCAACTGGGGCCGTTTGCAAACGGGTACTGGGGACACCCTGCGTATAAACTTCCCGCAGAGGCAAACCTGATGGCGGTTGCTCATTATCTTGAAGCCCTTGATTGGCAGAGGGATGTTATCAGGATACAGGCACTGCTTGGGGCGAAAAATCCACATGCCCAGACATATCTTGTGGGAGGGATGTCAATCCCCGTAGATCCGGACAGCGAGAGTGCCCTTAATGCCGGGAGCATCGCTTTTATATCGGGCCTGGCAAAGAAGGCACATGAGTTCGTAGAAAAGGTCTATATCCCCGACCTTCTGGCAATCGCCTCTTTTTACAAAAACTGGGCCGCATATGGTGGAGGAGTGGGTAATTTTCTCGCCTGCGGCGAATTCCCGAATGATAATGAGAACAATACCGAAAACCTGTGGCTGCCGCGAGGCATAATCAGGAACAAGAACCTTTCAAAGGTTGAGCCCCTCGATCATGCAAAGATAGCCGAGTATGTGACACATTCATGGTATGAGTACCCTGAGGGAGACGGGAAATCAAGGCATCCATGGGACGGAGAGACCAACTTTAAATATACCGGACCGAAACCGCCTTACAAGATGCTTGATACGGACAAGAAGTACAGCTGGATCAAGGCTCCGAGATACAATAATCTGCCTATGGAAGTTGGTCCTCTTGCAAGGATGCTCGTAGCGTACGGTTCGGGACACAAGAGGGTTAAAGAGGTTGTCGGTTTTGTTCTGAAAAAACTGGGTGTTGGCCCGGAAGCCCTTTTTTCGACACTTGGAAGAACAGGCGCCCGTGGTATCGAAACACTCGTAACCGCGGAAATGCTACCGGTCTGGCTTGATGAGCTTACCGCCAACATGAAGAAGGGGGACCTGAGAATACATTCGACGGATAAGTGGGATCCTGCGACATGGCCGAAAGAGGCAAAGGGTTACGGGCTGCTCGAGGCACCAAGGGGTTGTCTGGGCCATTGGGTAAAGATCAGTGACGGAAAGATCGACAATTACCAGTGTGTTGTCCCAAGCACATGGAACGGTTCACCGAGGGATTCCGGGGGGCGGAGAGGTCCGTACGAGGCAGCTCTGATCGGTACTCCTGTGGCAGATATAGAAAAACCCGTTGAGATACTCAGGACTATCCACTCCTTTGATCCCTGTATGGCATGTGCGGTTCATGTTCTCGATCCTGACGGTCGGGAAATTGTTAAAATCAAGGTTGTATAAGGGAAGGAGGCATTTATAATGGATGACAGAAAAAGGGTATATGCATGGGAATTTCCGGTCAGGCTTACCCATTGGATAAATGTACTCTGTATCATTCTTCTTTCCGTTACAGGATTTTACATCGGTAACCCGTTCATACATGGAGTCTCTTCAACAGGATATATAATGGGCTGGATGAGGTTTATCCATTTTGTGTCCGCCTATACTTTCCTGATGAGTATGATAATCCGTCTCTACTGGGCTTTTATGGGGAACAGGTATGCAAGCTGGAAGGTATGGTTTCCCTTTACCAAAAAACAGCGTACCGACTTTATGGATGCCGTCAAGTTCTATCTCTTTATCGGCAAAAAACCTCCTTATGCAGTCGGGCACACAGCACTTGCCGGATTAACATATCTGATAGTTTTCTTCCTGTTCATATTCCAGATAATATCGGGCTTTGCTCTTTATTCAGTTGCACAGCATGGTGCTCTATGGACGGTTATGGGAGGATGGCTAACCGGGGTGATGTATTTACAGACAATAAGATTGCTGCACCATCTGGCCATGTATCTGATCCTGGCCTTCGTAATAGTGCATGTGTATTTAGGCTGGTATCTGGATGTCAGGGAAAAGAACGGATTGATGGGTTCCATCTTCGGCGGATATAAATTTGTCAGCGGAAAGGAATGGGAGTAAGCTGAAAACTCTCCCCTTTCAAGGGGAAAGACTGCCTTATGATTCAGGGCGATGAAGCAGGTTTTTTACCTGCTTCTTTTTTTTAATGGATAGCGAGCGTATACCCCGTGGGTTTATCACGGGGTAGAGTGAGCGAATATAATAATGCAAGAAATCCCTGCATTAGATTACCGGTGGCCTGCCTGTGCGTGCCGCACGCAGACAGGCGGAGCCACTGGGAAGATCAATGTTGAACCCGCTGTATTTCTTCCGGTATGCGGCAATAAGCAGCGCTTTTTATCGCCGGATTCGGGTTTTTCTTTTGTGGAAATGCCTGCCCAGGCAAAGGCATAAGATACATTTTCCCTGATTTTGTGTCTTTGTTACCCGATAGTATATAATCCGATATGATTGATAATGGAAAAGACATAGTAATTATCGGCATAGGCAACATCCTTATGAGTGATGACGGTGTGGGGGTTTTCGCTGTACAGGAACTGATGAAACGATACAGCTTTCCGGATAATGTGGAACTGATAGATGGTGGAACAAAAGGTCTTGAACTACTTCCGTTTGTTGAGGGCAAAAAAAAGCTGCTTTTTGTGGATGCTGTGAATTTCGATAAAGAGCCCGGGACTCTCGGTGAGTTGTCAAAAGATGAAATCCCGGGCTATTTTGCAACAAAACTGTCTGTTCACCAGATTGCCTTGCCGGACTTGGTCGGTGCAGGGAGACTGCTCGGAACTCTGCCGGAGGATATCCATCTTGTTGGAATACAGCCGGAGAGCACTGAAACAGGTTACGGTATGAGCACTCAGGTTAAAAGAAGTTTTGAGGATTTAATCATGGCAGTGATCAAAAAGCTCGATGCGTGGGGTATAGCAGTCAGTCTAAAGTGAAAGTCTGATTAATCTTAATAGATATCTACGTAAATATGTTTCGTTAACATCCGGGCAGGTTCCAGGTTTTCTTTTGGGGGAATTATTTTTTTGACTCATGATATAATTAAACATGTGTCTGGCAGTTCCGTCAAAAGTGATTTCCACAGATAATATGATGGCTACTATCGAGGCGTATGGGGCAAGGAAAGATGTCAGTCTGCTTCTTATGCCCGAACCGGTCGGAATCGGAGATTACGTTCTGGTGCATGCCGGGTTTGCAATACAGAAGGTTGACGAGGAAGCAGCAAAGGATTCACTTGGTCTTATTAACCGGATTATTGAGGAACTTGAAAAAGAAGATGATCTGTAATTGCTTTTTTAGCGATAAGTTGTAAGGAGGATATTTGCCTTTAAAGGACAAACTTATACTTGCGCTTGATATGTCCGATCCTGATTATGCACTTGATATAGTAGACAGATTGGGTGATTGGGTCAATGTCTTTAAGGTCGGTTTTGAGTTATTTATATCGGCAGGGCCGGGGATCGTGGATAAGATCAACAGTAAAGGCAAAAAAGTCTTTCTTGACCTGAAATTTCATGATATCCCCAACACGGTAATGAGGGCTGCCGAGGTTGCTGCAAAAATGGGAGTATACATGTTTAATGTACATGCCTCAGGCGGCTCAGAGATGATGAGGAAGTGCAAAGAGAGAGTAGTGGAAATCTGTCTGCAGGAGAATATCGAGGGGCCGCGTATAATCGGAGTTACGGTATTGACAAGCATATCGCAGGATGAATTCAAGGGAGAGATGGGATTTCAGCACAGCATAAAGACCCATGTAAGACATCTCGCATCACTTGCGATGAAGTCGGGACTCGACGGCGTTGTCGCTTCCGGTCATGAGACTTCAATGATTAAATCGCATTGCGGAGAGAAGTTCCTGGTAGTAGCCCCCGGCATCAGGCCTTCCTGGAGCCCTCCTGACGACCAGCAAAGGACCATGACTCCAAGAGATGCACTGAAGAACGGTGCTGATTACATTGTAGTCGGACGGGGCATCCTGGGTCAGGATGACCCGGTTAAAGCCGTAGAGCTGATTTCCCTTGAAGTTATGTCAGTATAACATCTCTTTTCTTACCCCCTTATGAGATTATCAATATCAAAAAAAGAATTTATTGCGACGTGTAAAAAAGGGAATATCCCCGTTATCGCCCTTGAGATATCCTATGCGAGACCATCCGCAATTTATGAAAGATTGATTCAGAAAAACAGCATACTCCTCGAAAGCGCTAAAGGCCCCATGGGGATTGCTGGATATTCCTTTATTGCCATTGAGCCTTATCTGGAATACAGGGTGAAGAATGGCCGGATTGAAGTCATGGCAGATGGTAACAGAGGCATATCATACAAGAAACCTCTTGTTAAGCTTAAAGAGATTCTCGCATCCTATCCACATAAACCCGATTTCCGGTTCCCCCCTTTTCAGGGCGGAGCTATAGGGCTGATCAGCTACGACTTTGTTCATTATTTTGAGAAGCTTCCTGTAACAGTCGATGATGATCTGAAGATTCCGGATGCACATTTTTTGATTGTGGACAGGGTTATAGCTTTTGACCACATGCAAGGAAAATCGTGGATAATAATATGTCCGGGGGCCAGAGAGACCAGACTTGGATATAATGAACCTGATGTCGATTTTTCTGCTTGTTATGAACGGGCCGGGTCCGATGCTTCAAGGATAAAAAACATCATTGAAAATGGTATTGGTGATTTACATTTCAAAAATAATCAAGTTTCATCGGGCAAGGCGAAAATACGTTATGAAATGAATAAGCCGTATTATCTCGAAATGGTGAAGATGGCAAAAGATTATATAAAAAAGGGTGATATATTTCAGGCGAATCTGTCACAAAGGATCTCGGCAGATATAAGTAGTATCAGCCAGTGGGACATGTATTTAAAATTGTCGGATATTAACCCTTCACCCTTTGCCGCCTTCGTCAATTTTGGTGATTACTCTATCATCGGTTCATCACCGGAGAGACTTGTGAAGCTCACCGGCGGGGTTGCCCAGACAAGGCCCATTGCAGGTACAAGACCAAGGGGAAAAGATGTAGAAGAAGATGAATATATGAGAAAGGAACTCATCTTTAACGAGAAGGAACGCGCAGAACATATAATGCTGATTGACCTGGAAAGGAATGACCTTGGCAAGGTGTGCAATTACGGCAGCGTGGAAGTCGATGAATTAATGATAACGGAGGATTACTCTCATGTTATACATATTGCTTCCAATGTCAGGGGATTAATTGCCTCGCATAAGGATTGTTTTGACCTGATAAAGGCTGTATTCCCGGGCGGTACTATAACCGGTGTACCGAAAGTAAGGTGCATGGAGATTATTGATGAGCTTGAGCCGGTTGCAAGGGGACCTTATACGGGCTCAATCGGTTACATAGGGTTTTCCGGCGATATGGACCTGAATATTATTATCAGGACATTCGTATGTAAGAATGACAGGTCTTATATCCATATTGGAGCCGGAATTGTAGCAGATTCAGAGCCGGAAAGAGAGTACCACGAAACACTCAAAAAGGCAGAGGCGTTAATAAAAACGCTTTCGGAGCTTGCTTAACTGAAAAGCATCCATAATTTTTTCTTCCTGGCTTTCTCGACGGTCCTTTTCAGTTCCATAACGGTTTTTTGTATATCAGCCGACTTCTGCGAACCGCTTGCGGATTCAATTTCCATTGCTTCTTTCATCTCTGCTGCCTGTTTGCTTAATGCAGAAAGGCTCTTGTCAATGGCCATTATTTTGTCATATAAAATATTCATATTGGTCTTGAGAGCTGATGTGGAATCGTCAATATTGCTTATTGATTTTGACAGGCTGTTTATCTGTCCGATGATAACGTTTTGAGTAACATCCGGTGTTTCGGCAGTTGACTTTAAAGAAGTCTTCTTTTTCGCTCCACTTGCAATTATTTCAGGAGTTTCTTTAAATGAAGGGGATATTGATTTACTGAAGGACTCCAGTTCCTGCATATCTTCTCTGGAAGCCGGAGCGCTATCTTCATGAGATTCAATTGCCGGTGTGGTAACTTTTTCAGATAAAGAAGTTGTTTCTATGAATGGTTCATCAGGAACTGCCGGGCCCGTTTCATTCGTTAAAACAGATTCTTTTCCAGGTTCAACTGTTGAGGCGGCAGATTCCTTATCTTCAGAAACAGCCTTTTCAGGATGTATATCAGGCGCTGCATGGGATTCTTTCATGCCAGCCGCTCCTACCTTTTCACTCTTTTCCTCATCGGTCATAAAGGCTTTGTAAATTGATTCAATGGAGTCATCTGTAAATTTTATTTCCGGTTCCTCTTCTGCCTGTTTGATGGATTCTTTTTCTGATGACAGTGTGATGTCTGCTTGATCGGTTTCAGGCACAAATTCTTCAGTCATGGAATCATACATCATTTCATCCTGATCCTGAAGACCATCTATCTGTCCATTTCCGAATTCTTCAAGACCGGTATCGGCAAGATATGCTTTATCGGGTTCTGAATCCATACCGGCTGCGGCCCCATCCTTCTCCAGAAGAACATAATCCGATTCTTCGGTCTCAATTTCTTCTGCAGACCACAGATCTTCTTCTCCGTCCCCCTTTTCAGATGTGGGAACCGGTACCTCTTCTTCGGCGTCTGCACCCGATGCAAGCTCCCTGTCAATTTCGGTCTGGAGCTCTTCAAGAGAAGGAATCCCTTCCAGGCCATTCAGTCCCGCTTCCGATGAAGTTATTTTTTGATTTTTTACCGGTTCATCTATTTCTATCGGCTCCAAAACTTCAAGCGGTTCCATTGCTTGTTCAATCTCGATTGCCTCGGCAGCTTCCCCCTGCATGGTTTCAGGAGTTGACTCTGTTTCGTGAAAAGCCCACTCACGATCGGCAGCAGCAGGGGCCTTATCGGGTTTTACCTCATTCAGGTCTTTTGCATCAATATCTATTCTGTGTTTCTTTGCAATGTGCTTGAGAAGATACCTGGTTGCCGCCTGGAAAGTTTCCTTAACCCCTTTGCCTTCAATAGCAGTCCCTTCAAAAAATGGATATCCCCTTGTATTAAGATCCTTATTAAGTTCTTCTATGTCAAAAACATCCGACAGGTCGCGTTTGTTATATTGCAGAACCACTGGTATATCATCCGGGTCAATGTCATTTGCGACCAGATTCTCTTTCATGTTTTCAAAACTTTCAATATTTGCATCTTTCATTTCCTTTTGCGAGTCAGCAACAAACACAACGGCATCAGCTCCCCTGAGAACGAGTTTTCTCGTAGAGTTATATTTGATCTGGCCGGGTACCGTATATAACTGGAATCTGATGGAGAAATCCCTTATGTTACCGATTTCAACCGGTAAAAAATCAAAGAACAGAGTCCTGTCGGACTCGGTGGAGAGTGACAGGAGTTTGCCTCTTCTTTTCGGATCGAATGTGGAGTGGAGATATTCTATGTTGGTGGTCTTGCCACTGAGTCCTGGCCCGTAATAGACTATCTTTAAAGTGATCTCTTTAGTTGCGTAATTAAAAAGTGCCATAACTTAAAGCTATTTTAAAATAATTAACAAAAAAAAGATACCCATTCAGTCAGATGGAGATACAGTATATACTCCATCCCTTGTCCTGTTCTTGACTTTGTACATTGCTTCATCTGCCAGGCGGAGGAGGTCATCTTTGGAGGTGGCGCTTTCGGGATAAGATGCAATGCCGAAACTTGCAGTGAGCTTGAGGTTTAGTCCTTCACCCTTGAGAAACACATGCCTGTTGATTAATTTCCTCAACCTTTCTGCAATCTGTGTTGCCGTGGACGGCGGGGTCTGTGGAAGAACTACTACAAATTCATCACCACCATATCTTGATACTATATCTATTGCCCTCAAGCCTTTTATGAGGATCTGCCCCATTTCGACAAGAAGCTTGCTGCCGATAAGGTGACCGTAATGATCATTAACATCTTTGAAGTGATCAACGTCCATAAATATAAGTGAGACGGATGTACTATATCTTTCACATCTTGATATTTCTGTTTCCATGGTCCTGTTAAGGTATCTTGAATTAAAGAGCTTGGTAAGGTCGTCGGTTATGGCAAGTTCAGCCATCTTCTGGTAGAGTAAAGCACTCTCGATTGCCAGAGATGCATAGTCTACAATCTTGAGTATTATGTGCAAATCATATTTGCTGAACGGCCTGTTATGTTTATTGTCTATAACTTCGATCGCACCGATTATTTGGCCTTTGCTTCTCAGTGGTACGCAGATAAACGTTTTTTTTGCGGCTATTACGCCTTCTTTTATTTCAGAACAGAAATGGCTGTCACTCCTCACATCGGGTATTATTACCGGAACGCCTTCCTGCGCAACCCACCCAACAATGCCTTCGCCCGGTTTAAATGACAACTTCTTTCCCCTGCTTTTTGATTTTTTGTGGGTTTTCTCAAGATGCAACTTATCGAAGTCCTCGTCAAAGAGGTAAAATGACCATTTTTTTGCCTGTGTAATTTCTGTTATATTTTTCATGATACTGTCGATTATGCTATGAAGTTCCAGAGATGTGGCAAGTGACTTACTGAATTTTTCAAGAAGTGACAGTTCCTTTTCTGACTCGACAAGCTTTTCCTGCATAGTGTCATATTCTTCATAAAGCTGTTTGTCTTTTATTGCTTTATTTAACAGAAAGACGATCTGCCTCCTGGTGGGTTTAATTGCAGGATAGGTCATGTTTCCTGCCAGCCACCTGTCAATACCCTTTGCGGGAATGTTGAAATCGATAACGATTGTTGGAATGGCCCTGCTGTCTTTAATGAAACTGCTGAAGGAACTGTCGGACGATTTACTGTTTTCAATGATAATTGCGGATACTTCCCGGAGGACAACCGGCAATCTTGCAAGGTTGTTACTTCGTACTATATCGAACCCGTGTTCTGCCAGATAGTCCGCCAGTTTACCATCGGTAAGTTTATTGTTGCCTATCAATAGAATCTTATGCATTTGCCCCGCAGCATTTTTTGTATTTTTTCCCGCTGCCGCATGGACAGGGGGCATTTCTACCGATCTTCCTGCCTCTTTTTGCCGGCTGCTGTGATTCCGAGGCACCTTTATTGTATGCAAGCTGATGTGATCTCGGTACCGAGGCAGTTAAACTCTCTTCAGACTTTATCTGTACCCTGAAGATTCTTGTAAGCATCTCGGTATTAACCCGGTCGGTCATATCCGCAAACATATCATATGCTTCTCTTTTGTATTCTACGAGAGGGTCTTTCTGACCATAACCTCTCAGGCCAATCCCCTCTTTGAGGTGATCCATAGCGAGAAGGTGGTCTTTCCACATATTATCCAGTATCTGGAGCATTAAGAATTTCTCTACCTGGCGAAGAACCTCCGGGGTCATTTCTTCTTCTTTTCTTTCGTAGAATTCAACTGCTTTTTCTGTGAGCACCTTGCGGAAGGCATCAATACCCTGAATATTTTCGGTATCGGGCGATGCAAACCCGAACATTCCATAGAAAGCATCCCTGAGTCCCCCGGTGTCCCATTGTTCATGATATTTATCTTCCGGACAATATATGGATAACAGCTCATCGATTCCACTATCTATCATTTCAAATATCTTATCCTTGAGTGATTCCGATGTCAGAATTTCTTTTCTGAATGCATATATTTCTGTTCGCTGTTTATTCATGACGTCATCGTATTCGAGGAGGTGCTTCCTGATATCAAAGTTGTGGGCTTCAACACGTTTCTGGGAGTTTTCTATTGCCTTTGAAACCATTTTGTTTTCAATGGGAACACCTTCATCCATGCCCAGCTTTTCCATGAAGCCGGATATCCTCTCTGAGCCGAATATCCTCATAAGGTCGTCTTCCAGAGAAAGATAGAAACGGGATGCGCCGGGGTCTCCCTGTCTTCCTGAACGGCCCCTGAGCTGGTTATCGATCCGTCGTGCTTCATGCCTCTCAGTCCCGAGTATGTGCAGACCTCCTGCTTTCTTAACTTTCTCTTTTTCTTCACTACATATCTTTTCCGCTTCAGCCAGTGCCTTCTGTATTTGTTCTTCAGTAGTCTCATGCTTATCTTTAAGGAGTTCTCTTGCAAGTATACTGGGGCTACCGCCAAGTACAATATCCGTCCCCCTTCCGGCCATATTGGTTGCTATAGTGACTGCCCCGCTTCTTCCTGCCTGGGCTATTATTTCAGCCTCTTGTTCGTGGTACTTGGCATTAAGGACGGCATGAGGTATCTTTTCTTTTTTCAGCATTCGGCTGAGCAGTTCGGATTTTTCGATCGATATGGTACCGACAAGCACGGGCTGTCCCCGTTCATGGCAATCTTTTATCTCATCTATGGCGGCCTGGAATTTACCCTTTTCAGTTTTATATATCATGTCGGCATGATCTTTTCTTATCATGGGTTTATTTGTTGGTATTACCACCACCTCGAGGTTGTATATTTTTGCGAATTCTTCCGCCTCGGTATCAGCAGTTCCGGTCATTCCTGAAAGCTTGGTGTACATCCTGAAGTAGTTCTGGAATGTAATAGTTGCGAGTGTCTGGTTTTCACTTGCTATGGTGACCATTTCCTTGGCTTCTATTGCCTGATGAAGTCCGTCAGACCATCTTCTGCCGGGCATCAGTCTTCCTGTGAACTCATCAACAATTAATATCTCACCATTCTTTATAACGTAGTCGACATCCTTTTTAAACAGATGGTGTGCCTTAAGTCCCTGAAGAACATGGTGAACCAGCTCGATATTCTTTGCGTCAAAAAGGTTGTCGACATTGAGAAGTTGTTCCGCTTTTATATTCCCCTCTTCGGTTAAAAAGACGGTCTTTTCCTTTTCATCTATAGTGAAATCAATATCTTTTTTCAGTTTAGGTATGATCCTGTTTATCTTGTAATACTTGTCTGTGGAATCTTCAGATGGGCCCGAGATGATGAGTGGTGTCCTTGCCTCGTCGATCAGAATACTGTCAACCTCATCCACTATGGCAAAATTGTGTTCCCTCTGGCAGTATTCCTCAAATTCGTATTTCATGTTGTCTCTCAGATAATCGAATCCGAACTCATTGTTCGTACCATAAGTGATATCCGCCCTGTATGCTTCATGTCTTGGATAGGGGCTGAGAAACTGGAGTTTGGGGTCATCCGAGTCATACTCCGGGTCAAACAGGAAAGAGTTGTCGGATTGTATTATTGCGAGTGAGAGTCCGAGAAAATGGTAAACGGGTCCCATCCACTGGGCGTCCCTTTTAGCAAGGTAATCATTTACCGTTATCACGTGAGCCCCTTTCCCCTCAAGGGCATTAAGATAGACTGCGAGAGTTGCTACGAGTGTTTTGCCTTCACCCGTTTTCATCTCTGCGATTTTGCCTTCATGGAGGATGATACCCCCAATCAGTTGAACATCAAAGTGACGCATGCCCAATATGCGTTTTGATGATTCCCTCACAACGGCAAATGCTTCCGGAAGTATGTCGTCAAGGGTCTCACCTGAAGATATTCTTGACTTGAATTCATCCGTTTTCATCCTGAGTTCGGTGTCCGAAAGGGTTGATACAGGGCCTTCAAGTGAGTTAATCTTATCGACAAGAGGTTGTATGCGTTTCAGCTCTCTTTCTGTCTTTGTCCCAAATATCTTTTTTAATAAAGTATTAACCATAATTTAATATATATAAACAATGAATTAATTGCAAGGAGATGTACAGGTTCCACGCATTTATGCCTTAAAGGGTTTATATCATAACATCGTGAACCATTGAGAAAGCATCAGAGACAGGGAACCACGGAAAAAAAGGCCATAGAGAAAGATAACGCATAACATGATTGAGTGACAAATCCCCCTTAATCCCCCCGCATCAGAGGCTGTGTCATAATTGTCATCCCTGAAATAAATTCAGGGCAGGCTCTGAACTTGTTTCAGGATCTATATAAAACGTAACATATTGAAAACACGAGATTCTGAAATAAATTCAGAATGACATCATATACGTTTTCAGGATTGTGACACAGCCTCTCAAGGGAGGGGAGACTTTAAGATACCCCGCTGTTTCTGCGGCGGGGAGCTTTGTTTTTCTTTCTTCTTTATGATTTTCAACTGATTTGGTGATGAACCCAAGAAAAAAGGGGCGATATTTCAGCCCCCTGAGAAATATGAGGATTAGGAATCTCTTAACTTGTGCTATGCATTGCCGGGTTCAAAACCTGTACTGAAGCATAGTGGATACAGTATTGAAATCCACGGACTGTGGATTTAATTCTTTGTCAAAGTCCGTATTGGCATATTCAATGGTTAGCCTCAAGCTCTCTCCGTCGATAAAGTAGTTAACTCCCGCCCCGATCCACTTGATTTTCTGGGCAAGTACATTATCCAGTTGGGCAAAGTCCCATTCCTCATACCGGATAAACGGCTGCAGTTGTCCCGGACCGATCTTTTGAGGAAGCAGATAACCTGTCTTTGCATACCATCCCTTTTTGGTCCCGTCTATCCCGAGGCTTTGAGTGTCCGGATTACTCCCTTTATAGGCCTCATTAAAATCTGTTTTAAGATAGGCTGCCGATAGTGTAAGGGTACCTATATTAAATGGATACTCAAAGAACCCGTCGGCGGTCCATGCTGTATAGTTTTTTGCTCCGGTCTCGGCGATAACATCGCTGTAGACTGCATCGGGTTGGTATTGTACGCCTGCACCGAAGGTCAGAACCTTCTTCTTCCCCAGATATGTTCCCTTATATCCAAATGCATATTCAGGGTCTAACACCGAGACGTGCACACGTCCTGTGTACATCAGGCTGCTCTTGGGGGATGCCCCGCTGTTGTACCCTTCCGATACCCGTAAACGATACTGCATCCTGGCTGCAGGAATATTCCCCCATACTGTTATACCTGTGTCCCTGCTATGCTTGAAGGGAGTATAGATAAAGAGAGAACGGTCAATGCTCAAGGGCTCAAAGCAGTCTTCGAGATTTTCTCTTGTCAACTGTATCTTCTGTTTTCCAGCATATATCCTGAAGCTGTTGCTGAAGTCGGCCATGAAATATGCATCAAGCAGATAGAAATCCTTGCCGGATTCGCTATTTACTGTTAAGGGTGAGATCCTTCTCTCCCCTGCATACTCTATCTGGACGATGAACCCGTATTTATCCGTGCCGTGCCCCCAGAAGGTCAGCCTGTTTCTCCTGAAAAAGAGATTTGTTGTATCTGAGGTTTTATCGGGACCCGATCCTGTATCCCTCCATACACCGTAAAGCTGCCCCTGAAAATCCAATTTCAGAAAGGCCCCCTGGTCACCGATTACAAACGGCTTGAATGCCTGTGCATTCGGTATCCCGATGCTGAGTAAAGCTGCAAAAATTATCAGTAGAAAGATATATCCTGATTTTACTTTCATTACCGGTCTCCTCCTTTATTTTAAAATATTTACTTTTGGTGCATTGGATGCCTGTGTTGTCCACTAACATCCAACCTGAGGGGGAGGGCCTCCGGTGCCGGTGCCTCCACCTGAGCCGGATTCGAAATATGCCTTGTCCGTCTCTTCGATCTTATTTGCGGAAGTGTCATAGGGATCTACAACAGATCCGCCATCGGCCGGATTTTCTATTGTCGCTCCACCGGTGATGTTGAAGTAAAGATTTTCAGTGCGTGCGGGGGTATCCGTTCTCCACTTGGAATCATCAGGCAGGAACCCGCCGTTTGTTACTCCTGCAAGCTGTCCCCACTGGCTCCATGAACCATCATAATTTTCTACCGGCCAGCCCAGGTTGGCGTCTATTGCAACGAACATTGCGGAGGATATCATGCCGGTCCTGCAGTGCACATATGCGACCTTAGTGTTGTCTAAGCCTGTCTCGGTTGTCAGTAGATTGGCCATGTCGTTTTTCGGGAGGAAACGGTAATATGTAAATGCCGCACTGCCCGGGTCTGTTGTATCTACTTTTTCAAAAAGGTCACCAAACCACATGGCCTTGCCACCCCTGATATGACCTTCAAAGGCTACATAATCCCCTGCTGTGGGGGATGGCTGGCATGGTGGAGCTGTCACTCCGGCAGCTTCCAGGTAAGTACAGATATCCCCCCATGAATCCGCTTTGGAGTCAAATACTCCTTTTGTTTTCATAGGGTCTCCGTCATACGAAGCTGTTCCCGTGGATCCGCCCGAATAATATCCATTGCCCCCTCTGCCGTCGATTACCAATGCATTGGGGACCTTGCCGTCTGCAACATCCATCATCTCCTGCAATGATACCCGCAGGTCACTCCTGAACAACGGGTTATTCCTTACGCTGTAGGTTGAAGGGATAATAGAAGGAGCCGGTGCAGTGGAAAGGCCGTATTTTTCTCTGTAGGCGCCGTCCAGTCCGTTAAGAACCTTTAATCTGCTCTTCGGGAACCCCCAGTAGCGGAAGTTGAAATAGGCCCTTCCAACCCACATATAATCCCAATATGAGGATCCGGGACCGGTAATGACAATAGTGGTATTCTTGTCAATCCCGTATTTCTTGATAAGCGCATCCATGGACGAACCATCAAGCACCATATTTACAGAAGATACTATACCTTCTGAGCGTACCGGGAGTATATCCGACCGATTTAGAAACTGAGCACCCGGGATATGTCCGGATTCATAGGTCGTCTGGGTATTAACATCAAGTATTACTACCCTGTTGTACCCTGTACCATTTACATCTCCGCTATCAACCCAGCTTTTCAGGGTATCGGCGGACATTGCAGTTGAAGTTCCGGTAGTGGATGGAGAATCATAACCGCTATTTCCACCGCACCCTTGAAGAACCATAGGTAGAATAAGCAAAACAACGAACAGGATCAGACGTGTCCTTTTGGAAAATTCTTTAAACATCTTTACCTCCTCTCGTTTAATGAATTAGTTGCTTACACAAGTAAGCGCCCCTCTACTATTTCTGGATGATAAAAGTGACTTCCCCCCCCTCGTCGGTTTCCTCGATGAGTTTATATCCAGCCCGTTCGCACAGAGCGGGAATCGAGTGCTTCGTACTGCTGTCGTTGGCTATAAGTTTCAAGGTTTGCCCTGATTCCATTTTTTTTAGTATATTCATGGTCATAACCATCGGCCTCGGGCATACAAACCCTTTCACATCCAACTCATTATCAATCTTGATATCGGTCCCCATAATACCTCCTTTATTTATCTATAAAGTTTTGTCAGGCTGCACCTGAGTATTTAATGGCATACCAACACAGGTATTTCAGAGTGTCCCAGAACCCTTGTTGTTACACTCCCGAGCAGTACCTCCTTAACTCCCATATTCCCGTGCGAATTCATGACAATAAGATCGCATTTCCTGTCTGCAGCCGCCTTCAGTATCCCTTCATATATAGAACGGGCATGGATGGAAACAGTCTCGCACTGTACTCCTGCCGCTTTTGCCTTTTCTTCGATTACAGAGAGATAACGTTGGGACATCATTTTTATCTTTTCATTAAATCTGGCCCTGAATTGTTGCGCATCAGGGGAGTCATCAGGAGACCAGACATCCCATATGTCTCCGGGTGTTGCATCGGGAATAACATGTAATCCCGTTACCCTTGCTCCAAGGCTCTTTGCAAGGGCAATTCCCTTAACAATGGCTTCTTCTGCGAGAGAGGAACCATCGGTGGGTAAAAGGATCTGCTTAAACATTGGCGACCTCCCCGGGTGTCTTCTGTAAGTTCATGGGCATAGTGAATTATTCCTCCATATATTTCTTGAATGTTCTGCCGCTAAACCATGTCATCATCAGTGCCCAGAATATGATTACACCTATAGTAAAAGCGACCGATATAGGATAGCTGCCGAAGATTTGCGGCAGGTACACATCTCTTATATTCCTGGACCCATAGGGTGCAAATATGTTTTTAAACCATGCCGCCTCTCTCATCGGAATAAGCCATGATGAAACACAAATGAGAGTGACCAGACCTACCCATATCTTCACCTGTCCCTCTGCCGTCCTCCAAAGACTGTCGCTTACACATGCGCCGTTGAGTGCCATCCCTATACCAAAGAGTATGGCCCCCAGCAGTACGCCGATTCCTGCAGGGCTGATTGCAAATATCTCGGCATAGGCGAGGTCCGGGTTTACCGAACCAAGGAGCTTCATAGGTAAAAAGCCAAGAACCAATAATATATAAAGCAGGGCCATGGCCCTGAACATATCGGCAAACCCTGAAAGGAACGGTTCACGGTATGCATAGGCAAAACACATGCTGCCCCTCTGCATGGCAAAACCTGTGAGTGTTGCGGCTGCAAAGGAAAGTGCAAGTGCGGGATACCCTATATGGGAGAATCGAAAAAGTGTAAAAACCATTACCAGGATCAAAGCACATCCCAGATACGGCTGGTATCTTATCCCCCAGGGTTCGCCGCCGTCTGCATTTTCCGGCAATATGGGCCATATTGTCTTTGTTTTTTCAAAAAGCATCAAGGGTTTGTATCCTGCCCCATCAGCTTTGCACGCTATGGCTGACAATCGTCGTTTTTCAAGCCATATGATCAGCTTTGCTCCGAAAAATGAACCTATAGTCATGCCCACGACCATCTCGATAGCCTGGATACCCATGGCTCCGATATTCGTAGTGCTTACCAGAGGACAACCAAACATGAATACAGCGCCTACACCCATTAGTATCCCCCCCGAGAGTGCAAGCAGGTATTCACTCTTGTCGAGAGGAACCTTAAGAGCAAATTCTTTTGCGAGCAGTGCTGCTACAAGTCCTCCAAAAAGTATCCCGAGCATGGTGCCTGCCGTGGGTTCAAGGAGTGGATTTGGATACTGTCTGAAAAAATTAATAGTTCCATCCGGCCAGATATAGCCGGCAAATGGATAATGGGGGAGTCCTATATGCCCCAACCAGTTATTTATTATCCCTCCAAGCTCCTTTAATCCAAGAAAGGTACCAAGTGGTTTTGCCTGGTCATATGGATTATTACCGGCCACTGTTCTTGCAAGGGACCATGTGGCGACACCATATGCCATTATTCCTGAAAGAGCCATGTATACGGCGGCTCTCCAGAGAGGCCATTTCTGCATGAAAAACTGCTTATACCATGATTTCAGCCAGCCCTTTATACCAAATTCCTCCATTAAGTGAATACCTCCTTATTTGCTTTTTTTAACAGCCGCCTACACCGGCAGGCAGTAACATGAACGGTATTTTACCTGTCCCGATCTTCTTGCCTGTTTTTGCATCCACGGCAACTATTAACATATCGAACTTCCCGAGCGGCATACCCGGCGGTACTGCAAAGATT
>BDTO01000023.1 GCA_002897855.1 bacterium BMS3Bbin05
AATTAATGCATGTTGAAGAATTTACAGATATTATAGAAGCAATCTGCAGGGAGAAACAGATAAAAGGCTGGTCAAGAAGAAAAAAAGAGGCTATAATCGCTGGAGATTATGAAGAGTTGGTAAAATTACCCTTCGACAAGCTCAGGGTGACAGTTTTTACTCACAGGGTGACAAAAAAAGCGACAGGTCTGGAATAACAGTAGCCGAAGGGCTCAGGGTGACAGTAATTTACTCTCAGGGTGACAGTTTACCCATTTGAAATGAGAAAGAACCAAAAATAAGTGGATGGATAAGCGGAGGTCGCCGGAGAAAAGTAAGTCGGACACGTGCATCAATAGCTTACCGGAGTGTGGAAGGACTTGGCTTATCGACTGGTGAAGTGGATAGGGGTTTTATATCATAATATCGTGAACCATTCAGGAAGCATCAAAGACAAAGAGCCACGGAAAAAGAAGGCCATAGAGAAAGATGACGCATAACATGATTGAGTGACAAATCCCCCTTAATCCTCCTTTGCCAGAGGGGGAAACAGCAATTCCCCACTTGACAGGGTTACTACATATCAGGGGGGCAAGGGGGGATTTTCCAATACTTTTTGATATTAATTTCTTGAGATTCCATTATATTAAAAATGGGTATACGATGTTATGATAGCAACCAGCTAAGCACTCAGGCGTGAGCACATCCGGTATAACTCGTGCGATTGCAAAATTAGAGGAGAAAAAGAGCGAATAAGTTATGAAACTTGGGAATCAACCTCCCCTTAGTTCCCCTTAGTCCCTTTGGTCTCGAATGCAAGTCGGCGTAAACTTTTTTGCATGCGATATTTTTTCATGTTCAAATCCGTTTTAAGCATGTTATTATTCACAAGGGCTTGCATCGGACAATTCATCGTTATGCAACAAAAGGAGAAAAGATGAGTCAACTAATCTGTTCAAATTGTGGAAGTGTTGGAACGCCCAAAACTGTTACCAAAGGAAGCACCCTGATTGAGGTTCTTTTGTGGTTGTTCTTTTTCATCCCGGGAGTCATATATAGCATCTGGCGCCTTACCACTCGCACAAAAGCATGCGGGTCTTGTGGCGCAGAAAAGTTGGTTCCTCTGAATTCCCCAATGGGCAAAAAAGTCCAGAATGATTTCAAGTAAGGTGCATAACAAATCGTTGCACCGGAATTTTACTACGCTGCGCTTCCTGAAATTCGATGAACTCGTTTGCGGGAATCTCAAGAACAGGTCTGAGATACTCTCTCTTTCAAGCACTCCCTGTGGCGATTCAGGCAGAAGATGGAGAAGCTATGCAGTTCGTAGAGGATTACCGGCTTATGGGAAAGGGGTTAGGTTACATCGATGTGCATTTGCTTGCGTCGGCCCTGATGACGGAAGTTCCGATCTGGACACTCGATAAAAAATTGGAGGAAGTTTCTATAAAGTTGCGCATGGTTTTTCACAATAAATAGTTCTTAATTTATCTTCTTTGAATTCTGAATCCTGACAGTAAAGGGCGGCAGTTTAATTTCTTTCCCTTTGTCTTCTCCCTGTACCATGATCGATACTTTTACGGCAGCCGGCAGATATTTGTCGTCGTCAGTCGACCAGCTGTCTTTCCACTCCGGTTCTTTATCCCTGTCTTCTCCCCTATCCAGGTATTCAAAATCTATTTCCGTTACCGTATCATCGAGTAGGCGCTTCTTCGCCGAACCGCCCTCATAGTCCTCATCGAGGAAAAAGAAGTTTTCCATCATTTTCAGACCGTCCGAATCCCTGAATATTCTGACCCATTTCAGTCCAGGTTCATTTCTGAGGGTGTCGTCATTTTTGGTTACTGACGATGTAATGAAACTCAGGCTGTCCGGTTTGCCTTCGAAGTAATATCGTTTTTTACCGTTTATGGTGGCGATGTAAGGATAAGCCCCTTTTATAAGGAAGATGATTTGTGACGAGATCACCCTTATGTGCTGTGAGCTGTCCTGTCTCTTAATTCCTTTTTCCTCCGATTTTATGGCAAGATTCATTGTCGAAGCGATGATGACAAGTATGACGGAAGAGAGTAAAAGCGCGATTACCATCTCAAGGAGAGTAAATCCGCTGCTATTTATTGTTTGACTTGAGTATGCTCTTTCTTGCCTTAAGAACAACGGAGCCTCCCTTCCAACTGACGTTTACCATTATCTCGTATGTATCTGCAATATCTTTATCGTCTCCGGCGATTGCGGTGACGGATTTTGTGAGTTCGAACTGTCCGTTAATGTCTCTGGTTTCAGTTGTTTCGTCCAGACTTGAAGAACTGAGAGTTTCATCCATGGCGGAACGGGCGTATATTATGGCCCTGGTGTACAGGTCCGCCTTCTGTATCCTGTTCAGGTTCATTGAATACAGCTGTATTATTGCTGCAATGCCCATGGAAAGTATGGCTATGGCTATAATGACTTCAAGGAGACTGAATCCTCCGGACGCTTGCCTTGCCGGTAATGTTCGAGACGGTAATTTCATATTTTCTTCCATCTTTATCGCTTAATAATATGGTTCCCCCGGTACTGTTGCCAAAAGGGAAAAAGACGACCTTTTCTGCAGATATGGTGATAGTTTTTGGAAGCCTCCTGTCATATACATTTGCGTTATTTGCTGATATCAGATAGCCTTTATTTTCGTCAACGGTTTTAAAGGTAATCTCCGAATGTCTGCTGATCGCCACCTCCCGTGCGTGGCTCAGGGCTGAATACAGCCTTCTTGCCTCATACCTGATGGTGGCTTTACCGGACGCTTTTGATATGGATACAATGACGATTGAAGAAGCCAACCCCATAATTAGCAGTACCAGGATCAGCTCTATCAGGGTGAACCCTTTATTCCCAGCTCTTGATGTCATCCCCTCCACCCTCGGATTTATCGGGACCGTAGGACAGCAGGTCATAGTCTCCATGAGTGCCGGGGTTTCTGTATACGTAGGGTTGTCCCCATGGATCGGCAGGTATCGCTTTTTTCAGATATGGGCCGTCCCATCCGTCTATACCCGGGTTCGTCTGCAGTGCGGCGAGACCTTCGGATGTAGTCGGATAACTGCCGGTATCGAGCCGGAACTGGTCAAGTGCGCCTCCAAAAAGTTCTATTTGGGCCATGGCTGTTCTTACTTTTGCCTTCTTCTCCTGCTTGAACATTTTAGGCATGACAAGACCTGCCAGAAGGCCTATGATGGCCAATACAATGAGCAGTTCTATGAGGGTAAATCCCTTTCCGTTTTTTATTCTTCCCATCATCATGACCTCCTGCCATGTTTAAAATCCAATATCATAAATACCAAAGATGGCCATAAGCATTGAAAAGACGATGAAACCGACGATAACACCCATTATCAGTATCAGGGCAGGTTCCATGAAACTGATGAGTCTCTTTATCATGGTCCTGCTTTCATTTTCAAAACGCTCCGCGATAAGCAGGAATGTCTCCTCAAGCGTGCCCGACTCCTCACCGACCGCAACCATCTGTGTCACGATGTGAGGAAAGATATCTGTTTCTTTCATGGGATTGTATATTCCCTTGCCCTTGCTGACACCTTCCTGCAACTTGGAAAGTTTAGCGGATATGACGGTATTGCCAATGACTTCCTTGGATATTTTTATTGCGCTTAAAATAGGGACACCACTTTTAAGCAGCGTTCCTATTGTCCTCGAAAATCTGGCTATTGCCAGGCTCAGGTGGAGTTTTTCGATTACCGGAATCCTGAGTTTCAGTGTGTCGATAAATATACGGCCTTCTTTTGTGGCGGCATAGCTTCGTATGGCAATGATAAAGGTAATGATAACGATAATAATCAGCCACCAGTATGAGATAAAGATATTGCTGGCATCGAGCAGTATTTGTGTCGGGAGGGGGAGCGCCTGCCCCATATCCTTAAAGATAACGGCAAATTTGGGAATAACATACAACATCAGAACAATGATTGTCAGGCTGCCGACAAATGTCAGCAGTACAGGATAGATAAGTGCAGAGATCAGTTCCTGTTTAAACGTATTTGTAGTTTCGAGAAATGAGGCTATGCGTCTTAATACAGGTTCAACAATACCCCCCTCTTCTCCGGCCTTAACCATTTTGATGTAAAGATTAGGGAATCCCCTGTGTCTTGCCATTGCCTGAGAAAGCGATTTCCCTTTCTGGATATCTGAATAAATTTCCTTTAAGATTGTTTTCAAGGCTAATTTTTCGGAATATTCGGAAAGAATAAATATCGCCCTGTCAAGCGGCATCCCCGACGACAACAGGGCCTGGAGTTCCTGGGTGAAAATCAGGATGTCGGTTGGAGAGACCCTTTCGAAAGGATTTGGCCAGTTATGTTTTTTCAGTTTTATGCGAAGAGGTGTCAGGTCCTCCTGTTTTATTATGTTTTTGACATCATTGACATTTGCTGCAACTATTTCTCTGCTGACCCTGTTCCCATTTGAGTCGGCTGCTTCAAAGTAATAGGTTGGCATACAATATGTTATCATATCGCCTGAGCACGGTCAATTTGCCGAAGGCGGAAAGCCTCTAAATGCGTTCGATCCCGATATGTGGAGCCTATCACCTGCGTAAAAATGCCCGCTCATGTGAAGTTTTCCCCTGAATATATTCCCCCTATGCCTTAATAGCCCCCTTCACTGCAACATCGTACTCTATACTAATCTTCTTATCTGATTTCAGATACCCATTCCCGCCCCCGGATTATTTATTACACTTACACAGGGAGGGATAATTATTTAGAGTCTGTGTATAAAGACAGTCTCTCTATCTGTCATTCCGGCGGTCCTTAAGCCGGAATCCAGTCTTTTCAATAAGTTCCGGATGTTCCGAACGCTTGCGGGACATGACAAAAATAAAAAACGGCAATTTATACACAGACACTATTTAATCTCTCGAAAACCATATACGGTTGCTCATGGACCTGAGCGAAGCAGCCTTTACCAAATGATATTTAAGATGGTACAATTTTATTTCATTCATGATTTTTTTATGATTAAATGCAATGAATTACTTTCTGCACGGAAGAACGAGTAAAAGCAAGGGCGATAGCAGGCGGTATTTGTGAATTCGCATATGTCGAAATTTGCAGCTTGCCTTACTTGGGGGATACCGGAAGATATTTTATGGAAAATCTGAAAACAATATTTGACCATTACAACTTCAGTCATGATGATGTTAAGAGACTGAAGTCAATACTTCCTCTTATGGAAGACTACGCCGATGATTGTGTAAGGTTTATTCATAACCATATAAGGCACCTTGGAAACAAAGATGTTTCCCGGTTGCTTGATGGGCACCCTCAACTCCTGAATTACCACCGGGAATGGCTCCTTGACATGTTCAGGGGAGTATTCGACAAGAATTACTTCAATCATTTAAAGCGTATCGGCAAGGTCCATACGAATGAGGACGTCAGACCTCACTATGTAAATGTTTCAGTAAACGCAGTCAGGGCATATATAATAGATCTCCTGACGGAAAAGATAGAAGACAGGGACCTTCGGACTTCGCTTAAGGAGTCGGTCAATAAGGTGCTGGATATAAATCTCGATATCGTTACCAGTTCATATGTTGAAGAAGAGATTCAGACACTGTCAGCCGGATACAAGATAAAGACTCTTCTGATAACTTTCGCAGAGAAGTTCTCAAGTGTGATGAACCTGGTACTTGTACTGGCGCTTATCGTGATAACCCTGGGAGTCGTAGGGCTATTTGTATCGGACCTTGTAAACCTTGTAAGAGGGAATAATATTTCTCACGGTATTATCACTGTGCTCGGTTCACTTTTGATATTGTGGGTTATGATTGAACTGATGAATACGGAGATAGCCCATCTTAAAGGAGGCAAATTCAATATCAGTGTTTTCATAGGTGTTGCCCTTGTCACTTTTATCAGGGATCTGATGATCAATGCACTTAAGCATGACGAGACGTCTTTCCAGGCTTTATCGGCGTACTATCCCATTGGAGTAATATTCATTTTGGGTATTGTGTACTGGCTTGTTGTAAGGGCCGAGGGCAGAAGGCAATAACCCCGGAGAGGTAATGCAACCATGAAAGTCCTTGTAATAGGTAACGGCGGAAGAGAACATGCGATTTGCTGGAAGCTTGTACAGAGCCGCCAGGTCGACCAGGTATTCTGCTGTCGTGGCAATGCAGGCATTTCTGAAGTAGCGGAGTGTGTGGACATAGATATGAATGATTTCGGATCTCTGATAAATTTCGTCAAGTATGAGTGGATTGACATGACCATTGTTGGACCCGAGGCTCCACTGTCAAGGGGAATAGTTGATGCCTTTGAGAAAGAGGGCAGGAGAATAATGGGACCGGTCAGGGCTGCAGCTCGGCTCGAATCGAGCAAGGTGTTTTCAAAGGACTTCATGAGGAAGTTCAATATTCCCACTGCGGGCTACAAGGTCTTTTCGTCATATAACCAGGCCGAGGATTATGTGAGAATGAAGGGGTCTCCAATTGTTATCAAGGCGGACGGACTTGCTGCCGGCAAGGGGGTAATTGTTGCCGGGACTGTTGATGATGCTATTTCGGGTATCAGACATATAATGAAAGACAGGGCATTTGGAGATGCCGGCAACAGGGTAGTTATCGAAGACTGCCTTTTTGGGGAAGAGGTGTCATATATGGTTTTTACGGATGGTGATACAATATTGCCGATGGTGAGTTCGCAGGACCATAAGAGGATTTACGATAACGACAGGGGGCCGAACACGGGAGGTATGGGAGCTTACAGCCCTGCGCCTGTCGTTACCCCTGAAATCGAAAAGCAGATTATGAATACAGTCATGTTACCGGTAATTAATGGTATGAAAAAAGAGGGAATAAAATATAAGGGAATACTGTATGCAGGCCTCATGATAAGAGACGGTAACCCGTATGTTCTTGAATTCAACTGCAGGCTCGGAGACCCTGAAACCCAACCTGTACTGATGAGGATGGATTCCGATCTTATGAATATTGCATTTGGCATAACCGATGGAAGGCTTTCTGAAACAGAGCTTAAATGGAAAGATGAAGCCGCTGTATGCATTGTAATTGCATCAAATGGTTATCCTGGAAAATATGATAAGGGCAGGATAATCACCGGTATGGAAGACCTGAAAAAAGAAAAGGATGTAATTGTATTCCACGCAGGCACATCGTTCAATGAAGAAGATAAAGTCATTACATCCGGAGGCAGGGTGCTTGGTGTAACGGCACTCGGCAAAGACCTGAAAGAGGCAAAAGAAAAGGCTTATAAGTCTGTAAACAGGATTCATTTTGAGGGCATGCATTTCAGAAAGGATATTGCCGACAAGGCACTAAACAGATGAAAAAATCCGGGTACAGCGTTTTGATTCTTATGGGTTCGGATTCGGATCTTCCCGTTATGCAGGAAGCCGGAAAAATTCTGGATAACTTTGCAGTCCCTTACAGAATGGCTGTAGCATCTGCACACCGAACTCCTGAAAGGGTACAGGAGCTTATCAGGGATGCTGAGAAGAAGGGCGCTGAAGTGATAATTGCCGGTGCAGGAATGTCTGCCCATCTGGCCGGTGTGGCGGCCTCACATACAATCCTTCCTGTTATCGGTGTTCCCCTTGATTCATCTTCTCTTGAGGGACTGGATGCACTTCTATCCACTGTTCAGATGCCCCCCGGAATTCCTGTGGGTACAATGGCATTGGGGGAAGCCGGCGCAAAGAACTCTGCGTGGTTCGTTCTTCAGATGATGGCGTTGAAAGACAAAAAAATCAGATACCGGCTGAAAAGGTTCCGAAATAAACTCAGGGAAGAAGTTGAGAAAAAGGACAGCCTTATACAGAAAAAATGAGGACATATCCCGATTGTTTTCCCTGCTTTTTCAGGCAGGCTAATATTGCCCTTGAACAGGCACGAATAGATGAAGACCGGAGAATTGAACTGTTAAGGGATATTTCCCGGGTGCTTTCAAAGTGCGATTTCTCCAACTCTCCGGCTCATGTTACTACTCATATTCACCGCTATATAAGAGAAAAAATAGGCGGCGACCCTTTTAAGGATATCAAGTCTTCTTATAACCGCAAGGTCCTGGATATATATGATGACATGAAAAGTCTAATAACCGAATCCGAAGACCCTCTTTGTACTGCCACGCGTATTGCAATAGCGGGCAATATTATCGATTTCGGCATATTCACTTCTGTAGATATGGAAGGAACGATAGAAAAGGCACTCGGAGAAAAAATTGCCGTTGATGATTATTATTTATTCAGGGATGATGCAGGGAAAGCCGGAAGCGTACTTTATCTCCTCGATAATGCAGGAGAGATAGTGTTTGATAAACTCCTGATAGAGACATTGATGGCTTCAGGTATGGATGTCACAGCGGTTGTGAAGGGACAACCGGTGTTGAATGATGCAGTTTATGAAGATGCTCATGAAATTGGACTGGATAAAATATGCAGGGTTATTGACAACGGGTCTGATGCGGTAGGGACAATTATTAGCTGGTGTTCTGAGGATTTCAAGCGCGAGTTTAGTGATGCAGAACTTGTTATCAGTAAGGGACAGGCCAATTTTGAGACTTTATTGCATGAGGAGCATGATAATCTGTATTTTTTATTCCAGGCAAAGTGTAGTGTTATCGCAGGCCATCTTGGCCTTGACAGGGGGGCGATGATATTGGCGAGAGGGCTTGAATATTGGAAGTCAGGAGTGTAGATAAATATGGTTATGAAAGCTGTCTCGGGTTGGCCGCGAAATACATCCTTAATGGAAAGATAGTATGTTTCCCGACTGAAACATTTTATGCGCTGGGAGTCAGGTACGATGACGAAAATTGTCTTAAACGGCTTTCTGATCTCAAAGGAAGACCTGAATCAAAGGCCTTTTCGCTGATAATCGGCAGTAAATCGGAGCTTTCATTACTTGTTTCAGACATTGATCCTCTCGATGAGGTTGTTACGGACAGGCTATGGCCGGCAGCATTAACGGTTGTTTTCAAGGCCGGGGAAAACCTGTCGTCTTTTATCATGGATGAGAACAATACGGTTGCGGTCAGGATACCCGCCCATTCATTTGCCCTTGATCTTGCAATGAAGATCGGGACGCCTGTGACCGCAACGAGCGCAAACAGATCAGGGATGCAGCCCTCAAGAAGTCCTGACCAGGTCGTAAAGTATTTTCCCTGTGGCATTGATTTGCTGATTGATGGTGGTGTATGCGATTCTGAAAAACCTTCAACCATTATTTCTCTCGAAAACGGAAACATAAAGATATTAAGAGAAGGTGTTGTCGGTTCTGCTGAGCTTTACAATGCCGTGAATGATTACATTAAATAGAGTCTGTGTATAAAGACAGTCTCTCTATCTGTCATTTCCCGACTTAGTCGGGGAATCTATTCTTTTCAATAAGTTCCGGATGCCCGATTACAGACTTCGGGCATGACAAAAATAAAAAAATGGCAATTTATACACAGACATTAAATAAATGATCCCGCCTCTGAAAAAGCATAGGTTACCTTTTTTGGGAAGCGCTGATGTAATCAGGTTAACTCCCCGTTTT
>BDTO01000024.1 GCA_002897855.1 bacterium BMS3Bbin05
GGTTACTTTTATAATATTTTATCACTTAATAGACAAGAGCGGGATCAGGTTATTTTATTTTTGACACAATTAAATCTCTCATTGCAAGTATAAATTTATCCGATATATTGAGAGACCGGCATCTTCTCAGATTTATACCGTGCTTTTGCGCTATTTCTTTATAAAGAATATCAATCTCATAAAGTGTCTCGATATGGTCCGAGACGAAACTGATCGGGATGACAAACAGGTTCCTGCAGCCGCTGGTTGCAAGATTTTTAATTGTTTCTTCTGTTGCAGGCTCAAGCCATTTAACAGGTCCGGTTTTACTCTGAAATGAAAGATGCCAATTCAGGCCGGAGAAATTATAAGGGGCAAGAGCAAGCCGTTCATTCACTTTTTCAATAGTTGATTTAATATGATCAAGATAAGGGTCTCCCTCCCTGATAAAAGATTCCGGCAGGCTGTGCGCGCTGTAGAGGAGATGGAGACCTGTTTCGTTAAAATCAGATAATCCCCCGGCAATCAAATCTGCAAGAGCCTCTATATACGGCGGGAAATCATACCAAGGCTCAATGTATTGAATATTGATCTCTTTGCCCTCAACCCTTTTTTTGAACTCTGACACAGAAGAGCCTGTTGTTGCCTTTGAATAATGAGGATAAAGACTGAGTACAATCAAATGTTTAATGCCGTCATCAATAATCCTCTGAACAGTATCTTTAATAAAGGGATGCCAGTAACGCATACCGATATAGACCCTGAATAATCGTGAACCGTGAACCGTGAACCGTGAACCGTTAAGCGCTTTTTCAAGCGCCTCTGCCTGAGCCGTAGTAATATCAAGAATCGGAGACTTGCCGCCTATACGGCTGTACATCTCTTCTGCTTTTTTTGAGCGAAGTGCTGAAATTAACCATGCAATGGGTTTCTGTAAAAAAGACGGGCCAAGCCTGATAATTTCCCTGTCAGAGAACAGGTTATATAAAAAAGGCCTGACAGCCCGGAGGGAATCGGGCCCACCGAGGTTTAATAAAACAATTCCTGTAATATCCTTTTTCTTATTTGTCAATTCTGATCCGAAGTTTTGCTATCTCCTGCTGAGCCTGTGAACCATTTCTACAAGGGCAATGACATTGTCCGGCGGGGTTTGAGGAACCACGCCGTGTCCGAGGTTGAAGATATGTCCGGGGGCAGAAGATGCCCTGCTTAAAACATCTTTTACACGCTCTTCTATTTTATCCTGCGGAAGAAACAATGAAAGGGGGTCAAGATTTCCCTGTACAACAACATCACCACCAAGTCTTTTCACAGCATCGTCCAGGTTGATTCTCCAGTCAACGCCGAATACATCTGCGCCGGAAGTCCTGATTTCATTCAGGAGACCGGCGGTTTCACCGACAAAATATATTATCGGTACATGTTCATGATTTTCAGTCTTCATCCATTTTTTCAGCGCTTCAATAATTTTAATGACATAAGACAAAGCATATTCTGTGAAATCTCCGGGTGAAAATATTCCACCCCATGTATCGAATATCTGCACTGCCTGAGCCCCGGCGCTTATCTGTGCCTTTAAATATTCAGTAATTGTCGCGGTTATCTTATCCATTAATGATTTGTACAAATCAGGATTTTCATAGATCATCCTTTTTGTGTTAAGGAAGTTTCTGGATGTGCCTCCTTCTATCATGTATGTTGCTGTAGTAAAAGGGGCCCCTGCAAATCCGATGAGAGGCACTCTGCCCGTAAGCTCTTTTCTCAATATACGGATTGTATCCATAACAAATTTCATTTTATCTTCGGGATCCGGGATGGACAATCTATCTATGGAGTTTTTATCCCGCGCAGCAGGTGATAATACGGGCCCCATGCTTTCCCGGAATTCAAGATTCATTCCCATTGCTTCACAGGGAATAAGAATATCGGAAAACAGGATCGCCGCATCAACATTAAGTATGTCAATCGGCTGAATCGTAACTTCGGCTGTAAGGTCCGGGGTTTTACAGAGCGTTAAAAAATCAACTTTCTTCCGCACTTTCTGATATTGATCAAGGTATCTGCCGGCCTGGCGCATAATCCATATGGGAGTAAATGGGACTTCTTCCCCTCTGCATGCCTTCAAAAAAGTATCGTTCATGTAACCTCCACTAATCCTTGTTCTGCATTTCTTTCCGTATCCTGTAAGGGACGTAACTGCAGAACGGTTCTTCTTCAAGATAATCTCCGGACACGGCATATGCCCTTGCCCTGCAGCCGCCGCAAACATTTATATATTCACATGAGCCGCATCTGCCCTTATACTTCTTGAAGTCTCTCATTTCAAGGAAGAGTTCTGAATTTTCCCAGATGTCTTTAAATGATTGTTCCTTGAGGTTTCCGGCAGACTTCGGGAAATAACTGCAGGGGAGCACATTCTCATCAACATCAATAAGACAGATTACCTGTCCTGCAATGCACCCCTTGGAACCACCCGTAGAGAACTTCAGACTTCTGCGCTCGAATTTTTCGCCTTCCTCTTTTTGTTTCTGTAAGACAACTCTGTAATAATGTGGTGCACAGGTAGGCCTTACGAGGATATCCTTTTCATTTTTTTCCATCCGGTAATGCCAGTCAAGTATCTCTTCATAGTCCTCTTTTGAAATGAGTTCATTCATAATATCTTCGCCCCTGCCCGTAGGAACGATCATAAACATATACCATGCAGCAGCGCCCAATTCTTTAGCGAGTTTGTAAACCTTCGGGATCTCTTTCTGGTTGCGCTTTGTAAAAGATGAGTTGATAAGGAATTGAATTCCGTGCTTATTGAATAATTTTGCCGCGTTTATAACACCGGCAAATGCGCCTTTCTGATTCCTGAAATCATCGTGAACCTCCTCTGTTGACCCGTCAAGGCTGAGGGAGACCATCCTTACTACTGATGCTTTCATGTTTTCACATATCTCTTTAGTTACGAGTGATCCGTTTGTTGCGATACACATTCTCAAGCCTTTTTCAGTACCGTACTTTGCTATATCAAAGACATCCTTCCGTATTAAGGGTTCTCCGCCTGAAAGGACAATCACGGGTTTGGCATAGCCGGCAATATCGTCAATAATTCTGTATGCCTCCTCTGTCGGGAAATCAGGATGTCCTTCTGCCTCTAACCCGGATGATGAGCGGCAGTGTATGCAACTGAGATTACATCTCCTTGTAATCTCCCATGCGATCCATTTTGGTTCAAATTCTTTGATCATTTTGATGATGAGTTAATGAATAAAGCGATTAAATCATAATGACAGCATTAATATTGTACCTTTTTT
>BDTO01000025.1 GCA_002897855.1 bacterium BMS3Bbin05
TATAATCGCTGGAGATTATGAAGAGTTGGTAAAATTATCTAAAAGCCACCCTTCGACAGAGCCTGCCCTGAGCGGAACGGCGAGAAAAGGAGAACCCTTCGACAGAGCCTGTCCTGAGCGGAAAGAAACGGAAAGGAGAACCCTTCGACAGGCTCAGGGTGACAAAAAGCGACAGGCCTGGAATAATGGTAGCCGAAGGGCTCAGGGTGACAGTAATTTACTCTCAGGGTGCCAGTTTACCCATTTGAAATGAGAAAGAACCACAAATTTCTTGTCGTAAAACGGAGTTGTGTCCTATCGGGTTGTTGATTCTCCAACATTTCTCTTGGTACGACAAGCAACATATACAATAACGAAATCGCAAGCCCTTGATTTTTAATGGGGAATTCAATGCCATTAAGATGTTTTCTTCTGAATGAATCATAGAAATTATGAATATCTTATATGCCTTTACATTCTAATGCATCAGCAAAATCAAACAAAAACATGCCATTATACCAACCCCATTTAGGTATTTCATCTCGCATAGAATTCCTCCTTATTCATGGTACCGGGTGGATCACGGGCCTTTCGACCCGATTCCCCCCTATAAGAACCGTACGTGATAGTTTCTCCCGCCTCGGCGGGACTCAAGCGTTTCTTATAAGCCACTCTTGTGGGACAACCCGACTGTTTTACCTCGCCGCTATCATCGCCTATACCCTTGTCCGGCACAGATGTTTATGCAGTTAAATTTATCTTGATGATAGCCTTGATTAATTGAAAATGGTTATCCAGGCTGTAAATTTCACAATTATTTTGTTTTGCGTTTTGAGCAATGATTAAGCCAGGTATTCCTACGCCATTCAAACCACGCTTCAGGCACTTATATTGAAATTCAATTATTTGTTGCCAATTTATGTTTATAGGTAACTTGTTGATATTATGTAGCAAGGATATGATTTTGTTTTGATTTCGTACTTTCAGAAAAGGAATCAATTCAGCAAGGATAAGGTCGTTAGTAACTACGAGGTTTTCATCTATTATGAAATCGAGCCTTTCGAGGTTTTTGCCATGTCTGAAGTATTCTACCCATACTGAGGTATCGACTAATACCGGCACTTCCGACCCCGAACGGCATTTAAGTTAATGTCTAAGTCTATTTTCCCCTTAAATTTTTTTAATTCAGATATTTTTGTTTTTCTTATTAATTCCTCTAAGGCCGTTATTATGACTTTAGTTTTAGTTTCTAAATGAGTGGTCTTCATAGCCTCTTCAAGTAAATCTTTGGGTAAATCTAATGTTGTTCTCATATTTCGACCTCCTATATGCATAAGATAAACATTTTATGCATAATATGTCAACTTTTTCTGTGAGAGATCTAATTTCCCGGAAGTGTGCACTAAAATGTTTCGTACTTTTGAGTAATAAGGAAATGCCCTGCATTTTTAATTACAATATCAGGCTCATTCTTCGCAGTAGGAATGAGTTTCCGGAAGAACCGGTCTCCTTCTCGAGTAATCGGGTCACTATCTGAAAACATTACAATGGCCGGCTTTTGCCATTCGGAAAGTACCGCCCGTGCCTGTTGCATCTCAGCTGCGCCCGGGTCCTGCGGATCAAGTGGAACAAGCATCGGCCATACCGATGCGCCGGCTTTATAAGACGCATCGGGAAATGGTGCTTCATATGCAGCGATAATTTCCGGACCAATACTATTTCCATGTACCAGCCCCATACGAATCACACGCCCGATCGGCATATTCGGCAATCTCTCTGCAAGTCGTCGCCAGCTAAGAAAAGCATCACTCATCGGCTCATGACCAACCGGTAATCCGGTATTCATGATAACCAAACGTGCAAATCGCTGCGGCTTTTCGCTTGCCAGGGTCAGCCCAATCAATCCCCCCCAATCCTGTACAACAAGTGTAATATGCTCAAGGGCCAAAACCTCGATAAAACCGGCCAGTGTATCCAAGTGCATCTGGAAGGAATACTCAGCCTTTTCAGTAAATTTGTCCGAGCGGCCAAAACCGATGAAATCCATAGCAATAACGCGATAGTGAACCGACAATGCAGGAATCATTTTGCGATACAGGGAAGACCATGTAGGCTCACCATGAAGACAGAGAATGGTCTCACCCTGCCCTTCATCCACATAGTGCACTCGTAATCCATTTATCTCAACATAGTGAGGATCGAAGGGAAAGCCGGGTAAGTTGCTAAACCGTTCATCCGGCGTACGAATAATTGACATTGCGCCTCTTTTGAACCATGATAATCCACTCGAATCAACTTGTCCCATCCAGGTTTTCCGTAATATCTTGCGGGGCTCTCCAGCTACATTAAGAAAGGTCTGCTGGTCGTGGGGCGGTGCACTTGCAGGCTATCAGTGATATTAAATGGCTTCTAAGGTTTTCGTGGTCTTGAAGCAGGCACACCATATAACATACCTTCAGCACTGATATCCTCATCAATATCCGGCCAATGTATACTATAACCATCCCCAATAATTTCATAGTTTGCCCGCTGTTCAGGTGTTGCCTCCGATAATCGCCATGACCACGCAAGAGGAACACTGATTACCCGCCCATCAACAAAATAGGCTGTTATAGTATCATCCGTGACTTTTACATCTTTTATTCTTACTTCCTGAATCTTAGCCGCAGTGTTCATGCCATGCCTCCACTATCTTTTCACTATTATTATAAATGATTTCCCATATAATATTTAGCTCTCTTGAGGTAAAGCCATAATTTCTGCTCAACACAATAGGCTCTAACCAGAATTTACAAACATTTTTCTCTCTTTGGATATGTACATGCATTGGTTCGTTGCAATCAAAACTACAAAAGAAAAAACGATATGGTCCTTCAATATTTTTGACTGTTGGCATGAATTAATTATCGGGAAATTGCTTATCTTTTGTCAAAAAAAACTTCATACCAATCACTGCCTCCGGGTGGAGGAGGACATATGTCTCGCCACTCCTGAATATTGATCTTCACCTTTACAATCAAGTGCTAAAACAAATTCATCTTTATTTTTTGGGAAATAGAGCCCCTCCCCGACTTCGCCGGAACCGATTGCATTTCTCCACGGCAAATGCCAAGGTCTTCTGCCCGTCCCGACAAAGCCCCGATATGTTTGGCCGCCTGTGCGTAAACTCACGCAGACAGGCAGAATTTATTCTGATGCCGCTATGGGAAATAAAGTCAGAACTAAAAGCAGTCTTTTTAAAAAATAAGGAAAATTATTTATTGAATTTTCCGATCAGGATCGCTTTTGCGTTTGCCTGTCCCGATGCAGAGCTTTCCAGGAACAAGAGGAGGCATTATAAGGGTTATGCTTCCAATATCCATTTTGTTATGTTTTCTTTGATTCGCTGTAACCTCAATGATGAGATATTCCCAAGTTTTCCTAATAGGATTTCTCTTTCTATTACCGCAAGTCTGCTGGTACGAATAACACTTGTGGTCTTCAATCCTGAGTCTCTAAAATCTTTATCCTCTGGACCAATAATCTCATCCAGTTCAATATGTTTTTGATGAAGACGACTTGAAATCATACAGATAAGCCAATCATCGTATTCACCAGGAACTTTTCTTATTACCAGGGCAGGCCTGAGCTTCCCCTCTTCCATGTTCGTTTGTGGAAAACGCAATAATACAATCTGCCCCTCTTCTATCATGAAAATGTTTCCTTTAAATCATTTAAGGTATAGAGAGGCTTCTCATCCTCCATACCTCGCATTGCCGATTCAAGAGAAAATTTGCTCCACCCTCTATTTTCCTCTTCTTTAATTTTCTTTTCTAAAAAATCCACAAAATTAAGAACCTCTGTCTGCTTTTCTTCAGGTAATGATTTAACTTTCTCAATTATTCTATCTGCTACTCCCATATTGCCCCCACATTAAAAGTATTTTTTATTATTTTAGCATAATAACCCCATAATCAAGTGAGACCCTATATGAGATTTTACACTAAACAGCACAAGTTTCATTGCGGAATCGATCTACATGCAGAGAAGATGTATCTGTGTATTCTGTATAAGAAGAAGGTTCCTCCATGCCGTCGGTCAGAGATTGAAGGAAACATTCTTATTTCTCAGGATCGCTTTTGTCCCGATGCGGAGTTCTTCGGGAACAAGCGGAGGCCTTATAAGTGTTAGCCGGTCGTTATTGGTTGTCGTATGACGGTTTTCCACTTCTCGGGTGCTGCTTTTCTGATGTCACTCAAGTAGATTTCGTGATGTTTCCCGACAGCAGTATAGCTGCTGTCTCTTATGAAATCATGGATACGCTCAATGGTTGGGCCTTCTTCCGGGAATGGGCCATGATGCATTGTTTGCACCGCTTTGCCTTCGGCAAACGGTTCAAATTGAACCTTGGATAATGCAACCGGATTCTTTTTCTTTTGTACCTGTTCGCAGGCTGTTGCGAACAGGTCCTGTGTGACATGTTCCGGCTGCATGATCATGGCTGTCCACTTCCAGTTGGTCTTGTCGTTGATGTCGAATTGCGACATGTCGTCAACCCACCAAAGTCCCTCCAAGGGCATGACGCCGTAATCAATCTCCAATCCACCTTTCTTAATCATGAACTTGACGGCATACGATACAGCGTAGAGTGCTTCGATTGCGTCGCTGTACTCCTGAGATGTGTTTGGATCACCTTGACCGTCAATCATCAGGAAGTTCATTTCCGGAACATCGACAATTTCAACGGTCTTCGGTGAAGGCTTGTAGAGGTGCTTCAGTTCCTTCTTGTAGTCGATTTTCTTCATTGCCTGATTGCCCCTTTCAAGTACTGTTGACGAATCTCTTCCGGGAACTTTTCAATGGCATATCTCAACATAGTTCGAGGCATGCATTGGTAGTGCTTTTTCAAAAAAGACTCTTCTGTATTTATCTCTCGCTTGCCAACCTCCCGCAACATCCATCCGACCGCTTTGTGAATCAAATCTTCTGTATCCGCGACAAGCATTTCAGCAATTCTCAACGTCTCGTCAAACTCTCTGTTCTTGATAAAGTGGAACGTTGCCATGATTGCGATGCGGCGTTCCCATAGGGATTCTGACTTTGCGAGGACATGCAAGGGCTTGCGTAACCTCTCCTTCAGGTAGGCTCCAACAATATGCTCAGCGGACGTATCCACAAGATCCCAGTTATTGATGTACTCCGTATGGTCCAGATATATTCTGTAAATTTCCGCCCGCTCGTCCGAGGTGCCTTTTTGATATTTATGCGTTAGAATAATCAAGGCCAACAGACGTTCTTCATGAATAGCCGAATGGAGCAGGGTTTTTGTATCAGCCAGAGGGAGGTCCCGATATTTTCGAGCAACACGACGCGTTGCCGGAACCCTGACGCCGAGAAACCGGTCACCGTCGCCATATTCCCCAGGACCGGTTTTGAAGAAGCGCTGTAGTGCTATTGCATCAGATTCATCAGCATGCTCTCGTAATGCAGCTCGGATATCCTCCAGCATGGTTGTGTTCATCTTTCTTTGGCTAACACACGACTGAAATCAGCGGCGGCTGTAATCCATCCGCTGGATTTAATTGTTATGCTAATTTTTTCTGTTTCTTAATAATTTCAGACAATGATCTCAACGCTTGATTTACAGAATCATGATCAGGGAAAAATTTTGCGACATCGGGCTCAATAACTACAACATTTGTCCCTTTTGCATATCGTTTTGCATATTTCCCCTGAATGCCTTTGCTGAAATCATACTCCTCAAGCATGTCTGGATCTTTTTGCACTTTCTTCATATTGCTTCCTTTCTTTTTTTGTTGCCTTTCTTGCGCTTATTATTCTGATTTTATTTCCTCTTTCTGTATGAACAACTACCAAAAGACGATTTTATATGAATTCCCAATTAAAACAAATCTATCTTCTTTATCTAAATGCAGAGGGTCATAAATGGTCAATGATAAACTATCCCCAAAAGCTGTGCTTGTCTCATCAAAAGATATACCATGCAGCTTTATATTTCTTTTTGCCTTCTCTGAATCCCATTCAAATAAAAGCATACTTTTCCATTTTTGATTTATTTATTATAGATTTTTACGGATGAGTTTGACAACGGCCAGTGGAAATTGTTTATTAAGCATAACGGGGCAAATCAGCCGCGCCGCAAAGCGTAGCGGCGTCGGCTGCAAGCGCTTGATACTAATTAAGGCCTCCTTAAGCATACCACATTGGGGTATGATGTTTTAACCCAAAATCCCTTAAAGGAGGCCTTATAAGGGTTCGACACGGCATAGTGTGTAGCTGAAATTATGCTTTTGTCGAGATTCGGCGACCGAATTCGAACGCTTTCCGACAATCTTCTGGAAACACCTCCTTACGTCGTAATGTCTTCTTAGCCGGATCCATATATTCCATTACGACTTTTGAATAGTCCGGGAACTGATAGGTGTCGTAGCAACAAAATGTTTCAGCATTACCGAAAACCATTCGAAGCGATGCCTCGGTGGCGTTAAATAACACCCCATAATTGTGTTCGACGCTTATCTCCTCCGTCACATTCATAGAGTAGATAACTCCAGTGTTTATTCTCCGCGGAAATGCAGAACTGGGTGGTTGAGTATATACGAGGGGGGCGAATAGAAGACGTTCTATAAATGAGCGCATCTCGCCGGACATTGATCCGAAATATATTGGTGTACCTAATATGATTGCATCGGCTTCGTTCTCAATTTTTTTCAGTATCGGATGCAGATCATCTTTCACTGCACATCTTCCGTTGTACTTCCCATCAATAATCTTGCATGCGAAGCAACTCTTACATCCTTTGAAGTCAAGGTCATACAAGTGAATCAACTCGATATTTGCTCCTTGTGAAGCAGCGCCTTCGAGCGCATTCATTAGCAATGTCGCAGTATTGCAATTTTTTCTTGGACTCCCATTAATACCAATAACAGTCATATCTCACTATTTCCTTTCTTGGTTGTCGAACGCGGGAGCTGAGCTGCACGGCCTGAGTCAAAAAGCGCAAAGCGCTTTTTAAAGGCGAAAGGACGTGACAGCTCCAGCGTCTTGTTGGCACGAGCGAATCAGCGCTCAAGCCAACGCTTCATTAATCCCTTTAATTTTTGCACAATCCCTCCTCATGGTTCAAGCCAACAGGGCGGTGGAGCTATAAGCTCAGCTCCCGCGTTGGCGCCGAGCGCAGCGAGGTGCCAACGGGCGTCTGACCAGCGGGCGCAGTTTTAGCCCGTCTGAGTCAAGGCGCATGTTAGGCCATCAGTGTTTCCTATTGTTGATTCGCAATACCTGTCAGTGCAAGCGATGTTCTTCTGAAATCGCCAAGTATTTCCGCCGTGAGCTGCCCCATATGGATGTCACGTGGGCAACGCGAAAAGTAAGTCAGTGAAGGCTTTCTCGACGCTGTCCTTAGGAAAGGATATATGTTCGAAGTCGGCGCCGATAATGCCCATATTTGGGGAAGCATCTTCTTGCACGATAGCGACGATGTACTTGCCAAGCGCCTTCGCAAAGGCGGCCTCGCTGAGGATCCACGTTGAGTCACCAGATGTTACCAGCAGCACGAGGATATCCTGTGATCGGATGCGATCCGCGATTTTCTCAGGGATGCTTCTGGATTCGTATCCCTCTCCTTCCACAACTGTGAAGCCCAAATGCTGAAGAAATCTCCGAAGGTTCGCAGCAAGTGACATGCCAAGCTCATCGAATCGATGCGCAAGGAAGACGGTTTTCTTTAGATTGTATTTCGACAGGAGTGGAGATCGGTCTGGTTCGGGATTTGATGCGTGAAAAACCTCCTGAAGTGTGCTGTGCAATGCTAAGACATCGGATCGATTCCCCGCTATATTGACCTCAATTTCAGACTTTCTGACGCTTATGGAAAGACAAATGGTTGAGTCGCGTTTCGTCCAGTGAGAGTGAATGCTAATTGATTCAGGACTTGGGTAGTCTTCGAGTGTCTCTAGAAATTCAGAGTACACGTTGGCCCCAAGACTCCGCTGCGGTTGAAGCCTAACTGAGTAATAGATGTCCCTAACATCGTTTGGGTTTTCTTTGAAGCCCTGTCTACTGAGTTCAGTCTCAGTCTTCTTAAATGCTGCTGCGAGATCTAGGTCACTTGGAAAAATTGTATATGTTCGATTGTCGTTCATCTGCTCCTCCTAGGCAAGCCCTCGTGGAACCTTGCGTCGGGTTATCAGCCTAACATTTTAATAATCAGCTTTTTTTGCGGCTGAGCAAAAAAGGTCTGGTTGATTTATTCGTTATGCATATTAAGACCTAATATACGACATTCCATAGTGATTTTTTTTAGAATTATCATTCGGAGAAAATTTTCCCTCAAGTCTTTCAAGTGTATCTAAAATAAAATGAGGAAATGCGTTGTATGACCAACATAGGTGAATATTTTTTACTATAGGCGTATATCCCTTATCAAAATTCCAACGGTCTTCTAAAGCAACTGCTTCACAGTAGTCGCCTTGTTTTGTTAGACAAGGCTTACCTCTATCATCAATTTCCAGTCCACCAATTTCTCTTACAAATGGCATAGCATATTCAGTTTTTTCATGTTTCATAAATTGATAGTAACCAGTAATATTTTCATCTAGTCCTTCAGCACGCAATATTGCACCGCCAAAATAACCTGCAATGTCGGCATCAAAAAGATTCTCTGCCAATTCGCATTTATCTTGTTGTTTGTTTTTAATTTCAAAAAAAACGATACCAGAGGAGTAGTTCTGGTTCAATAAACTACTACTATCATTAAGTTCTTTTAGTTTTTCTTTTGCATCTTTGATACTTTTTAAAGTCAGCGTGGATTTTACCTCAAGAATTGAATGAACATATTCTGCTGGAATTGCTCTGCTTTTCCCTTGATTTGACTTATCGAAGTTTGTTTCTCCCCATAAAATAGGGGAATTTATGGCATCAAAAATGATCACATCGTAATGCTTAAGTGTATATTCCAAACTTCTCAGATCAGGAATAACATATCCAGAAGTGACTCCATATTTTTTAGGCAAAAAATCCATTAACCATTTACGAAAACAAGCTTCAGCAGCATTCCCGTGTTCAGTTTTTACTGGACGATTTACTATTTTCTCTTTGACAGAATCATATTCTCGTAATAGATCCTTTTTTTGCTGAATAAATTCTTGCCAACCAAAAGTTCCATATCTTTTAGTAAGCACATTCATGACGTTCATTCCTTATTCATAACAATATATTAAGCGACTATCGGCATTTTAGCATAAATTCGGGAGATTCACAATACGAAATTGACATAACCACTTGATACTGCTATGTTTTATTGTTGTTAAACATCCTAAATGGAATAAATATGCAAGGAAAATTATTTTATTCTTATTTCCGATCGCTTTTGCGTTTGCCTGTCCCAATGCAGAGCTTTTCGGGAACAGGTGGAGGCATTATAAGGGTTAAGCAATCTTTTTTAATAAACTTTTCTTATCTATTTCCAATGTATAGGTCAAAATAGTTTTTAAATCCATCTTTTTTGAAGCATCAAGGATTTCAATCCCTACAATCTTACCATCTGCAGTAGTGTCTAAATTTACTCCATCATCAATCTCTATCACACCTTCAGGTTTCTTACTGGTTAATTTTATGTAAAGTGCATCTACCTCATTATCATAATAGACCTTCATTACTCTCTCCTTTTCTTGAGTGGATAGTTTGTTATCACTGTTATTATATCATTTTCTACAATAACACCAATTTTTATTGGAAATTTGTATCCTTTAACTGTTTTGATTATTTCATGTTTACCCTTGAAATAAAAAAGGAAGGCGTCCGGTTCTACCGGCGATGAGGAAATATCGGGAGAAGAAGGCATGGATGGCAGGCAACGCACAGGTGGCCGAGGAATTCAGCGCAACGCAGGAGCTTTAGACTTTTTGCGACACCATCATTTAAAATCAGGTAACATGGTTACCAGACGCCATATCTTTTCACCTTTTTCTTCTACATACATCCATTTCTGGGTATCAATTAAAGTCTTTACCTTCATTGAAGGAAGCCGGTAATAATCGATCTCAACCCTTACCTTGGCTTCCCCTTTTTCCTTATCGAAATTTATACGCAATGTGCGGAGATCCACTACTTTTACATCCTTCGACCGGCTTACCTTTTTCATAAACGCATCAAAGCCGGATTCCGGCACATAAAGGCTGGCCTTTTCAAACTCACCCCAGCGGAGACTCCTGTTGTAGTCTTCGCTGCTCTTTGCAAAATCCTGTTGCATGGCCATATTTAAACTGCAGGCTGCCGCAATGATAACTACACTAAACACAAATAAAAGATTACGCATTCTCTCCCCCTATCATAATTATTAACAGCCCCCCTCTCACAAAACAGGTTAAGCCATCTCATTGGAAATCAAAAGGTACTTGTCTCTGTCCCTGAAATAGACGACTGCCATGCCATCTTCATTTTCATAGATGGTCACCTCGGCAAGCTCCTTTACTTTCTTTATCCTCATCCTCTCCGTCCTTACAATCCTTCCTCCTTCATTGATCTCGACTTCTGCAATCATGGCTCCTCCTTGAATTATATTGCTGAAGTAATCTATCGCCCTCAGGGCGAATACTACAATGGAGCGCCACCCCGATTATCCGCCGGAACGGCGCCAACCTGCCGGGATAAAATGATCTGAATTCCATACATTTCTATTTTAACAATAAATATATAAATGTCCACAGGCAAAATGGAAATAATATTGGATGCGAAACAGATAGTTGACTTCTTTGCGGGATTATTGTATTTTTTAGCACCATGAAAAATCGTCTTATCGAACTTGTTATCGAGAAAGCCTTCACCTACAGTGAAGAACCTGTTTTCAAGCTGGTTTCCGGTAATATGAGCAATTATTACTTTAACTGCAAGGCTGTGACTCTTAATCCCGAAGGCATTCATGTCATAGGCAACATACTGTACGATATGGTCAAGGACATGGATATCGATGCCATAGGGGGACTTACACTCGGGGCCGACCCGCTGGCTTTTGCAACGGCTTATACATCATATTTGAGGCAGAATCCGATAGAGGCATTCGTTGTAAGAAAAAAACCCAAACCCCATGGGACCATGCAGTGGCTTGAAGGAAACGTTCAGGAGGGGGACAGGGTCGTAATAGTTGATGATGTCATCACGACCGGCAAATCCACAATTGAGGCCATAATAAGGGTAAAGGATGCAGGTCTGAAAATAGTCGGCATTATCGCCCTCATCGACCGCCAGGAGGGAGGAAGGGAAGCAGTGAAAGGGGTCGGTTTCAACGTCATATCAGTAATTACAAGAGATGAAATAATGGAAGTTTATAACAGAAGCAGGTAACATTTACGCACTACAGGCAGCGAAGCGACGAAGAATCTCAGAAGGCGGGATTCTTCACGACGTTCAGAAAGACAAAGAAGGTATCCGGAACCTTTTTTTGACCGCATGTCAAGATTCGTAAAGCATATGTGCAATTTCCGCCACTCTCCCCATCCTCTCGTGGAGCTGAGACAAGAATTCGTCCGTACTGTCAAACCCCATGAACTCCGATAAATAAACAATCTCCTTATCGCCTTCATTAACAACGTTTTTTAATGATAGCCTGAGATATGATTCGATCGAACGGTAATATCCATAAGAGTCTGAAAGATATTTCATGTCTTCAGACTCAAGTGCGCCGATCCTGCCGAGGATTTTAAGGGCATTCACCGTTCCCTGCGGGATAAACTTCAGGGCATTTATATATCTTAATTGTAAAAACTGAACTGCGAACTCTATCTCCTCTATTCCTCCGCTGTCCAGTTTAATATCAATGCCCGTCCCCGGTTTCCTCAGCTCTTTCATAATCCGACTGCGCATATCGATAAAGTCCCCTCTGGTAATCTCGCATGCCCTCAGCCTGAGAATCTCATCTCTTATTTTCATGAAAGCACATACACCGTCACGAGATGCACTAACAGGTCTCGCCTTTAAGAGCGCCTGTATCTCCCAGTTACCGGCATGCTTCATATAATAATTCCTGTACCCTTTTATGTCATTTACGAGAGGCCCTTTTGACCCGTCAGGTCTCAGGCGCGTATCAATCCTGTATGCGATACCGTCTTTCGTATACGCCTGCATGAGTCTCAGAAATTTTTCAGCCGACCTTATAGAGAGGTCACTGATCTCCTTCTCGACAAAGAACAGAATATCCAGATCGGATCCGATTGTAATCTCCCTTCCTCCGAATTTCCCCATTGCAGCAACATATACATTGTTGCCCGGAGGTACTTTCATCTCCATGCCCGTTTCTTCCGCCGCGATGTCGACAATAGATTCCGCCACTTTGGTCAACCCACGAACAAAATGCCACACGTCTATCTGTCTGTTCAGAAACACCAGCCCAAGCCTTATCTCTTCAGATCTCTTAAATACTCTTACCGCGTAATTAAGGGACATGCCGGATTTCACCATGCCCTTCAGCTCATTTTTCAGCAATAAAAGCGTCTTCCGCCTTGTCGCACCTCCGGAAAGGATATCAAGATACTCCGGATTCCCCAGTATAATTCTTGTAAGGTAATCGCTCTGCGAAAACACTTTCAGCAGAGCCTTGGACAATATATCGCTATCCATAAATGTCCGAAGGTACGGCTCATTGGCAGAAAGTATATCCATGAACCTGACCAGGTTTTTCAGCGCAGTTCCGGCAGCAGGGGTTGAAAGGGCTTCGTCCACCAGCCCGGGCATAATAACCCTCAGGATCTTTCTTCCCTTAAGAGAGTGGGCAGAGATTATTCCCTCCCTGATCTTATTTATATGCTTCATTGAATCAGCCGTGTCCGGCACCCCTCTGGATAAAAGATATTCCCTCAAAACTTCATCTCCGATATCTGCATCAAGAAAAAATCCCGCCCCCCCCTGCTCTTCCACTCCCTCTCCGGGTTTGAAAAGGAGATTATATGTATCCCTTATCATCAATCTCCGCTTCTCAAGGTCTTTCACAAATTCATTCATGCTCCTGTATCCGAGTTTACGGGCCAGCGCCTCCCTCTGCCCCTTACCAGAAGGAATAACGTGAGTCTGGACATCGTTAAGCATCTGTATGTAATGCTCGACCTTTCTTAAATATATGTAATTCTCTGCCAGCAGGATATGATCATCATCTCCGATGAGATTCTTCTGCTTAAGCATATATAGTGCGATAAGGGTCTTCCTCTGTCTGAGCACGGGCTCCCTGCCTCCATAGATAAGCTGGAGAGACTGGATAAAAAATTCAATCTCTCTAATTCCCCCGTAGCCCCTTTTTATGTCATCCTTTCTGAAAGTTGCATCTATCCTTGTCTTCAGACTCCGTATCTCATCTATTGTTGAAAAATCAATATACTTTCTCCATAGAAACGGCTGTATCATTTCAATGAAATCTTTTCCGAGAGACTCGTCTCCGCATACAAACCTTGCCCTTATAAGGGCAAGCCTCTCCCACTCCCTGCCGAATGATTCATAATAGAGCTCGTAACTCCCGAGTGAAAGCGCTGCATCACCCCTCTGCCCGTCGGGCCTCAGCCTCATGTCGACCCTGTAAACAAAACCGTCCCCTGTGTTAAGTGAAAGAAACTTTCCCGTCTCTGTTGCAAGCCTGCAGTAAAATTCATGATTGTCAATGATGTTGATTAACCCGCCCATGGGGCTTCCGGCTCCGGTTGTATGTCCCTCCTCACCACCGTAAACAAAGATTATATCTACATCGGAACTGTAATTGAGTTCCTGTGCACCAAGCTTGCCAAGTGCAAAGACTGCAAAAGAATAATCCTCAGGCGCTCCGAATTTCCGTTCAAGCTGCTCTTTTATATAATTGAGCGCCGCATGGATAACTGCATCAGCGAGATCGCTCATCTGTTCCATCGAACCGGTAATATCGGAAATACCCATTATATCACGGACAGTTATACCGATCATCTTCTCTTTTTTGAATTCCCTGAAGACCCTCAGCGCCTCTTCATAGTCCTGCCCTGTAAGCCCGCCTGTTAACTCATTGAACATCTCCCTTTTGTGCTCGATCTTTTTTAAATTATCAAGGGCCTTAAAGAGTGCATGGGGGCTCCTGACGGAATAATTGGCAAGATACTGGCTGTATGCAAACAGATTGGCTATTGGACGGATGTATGCCTGGAGTTTATCTCTGAACTCCGGATTAACCTGAAGAAATGTTTCAATGTTCTTCAGCGCCCTCTCCGGGTCAGGAGTCTTCCCGGATACTTCTTTGAACCGGTTCACCTGTTTTCCCAGAGCCTCGGATCAATGGCGTCACGAAGTCCTTCGCCCAGCAGATTATATCCAAGGACAGTGACAAGAATGGCAAGTCCGGGATAGACAGACAGCCACCAGGCTATCTCAATATTGGACTTTCCCAGGGTAAGGATATTTCCCCAGCTGGCCGTGGGGGGCTGCACTCCCAGGCCGAGAAAGCTCAGTCCTGATTCAACCAGAATAGCAGCAGCAACACCCAGGATTGCTGATATAAAAACAGGCGCCATACCGTTCGGCAGCATATGCCGCATCATTATCCTGGTCCGGCTCAGCCCCAGAGATTGGGCGGAAAGGACGAATTCTCTGTTCCTCAGTGTGAGAAATTCCGCTCTCACCAGGCGCGCAACTCCCATCCAGGACGTTAATCCAATTACTATCATTATATTCCAGATCCCCGGACCGACAAAGGCTATTACTGCAAGTATCAGAAAAAAAGTAGGGATGGAGAGCATAATATCAACAAATCTCATGATAATCCTGTCTGCCAGACCGCCGTAATATCCTGCGACCGAACCAAATATAATCCCTATTATTAGCGAGATACCGACGGCAACAAAGCCGACAAGCAGTGATATCCTCGCACCGTATATCATCCTGCTGAGCACGTCCCTGCCGAGGTCATCCGTGCCGAGCCAATGGCTTGAAGCAGGTGGCGACAGTATACCGCCTGCGTCTATCTCATCAGGGTTATACGGAGAGATAACCGGTGCTAAAAGAGCCACAACAAAGAGCATAATCACTATAATCCCGCCCGCGAGGGCAAGTTTATTGCGCCTTAACCTTGTCCAGACAACACTTTTCATTCAAAAAGTCTCCTTCCCTTATTCCAATCACCAATCCCTACCCCCCGCCTTTCACGCCTTCCTGACCCTCGGATCAACAAGTGCATAACTTATGTCAGCCAGCATATTTCCGGCGAGTGTCAGTATTGCACCAATTGTGAGTATCCCCATCACTACCGGATAATCCCTCATCATAACCGACATGTAGAACAGAAGCCCCATGCCGGGTATGCTGAATATCTGTTCAAATATTACGCTTCCCCCGATCAGGCCGGGGACCGAAAGCCCCAGGATAGTTATAATCGGCAATAATGCATTGCGGAGGGCATGGCGATAGGTAACCGTGCGTTCCGGCAGACCCTTCGCCCTTGCTGTAGTAATGTAATCCTGCCTGATAACCTCCAGCATCCCGCTTCTCATATATCTTGATATACCTGCAATGCCGCCGATTGCGGATACGAATACCGGCAGAACAAGGTGCCTGCTTACGTCCCATATCTTTCCCCAAACGGAAAGGGCATCATAGTCAAGTGAGGTAATACCTGAAATCGGCAGGACATGCAATTTTACGCCAAACAGGATCATGAGCAGCAGCGCAAGCCAGAAAGAAGGCGCTGCAAAACCCGTAAAGACAAAAACTGTGGTTACCTTGTCAAAAACCGAGTATCTCCTGACGGCCGAATATATTCCGATCGGGATAGCAACCACAAATATCAATATCATGGAAAGAACATTTATCCCAAGGGTTATAGGGATCCTCTCTTTTATTTTATCCCAGACAGGCCTCCTGTCGGTTGAAAAAGAATCACCGAAGTCGAACCTTACAATACGTTTAAGCCACATACCGTACTGAACGACAATCGGCTTGTCAAGACCGTAATATTTCTCAAGTCTCTCCCTCATCTCGGGTGTAACCTTGGGGTTCATGTCCGTAAGTATATCCGTCGGCTTACCCGGTGCAAGATGAATGATAAAAAACGACAGCAGCGTTATGCCGAAGAGGGTAAAGAGCATCTCAACCGATTTTTTTAATAAGAACTTGGTCATCAGGGTATCAGCTTATCCCTCTGGAGATTTTTCGGGACATACCATTTATTGATATTATAGGTTATACCTATAGGCGCAGGTTTTATACCTTTAAATCTCGAACTCACTATCGGCAATGCATCGGGCACATAAAGAAAAACATAAGGCACCTCTTCAGCCAGTATCTCCTGTATTCTGAAATATGCCTTTTTTCTCTCTCCGATATTAAATGTCCTCCTGCCTTTATCGAGCAGCCTGTCGACCTCGCTGTTTTTAAAAGAGATGAAATTAAACTCCTTTTCGCCGGTTTTGCTCGAATCCCATATATCATACTGGTCAGGATCAAGACCGATAGACCAGCCAAGCAGACAGGCCTCGAACTGTCTCTTGTCAATAAACTCATTTATAAATGCGCTCCATTCGATGATCCTTATTTTCACCTTTATGCCGATCTGTTTTAATCTCCACTGTATTATTGTTGCCGCCTTTCTCCTCGAATCATTACCCATGTTCGTTATGATCGTAAACTCTAATCTCCTGCCGTCTTTATCCAGCCACCCATCTCCATCGGTATCCGTCCAGCCCTCTTCTGCAAGAAGGTGTTTTGCCTTTTCAGGGTTATACTTGTATTTTTTTACATCCGGATTATAAGGCCATGTATTCGGCACATAAGGCCCGGTCGCAATCCTTCCAAGGCCAAAGAGAACTATATCGATTATTTCCTGTTTATTGATGGCATACGCTATAGCCTGCCTTATTTTCCTGTTTGTGAATAAACCGTATTTAAGGTTGAAGCCGAGATAAGTATAGGCAAATGTCGGATATCTGAACTTATGAAAATTCTTCCTGAAAAATTCCGTATCCGTCTGCTTTTTGTACTGAACGGGAGTCAGCCCCATTAAGTCTATACCTCCCGTCCGAAGCTCTAAAAACATGGTTGACGGATCCGGAATTATCCGGTAAATATAATGGTCGATATATGGCCTGCCTTCAAAATAATCGTGATTCGATCTGAGAACTATCTTTTCACCCGGAATCCATTTCTGAAAGATGAACGGCCCCATACCGACAGGCTTTCTCCTGAAAGCTGCCTTCGTAATATCCTTTCCCCTGAGGAGATGTTCGGGCAGGACAGGCAGGTTTCCCCAACTGCTGAGTGCAGGGGCAAAAGGCTTTTTATATGTTACCCTGAAAGTGTATCTGTCAAGGACTTTCGCCCTTTTCACCTGAAGAAAATCCTCCTTGTACGCCGTAGGGGTTTTGTCATCGATTATGGTTTTATATCCGAACATGACATCATCAGCCGTAAACTCTACGCCGTCTGTCCACCTGACTCCTTTTCTAAGGTGAAACGTAATGGTCAGCCCGTCAGGAGATATGTCCCAGCTTTCGGCAAGGTCACCTATGATTTCAAGGTCTGTATCATACTTGACCAGACCATTAAATATAAGACCGGCGACTTCATGAGATGCGCTGTCACCTGCAAGCATGGGAATAAGCACACTCGGCTCGCCGATAGACCCGACAATGATTGTATCGCCATAGGCCGGAGTACTGTTTTCAGCGCTATTGTTCGAATCTGACTTATCGAGGGCATTACCCTCATTCCGGCAACCTGAAGACAGCAGAATCGACAGGAGCAGCAGAAGGTATACCGATAGTGGATACAACGGCAAGACTCTTTTTTTTATTCTTATATTACGAACATGCTGCCCCATTTTATGTCTCTTTCTGCATTGGGTCATCAATAATGAAAGGGAATAGATGAATGATCCCGGATACATAAATTTGCTAATAGTTTACTACAAGGTATTCGATTAAGGCGACAACAAACACTATTGCAGTTGCAGGGATAATCTTTTTATATATCATCCACATGTCAGCCCTGAAATACTCCTTTGTCAATATCAGGCAAACATGTACCGGAGAGAGAAGGACACCCATAAATCCTGCAGCAAAGGCAAATGACATCAAATGGGGATCGTTTCCGGCCATAGTCACTATCAGGGGAAAAGTGCTGCCTACGGCACCTACGGTTATACCGGTCAATATTCCGGTCGTAAACGGAAGTATAAAAACGAGAGGCACAACGGGTATCGACATGAGTGCAAAATAGCCGCCCAGGTCCTTTACCGCGCCTGAATAATCCAGCGTTTCTTTAAAAAGCATAACACCCAGTATCAGCAGGATTACATCTTTAGAAAAACCATACCTGACAACTTTAAGAATATCTTTCAATCCATACCTGTAAAAAATCAATAACAGGCCGACTATGACCATGAGTGCATAATGAAGCTCTATATGCACACCTATGACGAGTATAAGGAGAACAATTATCGGCATGAAGCTTATCAACCCTTTTTTCGCTATCCTTTTTTCTCCTTTGAATAAACCGTGTGCCTTGTTGAGACCGAAAAAATTTCCGGCTATGATCATCGTAAGGGCATAGGCAAGATTCAGGATGATGAAGGTACGCACATCCACCTTTGTCAGTACTGAAGCGAGTATGATTCCCGGATACAGTGGCAGGATATACTCCCACGGATGCCTGTACCAGTAGTTTGCAAACGCCTTTTCCTCGGGTGTCATATCAATATCACGCGTCACTTCATCAACCATAGGTGCGGAAAAATATGCTCCGCCGACGGACGGCAGCATGCCGATGAGAAGCGGCATCGATACAATCACCGATTTTTTGTGCTTCAGCAGGCCCCTGATTGAATCCATGATCTGCCTTAATACATTTTTCTCTCTCATTATAATTTCAAACATCCTGATAAGGGAAAGTGCAAGCAGCAGCTTCAGGGTTATCCCGGAAGTTAATGTGGCACGAAAAGTAGAGACAATTGTCACCGGTCGCATTAAATAGAGAATCATGAGAAAAGCGGAGCCGGCAAGAAGTGCATAGCCGACTCCCCATTTCTTCCTCAGCAAAATAAGTATCAAAACAAATACAGAGACTATTTTAATGATATCGAACATTCAGTTCCTTATCAGAGCCTGTTGCACAAATACTCATTTTGTCACCTTGAGCAGGATAAACCCTCCTCTCTCCCTATTTAGAGTCTGTCCATAAAATCAGTCTCTCTATCTGTCATTTCCCGACTTAGTCGGGGAATCTATTCTTTTCTATAAGTTCCGGATGTTCCGAACGCTTGCGGGACATGACAAAAATAAAAAACGGCAATTTATACACAGACACTATTTAGAGTCTGTCCATAAAAACAGTCCCTCTATCTGTCATTTCCCGACTTAGTCGGGGAATCTATTCTTTTCTATAAGTTCCGGATGTCCCGAATGTTTTCGGGGCATGACAAAAATAAAAAACGGCAATTTATACACAGACACTATTTAGAGTCTGTCCATAAAATCAGTCTCTCTATCTGTCATTCCGGCAGTCCTTAAGCCGGAATCTATTCTTTTCTATAAGTTCCGGTCCTCCCCTTGCCAAGGGGACGGGGGTAGGTCAAGATTCTTCGGGCTTCGCCCTCAGAATGACCGCTTACTGCATTTTCCGGTTCGTGCAACAGACTTATTACTTTCTTTTATTTCAGCGTTTCTTTCTTAACCTTCCCGCCTCTTGTTTCCGGGATATAATCTTTATAGTTTTTTTTCACAAATTCAAGTTCTTCTTTCCTGCTTGCCAGGCCGCCCCTCAGCTTTTCCTCAAGGACTTTCATGAATATCTCCGAGTATAAAGGCCCCGGAGGAATTGACAGTTTTTTCAGATCATTGCCGGTAATCGATGGTCTGATATTTCTCATCTCAACAAGATACTTTGAGATCGCCTTCCGTCCTTTTTGATCCCTGCACATTGCCATGGTGAAGAGAATAGTTTCAATATCGAGAGCATGCAGGATTCTGTATATTTCCACGGGGTCATCGTTTAAAAGATACCTCAGCGATTTACGGGTTGTATTTATTCTTGAAATGATCTTTTTTTTATCGCTTTCCGGAGTGGAAAGTCTTGTCAACGCAGACGATATCCCGGGATCGTCAAGTTCGCTAAGAAGGGCCATCAGATAAATATGTGCCCTGTTGGGCTGCTCCTCGATAAACAGCAGATCATACCATGCAAGCGTTTCATTAACATCGCTCAAAAGCTCTTCAAGGTATTCAGTAAACCTGAGGTCAGGCTGTATTACACCGAGCAGCTTATATCTCGAAAGATGTTTCAGGGCCATCACAGGCTCTGTCTCGCTGAATGTCAGTATAAGTTCATCGTACAGCCTTGAACCTGAAAGCCTGTCGAAAAGATTCAGTTTAAGAGCAGATTTTATGAGGTTCTCCGTATGTTTGCTTATCCTGAATCCGAACCTCTCAGAAAATCTGACCGCCCTGAAGGCCCTTGTAGGATCTTCCACAAAGCTGAGATTATGCAGCACCCTTACAGTCTTGTCCCGGATATCACGCTGGCCGCCAAAAAAATCCATCAGCCTTCCGTAGCCGTCAGGGTTAAGCCTCACTGCAAGGGCATTTATTGTAAAGTCCCTTCTGTAAAGGTCCTTTTTGATAGATGATGTCTCGACCTTCGGGAGGGCAGCAGGTTCTTCGTAATACTCAGTCCTTGCCGTAGCAATATCGATTTTCAGTTCATGGACAAGCCCCCGAGAGGGTAAAAAAGTAATATTTGCCGTTCCAAACCTCTGGTGGGTCTTCATTCTTACATTATCATAATGTTCGGAAAGCTTATGTGCAAACTCAATGCCATCTCCTTCTACGACTATATCTATGTCAAGATTCATGTTGCCCATCAAAAGGTCTCTTACCGTTCCTCCTACAAGATACGCCGCAAAACCGTTTTGTTCGGCAATCGCACCACATTTCCTGAGAACTTCATTAAGGTAATCAGGGAATCTCTCCTTCATCATGGAAGCAATATTCCTTCCTGCCGCCGGCCTGTCCGGCTGCTCCTCTTTCCCGATCCTGCTGCGTTTTAACAATTCTTCATATAAATTCCTCAGGAGATCCGTACGTGTTATGGCGCCGATAATCCTGCCTTTCTTTACGACAGGCATAAACCTCTGGTTCTGTTCTATCATCTGTGATTCTATTTCCCTGATGGAGCTTGCAGGTTCTGCAGTAGCAGCATCAGTAGTGGTAAACTCCAGAACGCGACTTTTATAAAAACCATGGTATATCGCTTTTTCCACATTTTCCCGGGATATCACTCCCACATACCTGTCATCCCTTACCACAGGCAGTACATTAACTCCATATCTTGTCAGTTTTGACCCTGCCTCTTTCACGGTCGAGTTCCATGGAATCGTAATTACCGGCCGGGTCATAATATCTTCGGCCACCTTAAGGGGTCTTATAACCGATTTAATCCCTGCGATGATCTTCTCTTCGAGAAGTTCAAGCGGCTCTTCCCTTGCCGTTGCCGATGCTGCAACAGGGTGACCCCCTCCTCCGAACCTGCCCATAAGTTCAGCGACGTTGAATTCAGGCACCCTGCTCCTTCCTATCAGGATTACTTTTCCCTCCATACCCAGAATTAAAACAAGCCCGTCAATTTCTTCCATGTCCATTATCCTATGGGCTAAATGTGCAACGTCCCCCATATACTCCTCTCTGACAGCCTTGCACACGGATATCCTTATCCCTTCTATAACAAGGTCGACTGATGAATCCACAAGCTCGTTAAGAAGACTCAATTCATTACGGCTGAGTTCTGCCTTTATGAAGTCGGAAATGATATTCAGGTTGGCGCCTTTCTTCAAAAGATATGCCACAGCCATCAAATCCCTGTCGGTTGTTGAAGGAAATCTCATCGAACCAGTCTCTTCATAAATCCCGAGGCACAAAATCGTAGCCTCCATCGGGTCTATAGAAATCTTTCTCTCTATGATCATCTCCGTGATTATAGTTGCAGTAGCTCCCACATCATCTATCACTTCCACACTGCCCCTGAGATCGCCTCTGGAAAAAGGATGATGATCATAAATAAAAACACTGATATCCGTTTTATTTTTGAGAAGTTCTCTGAAAGGCCCTATCCGGTCGGGTTTCTTTGTATCAACGATTATGAGTCTGTTCAGCTTATCAATATCTACTTCTTTGAACTTCTTGACTTCAACAGGATAAAGCTGAAGAAATTCTCTCACCTTCTTCTCCTGAGAGCCGGGGAAGACAAGCAATGCAGCCGGATATATCTTTTTAATTCCGACCATTGACGAGAGGCAGTCGAAGTCGGCGTTTACATGACAGGTTACTACATCCATAAGGATATAATACCATATGGAGTTGCTATACACTCCTGAAAGGCAGGGGTAGGTTTCAGGAATCGGGTGATATAAAGGGCCGGTCCTTAATTACCAATCCCCGATTTCTTATCCACAATCCCTTGTAAAAGGCCGCTAAAATTAATTCCTGATCCCGGCCGGGAATTCTCAGCAGCGCAAAAAATACCGGTTATTTATAGAAATTTTTTATTGTTTCCATGTATAATTTATCTAACTACCATAGTTAACCATGAAAGAAAGAAATAGGACAAAACCCAGGATCGGCGAGATACTGCTGGAACACAAGCTGATTAACTCCAATCAGTTGAAGGAGGCCCTGAAAGTACAGTCACAAAAAGGCGGTCAAATCGGTTCCGTCCTGATAGATCTGGGCTATATAACAACCGATACGCTTCTTGATTTCCTGAGCAGGCAACTTGGCATTCCAACCACAAATCTTTTAGAGATAAATATTCCCAGAAAAATTTTAAACCTTCTGCCTCTTGATCTGATTACAAAATACACGGTTCTTCCTCTCGAAGCTGATGATAATTCAATAACTCTCGGGATGGCAAACCCGAATGACCTTAATGCTATAAGTGAAATAGAATTTTTTACGGGCATGAGGGTAATCCCTGTATTGGTGTCCTCAGCCCAGATAGACCGTGCTATTAAATCCGTCAATAAAGAAATGAATAAAAGCTTTGAAGGCATCGATATTAATAAAAAATCCGAAGAAACGAAGCTTAGAGGCACAGCGGATATTAATTCAATGCTTAAATACCTCGCTTCGTCCGGTGCATCCGATATGCTTATAACTGCAGGAGAGTCTCCTGCGATAAAGATAAATAACAGCCTTAAACGATCCAGTTTCGAGAAATTATCCCCTGAACAGTGCGTACGGTACGCCAAGTCTCTGATGACCGAAAAGCAATGGATTGAATTTCTTAACAAGAAACAGTTCGATTTTGCTCTCAGCGCCAAGGGAATCGGGAGATTCAGGATAAATGTTTACAGGCAGAGACACTCGGTATCTATCACTGTAAGGCATTTGCTCGATATTATCCCCTCTTTTAAAGAACTTGATTTGCCGCGATGGCTTGAGGATTTTATCTTAAGAAAACAAGGACTTATTCTGATAACCGGCCCTGCCGCCCATGGTAAGACAACCACACTGTCTTCAATGATAGATATTATTAACAGCAAGAGAAAATGCAATATAATCACGCTTGAAGACCCTATTGAATATCTGCACAAGCACAAAAACAGTAATGTAAATCAGCGCGAGATCGGAAATGATGTAGACTCCTTTGCCGATGGCATGAAAAGTATTCTAAGACAGGCCCCGGATGTGATAGTTATCGGCGATGCCCGGGATAAAGAAACTCTGGAAATGGCATTACACGCAGGCTCAACCGGTCATCTTGTACTGAGCACCATGTATTCATTCAATGCTACGACCGCAATAGACATGATTATAAACAGCTTTCCTCCCTATCAGCAGCCCCAGGTAAGACATATGATCGCAGATTCCCTTCAGCTGATTTTCTGCCAGAGATTGCTGCCTTTAAAAGGAAAAGACGGGAGAACCCTTGTATATGAAAAACTCATTAACAGCTTCAGGGTGAAGAACCTGATACGGGAAAACAAGATCCATCAGATAAGGGGACAGGTCCAGTCTGATTCAGACGATTTTTCTTCGATAGATATCGGCCTCGTAAAACTTCTTAATGAAAATAAAATTAACCAGAATGATGCGCTCATGTGTACCGATAATCCCGAATATGTCAGAAAGATGGCCGCAAGGAGCTAACCGCCTGCCACAGAAGCAAATCTCTTCCTGAATTCCGATGGGCTGATATTTGCAGACCTCGCTATTTTTTTCAGTTTCGAATCTTTCAGCAAATCCTCTTTTTCAAGCCTTATCATGTACTCTCTGGCAACCTTATATCCTTCGGAATCTGTATCTACAAACCTGATCCTTGTCTTCCCGGTCGATGGTTCCGCCATCGATGAGAAAGGGATTGATTTCAGTCGCCCCTCATAAAATACTATCATTGCTCCGGTGCCGCCATCGAGAAGATATCTTACCGCCCCGTAGCCGAGATTTCTTGTATATTCAATATCAAAGGGAATAGGGTCGGCAGAGCGCAATTCATACCCAATAGTCTTGGATACTATAGTAACCTTTATACCCCTTGAAAGAAGACTCTCATTCACAAACTTCTTCATGAGCCTCCCGAGCTGTATCTCTGAAAGCCTTATACGTCCGGTTTCGTCCTTTCCTATGTCTTCATGACGTGCAAGCTCTTCAACATCGAATCTGTCCGATATCCCCTCCGCAAGAACAGCGACCCCGTGGTCCCTGTCCATGCATAATCTTTTTATGATTGACCCCTCCAGGACGTCGGCCACCTGTCTGAAAGATATTTTTTTATTGCCGAATTCTTCAGGTATGACAGTCAATGTAGCACCGGCCGCCTTGCCGATTCCAAGCGCAAGATGCCCCGCATACCTGCCCATAGTTGTCACAAAATACCATCTTCCTGTCGTCCTTGCATCTTCCATAATATTCTTCACCAGGTCGACACCGAGATGCCTTGCTGTTTCATAACCGAATGTCGGCATGCCTCCCGGCAGAGGGATATCATTGTCAATGGTCTTGGGGACATGAACAACCGCTATCTCCCCCCCGGCTTCCTTCTCGATCCAGTTTGCCATGAAAGCCGTGCCGTCACCTCCAATCGTGATCAGATACTTTACCCTTGAAGACCTGAGAGTCTGCATAAGGGTGTTGAAAGACTCCTGCAGCTTATCGGGATAGTCTCTTGATGTACGGAGGATTGACCCGCCTTCTGTATGGATACGGGCTACATCGTCAATAGTGAGCTTTATTATGGATTTTTTATCACCCCTGAAGAGAGACTTAAAGCCTCCCCTGACGCCCACAACCTGTTTCCCCTGCTTTACCGCCTCTATCGTTGCAGAGCTGATTACACCGTTTATTCCCGGCGCAGGTCCGCCTCCAACGACAATACCCATTGTATCTTTCACAAAATATTACCCGGCAGATCCTTTTTAATAATACGGGGGGTAACGGAATCTTTCACTGTATCCCTCGTATTAACAACCTTGAGTTCCCTGAACAGCAGTTCGAACTTTGCCTCAAGTTCCTTCATGATGGGGACCTTCACATCCGGTGGCAGATCCCACCATTCTTTCTTCAGAGGGCCGAACCCCTTTTTTCTTGTCTTATAAATAAACTGCTCTTCCGTCTGTCCTTCTTTTCTCTCAGAGGCCAGTTCGGTTCTGATATAATCGTAAACCCTGTTCCTGAAATCTCCGGGCAAATGTTTGCTGTCATAGATAATATTCTGGAATCCTGTCGCAAGATGAACCTCTGACGCCCCGACCTCCGGAAACATGTGAAAGGCATCTTCAGGAAGTGTCGATGCCCCGTGCTGTACTGCACCCGAGAGACCGTACTCCTGCCTGGCAAGTTCGGACAGTACTTTAAGGGTATCAAAATCTATGCTGACCTTCGCCAGAGAACCGTCAGGCAGGACAACCCCGCCGTGACTGGTACCCGTCTGTACACTCAGCTTGCTTAAGCCCTTACCACCGGTAAAAACTTCCCTGAAACCATCGAGATATGCCCTGAGTTCATCAGGATTGCTGTTCTTGCCGCCGATCTCGCCTATCTCACCGCCAATGGAGACAGTCACGCCTTCGGGCTCTATCTCCCTGATAAGCTTTGCAATCTCGGCAGTACTCTCGAAATTCGGCCTCTGCTGATCCCTTGTCGCAGACTGATCCAGGTCAACGAGAGTAGAAGCATCAATGTCAATGTTATAAAACTCTGCTTCAACCGCCTCTCTCACCAGCTTTTTGACACTCTCCATCTCAGCGGAAGGGTCGGCATGAAATTTTTTCCTGGCAAGCTGGAAATGGTCTCCCTGGATAAAGACAGGACCTTCATATCCCTCCCTGAACGCAGCAGCACAGGTAACGGCGGCATACTCCAGAGGCCTCTGATTTGTATAACCAATTTCAGACTTGGCGATCTCGAAGATAAATGCTCCGACATTCAGTTCCTGAACCTTTTTCACAACAGTCCTGCAGACATCATAAGTCAAACCCCTGATATTCATTGCCGGCACTGTAAAACCCGGATAATCCCTTCCCATCCTTTCGTATAACGACTGAATAGACGCAGGGATAACCCCGCCGGCCTTGGCTATCTCTTTTATCAGGACAAAAAGGCCATTTTTTCTCTCCTCATCCACTTCAGTAACTGCCTCGTAAACGAGCGAATCCATTCTCTCTCTCATTTTTGAAACATCATTGATCTTTATACTTCCATCTGAAATGGTAATTAATTCTTTTAAATCATCCAGAGCCATTGCGAGCCTCCTTTTTTAATTAAATTAGATTTTAATTATATACCTTTTTACCGGCGTTGCCAACACCCTAACGGGCTACTTTTCACTATCCTCTTTATCTGCTTCTTCAGCATCTTCCCTGATTGAGACGTCCTTCGCAAAATCGGGACAATTGATATCCTTTCCTGAAATGGAGAATTTCTTCCGGCAGGTTGCCCTGTAAGCACAAATGGCACAGATGTTTTTCGTATTCAAACCATAAACCTCCTCTTAACTTAATTGATCTTCCCTGCGGCTCCGCCTGTCTGCGTGCGGCACGCACAGTCAGGCCGCCGGTAATCTAATGCATAGTATAAGACGAATACCGCTTATTTATTGTACAATAGATGCCATCTTATCACTTTTTCGATATTATTCTCTATTCCGCCTTTTGCATTAATTATAAAGATCCTGTTCGAAATATGAAACAGTTCTTTTTCCATCCGGATCACTTCAGGATTCAGTCCCCTGTGGTCAAGTTCCTCTTCGAACATCAGGACTATCTTGTCCTTCATCCTTAGCTCCGTATCCATAAAGAAAATCGCTATCTCGGGAGAAAGGTCCTCAACCCTGTTGTAAAAAGCGGAAATTTCACTCTGATAAACCTGCTTCGGAGGCGAAGACTTTACCTCTATATAAATAATACCGCCATTCAATTTTGCAATAACATCATAATCACCGCCCACGTTCCTTCTTTTAAATCTCAGACCCCATAATGCCTCCGTCACGAATTCCCGTTCAAAGATCCCGGACACAAACCACTCAAGTGTCGGCCCAAAACTTCTGACCGGCCTTTTAACCAGCCGGTACAGGCCGCCGCTACTCTCGACAAGTCTCATCTCTTTCAGGATTGAAATATAATGCTTCGTTACATCCCCGGCAGTGTACCGGGTTACATCTTCAACAGAAAAAGCATCCTGGAATTTAATTACATCCCTGATAAAAAGCCGGAAAGAGTAATGACCGAGCAGATTATAATATTTGTCGATAAAGCGGTCTTCCGGCAGGAGGGGCATTTCTGCAGGTTTTCGTTTATAAACATAATAACGCCTGATTTTCAGTAATGTTTCAAGCGGAGGGGTGAGACGGGCAATTTCTTCACGGAGTCTCCTTATCTCACCTTTCAAGAGTTCTATTTCTTTGTCCCTGTCTGCCATCCAATATTAAAAAATATGGTTCTTTCGATATTTCTGTGGGTAAAATATAAACATAACCACAGAAAAAAATTATTCTGCCACAGACTCTCACAGACTAAAAACTTCAATTAGCCGCAGATATTCGCAGATCGGCACGGATTTTAAATGACTTTTAAATTTCCTATCTGCGTTTTTCCGTGTAAATCCGCGGCTGAATATGTCTTTTTCTTCTTTGCCACAGATTTCCACAGACTTTTTTAAAAGATTCTTTATTAATTTAAGACCATGAATCTCCATTTATTTTTCTCTTCAGCCCTAAGCCTTTGGTCTTTTCTTTTAGTCTGTGTGAGTCTGTGGCCAAGTATTCCTTTAAGCCTTTTCTTCAGCTTTCAGTCCGTGTCCATCTGTGGTAAAATTTAAGTCTGCAAGGTTGTTGATCTTCCATGCGAACTCCGAGATTGATAACCGGTTCTACTCCCCGATCTTATGGAGCTTCATGAAGTTTGTCTTTCCGCTGATAGAGAGGGGGGAACTTGCAATAACGACGACTGTGTCACCCTTCCTGACATATTTATTCTGCAGAAGGAATTTCTCAACCTCTGCAACCATCGTATCCGCATGTTTATGCCGCCGTGTTATCTCGGGTTGTACACCCCAGAGAATATTCAGATTTCTCCGGATATTTTCAGTTGTTGCAAAAGCAATTATCGGTATGCGGGGCCTGAACCCGGACACAAGCCTCGCAGTATTCCCCAAATGTGTAAATGCAATTATTGCACGCGCCTTTATATCATGAGCTGCCCTCACGGCGGCATCAGCAACGGCGTAAGGGTAATCTGTCTTCATTATGTCACTACGCATTAAGGGCCTGGCAGCCACAATGCTTTTCTCCGTACTTTCAATGACCTTTCTCATCATTCTGACCGCCTTGACGGGATATTTGCCGGAAGAGGTTTCGCCTGAAAGCATCAGGGCGTCGGTGCCGTCAATAACTGCATTTGCAACATCGGTAACTTCCGCCCGTGTGGGCCTCGAGTGATTTATCATGGACTCAAGCATCTGCGTCGCCGTTATCACGATCTTGCCGGCGATGTTGGCAAGACGGATAAGCTCTTTCTGTATAACCGGGACATCCTCAGGAGGCATCTCGACTCCAAGGTCTCCCCTCGCTATCATGATACCGTCGGCCGTTTTCAAAATGGATTTTATATTATCGAGCGCCTCAGGTTTTTCAATCTTCGCTATGACAGGGATACACTTATTTCCGGCCCTGATATGGTCCTGGACCTTTTGTACATCTCCGGCGGATCTCACAAAAGATACTGCTACATAATCAACACCCATCCTGATACCAAAGTCCAGGTCTTTCCTGTCTTTCGCGGTAAATGATGAGATACCGATCTTTGTATCGGGGAGGTTCACTCCCTTCCTGTCGGTTATCCTTCCTCCATCGACTACCCTGGCAATAATATCTCCTTTCTTCTTTCCCGTTACTCTGAGAAGTATGAGTCCGTCATCAATCAATACCCTGTGGCCACTCTTCAGATCACGGTAAAATCCAGGATAATCGATATATAAACATGCCTTGCCGGATATACCGTTTCCCTGGCGCAGTATGACTTTGCTGCCGGCTCTTAGAACTATCTCTCCTGCCTCTACCTTCCCAATCCTTATCTTGATGCCCTGGAGGTCCTGCAGGATTGCGACGGGCTTACCGAGATGTTTGGCACAATTGCGGACTGTATTAATATAGCGTCTATGGTCTTCATGAGTGCCGTGGGAGAAATTGAAGCGCGCAACATCCATCCCCTGTCTTACCATGGAACAGACCGTTTTTTCATCCCCGGAGGCAGGACCCATTGTGCAGACTATCTTCGCCCGTTTCATTTTACCAGGAATCCTTCAGTCACAGACTAACACTGCTGTTTACAAATTGATCTTCCCTGTGATAAAACCACAGTGAATCTAATGCAGGGAATTTTCATTATTATATTCGCTCACTATTCATTTAATTGGTAAAGACCCCCTGATATTTTTTCCCTCTTTGGTAAAGCGGGGTTAGGGGAGATTTTTTTAATTACAATTGATTCCATATCGCTCATGTTTTTCCCTGATTCAAATCCCCCCTGCCCCCCCTTTTCTAAAGGGGGGTAAAAAAATATTATCGATCTTCCCAGCGGCTCCGCCTGTCTGCGTGCGGCACGCACAGGCAGGCCGCCGGTAATCTAATGCAGGGAACTTTGCATTATTATATTCGCTCACTCCACCCCGTGATGAGGCCACGGGGAATACGCTCGCCATCCATATTAACCAATTAAAACAGGACCATATCTTGAGAAACAAAAATATATAATCATTTTACATTTATAGTATTACATAAAGACAGAGAAAATACTTTGTTACATATCCGTGAAAATCCGCGGCTAATTAGAGTCTGTGTATAAAGTCAGTCCCTCTATCTGTCATTCCGGCAGTCCGTAAGCCGGAATCTATTCTTTTCTATAAGTTCTAAATGTCCCGAACGCTTTCGGGGCATGACAAAAATAAAAAACGGCAATTTATACACAGACACTATTTATTCAAGTCAGCCTTGATATCCCTGCATCCTTCTGAACTGCGGTATAATAATCACACCCTTCGCGCTGCTTATGATCAGACCGGTAGTGCGCGCCGACACTGCATGTCCTCTCCATGGCCGATTCAGTTATGATATGTGCAACCTGAAGCATATTCTTCAGCTCAAGCTCCCTCCTGCTCATAAATATCTTGTCAAGTATCCATTTCCATTCATTGAGAGCCCCGCGAGCTTTACTGAGCGATTTTTCACACCTTATTATCCCGGCCTTCTCCCACATAAGCTGTCTCAGTCTGCTCCTGACCTCGTCATACTGGGCTATTGTGCCGAACCCGGACTGTCCATCCAAAGAAACAGTCTCTCTAAAAACTTCATCCAGGTCATCTTCTTTAACAGGACCGTCAACCGCTGCCTGCCCGGCCCTTGCACCAAAGACAAGCCCTTCAAGCAGGCTGTTGCTCGCAAGCCTGTTGGCGCCATGGACCCCTGTCGAGGCAACTTCCCCGGCGGCATATAGTCCCTCGATACCGGTCTTCGCATTCGTATCTGTTTTAACACCTCCCATCATGTAATGGGCAGCAGGGGAAATGGGCACCATTGTCGCTGTTATATCTACGTCATATTCAAGGCACGTTGAATAGATAGCAGGAAACCTTTTTTTGACAAACTCTTTGTCCAGATGCGTGAGATCGAGATATACATGGGGACTGTGCGTCTTTACCATTTCCGACATGATCGCCCTTGAAACTACATCCCTTGGCGCAAGGTCACCGCCGGGATGATACTTTTTCATGAAAGTTTGCCCATTTATATTTCTCAACACGGCTCCCTCGCCTCTCATGGATTCACTCAACAGGAACTGTGGAGCTGATGGGCTGAAAAGGGCTGTAGGATGAAACTGTACAAATTCCATATTTTCCAGCACCGCTCCCGCCCTGTACGCAATTGCCATCCCGTCGCCCGTGGCGACAAACGGGTTTGTCGTCCTCGCAAAGACCTGACCGGCACCTCCCGTTGCAAGGACGGTCGCATTTGCGACAATCGCCTTTTTCTTTCCTTTCTGCATTACATAAGCACCGTAACATTTGCCATCTCTTACAATAAGATCAAGTGAGAATGCAAAAGGATACTTTGAAGCTGACTTGAGTGTCTTGACCTTATTGATGAGCACCTTCTCGATTTCCCTGCCGGTTGCATCTCCCTGGGCATGGAGGATTCTCCTCTTTGAGTGGGCCGCCTCCATTGTAAAATCAAGCTTTGTACCCTCTTTGTCAAATTCCGCACCCCACTCAATCAGTTCGGGAATCCTTTCAGGGCCTTCCCTTACGAGGACTTCAACCGCCTCTTTCCGGCAGAGACCGTCACCCGCCCGAAGCGTATCTTCATAATGTATTCCCACCCTGTCCTCATCGCTCAATGCCACAGCGACACCGCCCTGCGCATATTCAGTGCTCGATTCTTCTGGTTGATCCTTGGTGATTACCGTTACCTTGCCGTGTGGAGCAAGCTCGATCGCCGCCCTCAATCCGGCAACCCCGCTGCCGATAATCAGAAAATCAGTCCTTTCAATTTCCATGGATTTATAAATCCTCACTACGCAAAGAATGATTTTATTATACAGGATTATGAGGCCGATGCAATCAAAAAGGTAACCTGACAGGACACAAGGGAGCAGTTGTTTTATGCCGCGTACTTCAGGCCGATCTTCAGAACGCCCCCACTACCTTATCCTCTTCCTCCATCATATCGATCATTTTATCCCAATCGATAATCCTGATGCTTCTCATCGCGTCCTGCATGCCGCGGAGTTCCACATCTTCTATGACAGCATAAGCCGTTCCGCAAAAACCTTCAATCATCTCATCAAGGCAAAAATAGACACCATCCTGCAAAAAAATTACATCGGCAGACATATCCCTTGCCATTTCCAGGCCTCTTTTCCCTTCAGGTGTATCAGGAGCGCTTTTGATCAGTACAATCATCCCGTAGTCCCCCCTTTGCCGCAGGGCAATACAGAATGTCCCGCAAAATGTAACCATACCTCCAATTACCATACCCCTCTGAAAAACAATTTAGCCCTTTTCCATTTGATCACATTCTTTATTTCATTAATACAGCGCATGGTCTCTGATCTGCCTTTCTGAATGCATTTATCGATGCTGGTAAAATCGGCCCAGTGGATATGGCCAAGGTCCGGTTTTATAACGAAATCGGCGGATTTCATTTTTTCTTTTGCAAGTGCATTTCTTGTTATCGTATCAGCCCTGAATACCATATCAAGTGCATTAACGGGGTCTTTAAACTCACTAATACCACTGCTGACCTCAACACCTACGACAATATCCGCTCCGCAACCGAGTGCCTGCTCAACCGGTACGGCATTAATCCATCCCCCATCAAAGAGTTTTCTCTCTCCAAAAACAACAGGCGGTATTATACCGGGCAAGGCACAACTGGCTGCAACCGCCGTTCTCAAAGGGCCGGCCTTTATGATATATTCCTCACCCGTATCTAAATCCACTGTCGTCACTGCAAATGGTATTGCGGTATCTTCTATGTTGATATCATCAAGCAGATAAGTTATATTTTCCATGAGAGTATCCTCAGACATGAGGGACTTTTTCGTGATAGAAAGCGTATAAAAAATACTCTTCTGGAGGATGTAAGAGAACTTATAGAATATCCCCTCGCCTTCCTCCTTATCCTCTTCTCTTAAAAAGTCAAACCTCGCCCTCCTGAAGGCATCACTATCCAGATAACCATACAGCCTGTTCTTCAGTTTGTTCAAGTCGGGATCGGCAGCATACATTGCGCCTATTATGGCCCCCATACTTGTACCGGCAATTACATCCACGGGTATGCTGTTTTCCCGGAAGACTTCCAATACACCAATATGCGCTAAACCACGGGCCGCTCCGCCGCCTAATGCTAAACCTATTCTATGTTTCCTGAACATAAAATTATGTTCGATGTGCAGATTCAATTAAGATGTTGGTATGGACGGCTGAACTTTCCTGGAAATTGAGATGATTATAATGATAAAAACGATCCGGTCTTTCTGGCATAGACAGATAATATCACAAAACAATCATAATCTCAACAAACCTTACCCGTCCGCAGCACAGGAGACAAATAACGGAATATTTTAATTTCATGAATGCGCATTTAAATCACGGCAGCTGGGTCAGCCCATGCTTTATCTTCCATAAATAGTACTTCTCGAACGCAGACTTCATCCATTTATATTTTATGCCTGACTTCAGTTCTGATTCCTGTCTCGGAGGCAACAAAGGTTTTGCCTTCATGAAGGCTGCTGTATCACCCATGTCCATCAGACAGATGACGTCAAGAGGTTCAGCCTGCGGTAACTCTCTCCCAAGAATCTCCGAAGCAATCGATTTTGCCGCTTCTTTCGCCATTTTAACGCTCATAAACCCCGTCTTGGGAAGGCCGGTCGGCACCGGCGTCTGTTCAGGCGGAGCCATTGCAACTGCAACACCGACAGAAAAAATGTTCTTGTGCTCTTTATGTCTGTAATTCTCATCAACGGGGATAAAGCCCTTGGGGTTGCCGAGGTGGAATACCGCCTTCACGCCAGCCATCGGCGGCGCAAACATAGAGAGTTTAAACGGCAATTTTGTACCGTCTTTCAGCCTCGCCTCCCCGGGTGTAAACTCTTCGACAGCCATGTTCGTGATGACCTTTATTTCCCTCTCGGCAAATGCATCCTCCATGATCCTCTTCGACTTCCCAAGCCCGCCGACCCCCAGGTGACCGATATACGGTTCCGACGTAACAAATGTTATCGGGACCTTGTGGCGGATTTTTCTCTTTCTCAGTTCTGCGTCCACTTCAAAAGCAAACTCATAGGTCGGGCCAAAACAGCTAACACCCTGAACGGACCCTGTTACAACGGGCCCCGGATCTTTGAGGAATCTCCTCCAGGCCCCGTTGCATCTGAGTGCCTGTTCAAGCGTAAAAATACACTCTGTGTAACCCCCTTCAGGGCCTAACCCCGGCACTGCGGAAAAGACAAGGGCAGGGCCGGTAGCTATGACCAGATAGTCGTACTCTATCTCTTTTGTTTTAGTAATAACCTTTGAAGCAACCGCATCAATACCCGTGGCTTCTGCATGGATAAAATTGATCCCTTTCGGCTTTAGTATCTTTTCAAGTTGAAGAGTTATGTCTTCAGGTCTTCTCCAGCCCATAGATACCCACGGTAGGGAAGGCACGAAAAGAAAATTGTCGAGATCGGACACCACCGTCACATCAGCCTTTTTGCCGAGATGTCTCTTCAAATCAAAGGCTGCTGTCAGTCCGCCAAAAGATCCACCCAGTATCACTATTCTCACTGCCATATTATCCTCCCCTGTATTTTATTGGAATTTCAAGATGCAAATATTCGATTATAATGCACCTATAACCTTATCTTCCTTTGCCATCATATCTGTAAGTTCATCCCATTGAATATTCTTTAACCCGCTTACTTTCTTAACCTCTGCAAGTCCCCTTAACTCGAGATCCTCTGCCATAGCATATTTTGTCCGGGGGAACTCTTCAAGTAATCCATTCAGCACAAAATATGTGCCATCCTGGAGAAGAACTATATCGGCAGACATCTCCTCCGCCATCTCTAAAGCCCTTTTGCCCTCTGATGTATCAGGACCGCTCTTTATAAGAACCAGCATAACCGACCTCCTAAAATATCATTGTTTTATCCGCATCTCTTACCCGCTCTGATATGTCATATCCATTCACTACCTGCACACCCTCAATTAAATCATCTACATCAAGACCGCATTCCTTCAGGGATGTCTTGTCCGCAAAGACTTCTCCTCCCATATCAACAACATCCTTTAGTGTCTCGCCAAGGTTAGTGTAGCCCGTTTCCCCCTGAGACTGACCTTTTCTTGAGAGGAGCACTCCCCCGTCGACAAGCACCATGGTCAGGTCAATCTCATCTCCAACTGCACCCAGAGAATGCCTTAAAGCTTCTGCAGCCTGGACATCACCATAAGGTGGTTTCGTTAAAATAACCGCAAGTTTCATCTCATCCTCCTGTAAAAATTATAAATTTGCTGTAAATTCACACAGATTCTCACAGATTTTAATAAAAAAAGAATATCTTCTTTAAATTTTCAACCTCAGCATTATCCTTTGATACAATCAGCGTATATCTGCGAAAATCTGCGGCTAAAGATTGACAGTCTCGTAAAAAAGTCAAAAATCACATGTTATGTCATTCTGAACTTGTTTCAGAATCTCGAAAAATCAACGCATCATGAGACCCTGAAACAAGTTCAGGGTGACAGTTAAAGACTTTTTACGAGTCCATCAAGATTAGTTTCTTTTTAATTTCAAAGATTTACCCATACATCCGTCTCAGACATCGTACTGAAAAGCCCTTTTAATGACCCGGTTTCTGTTCCATCAAGGTAATCATTTTTCGCTGCACGGCGATAATTCATGCAACCGCCTCAGAGAAAGACCTTGAGTCCTTTGTCGATCAGACCGGCAAAAAGGTCTCCTGCGTGAGGTATTCCTTTTGCTTTTTGTCCCTTGAGAAAACAGTAGAGACCATCCCCGGAAGCAATCAGGTTAACTATGTGCCCTTTCCTGATGGCATTTTCCGAGATCCTTGCAGCAGTGAGAGTGTTTTCAGAAGAATAAGGCGATGTTGTAAGAAATATTGTGAATGTTTTTGCCATAAAAACCTCCTTATATTAATTAGAGTCGCTGTGTATAAAGACAGTCCCTCTATCTGTCATTTCCCGACTTAGTCGGGGAATCTATTCTTTTCAATAAGTTCCGGATGTCCCGAACGCTTTCGGGACATGACAAAAATAAAAAACAGCAATTTATACACAGGCACTAATTAGAGTCTGTGTATAAAGTAAGTCTCTCTATCTGTCATTCCGGCAGTCCTTAAGCCGGAATCTATTCTTTTCAGTAACTTCTGGATACTCGACTACAGACTTCGGGTATGACAAAAATATAAAACGGCAGTTTATACACAGACTCTAATTAATCTCCCTCCACAGAGGGTTATTTCATTGTTCATTTATCATTGATGAAATAATCCTCTGTGGCAAATATGTCTTCAATGCCTCCTCTTCCCCGGATACTTCCCTTTCCTGGTAACCGGACAACATGCAGGCGCGGGAAGAGACTCACAGTAATCTTTTTTAATGACCTCCAGAAGATCAGGTATAATCGGGTCGACGAGAAAATAACACCTCAGCCTTCCGTCTATGTAATAGTCGATCAGGCCGTGAGACCGCAGCAGGGACAAATGCTGCGATATATTGGGTTGGCTGATCTCAAGGAATTCTTCAAAATCACTGACACATTTAACACCCTTTGCGAGTTCATCGAGTATCCTGATTCTTGCCGGATGCGCGATAACCTTCAGTAATTCTACTTTCTTTCCTATGGGTCTCATATTGGCACCTCCTTAATGGGCTCCAGCCTGAAAAAAGAATCTTGCAACAGCCTGTATCTGTCCTCAAGAGATTCTAAAAGTATTTCCTTTATTATCGTGTACGCCATTATAATTTTCCGGTTGGTAATACTATAGTAAACGTTATTTCGATCTCTCCGTGATTTTAGAACATTTGCATTCCTCATTATATTAATATGCTGAGAGATGCTTGCCTTGGAAACCCCGAGAATATCCACAAGTTCACCCACACACTTCTCACCATCCCCGAGGGTTTCTATTATTTCAAGCCTGATAGGGTTTGCAAGTGCTTTAACCACTTCAGCCTGCAATTCATATATTTTCTTCTCATCTACCATAAGATCATTACAAAATAAACAACCCGGCAACAATATCAATCCTGAAATTTCTCTGACAGCAACCTCAAACACCAATTCGGCCTTCTCAAGTATTTATATTCAAATATTATAATATATTAATATAAAAGTCAACAAAAATATTTTAGAATTCATATCTCACTTGTACATAGACATTATCGTTTTTATCAAATTGCCCAAACTGGCTCCATTTCTCACCGCCTCCAAAAAGACTTGCGCCGACAGCAGTCCAGATACTGTCGGTAAAGCTGTATTTTATCTCAGGATTAATAAGATAATCACCGTCGGAAAGACTCCAGAAAGAAAAGTAAGAGAGTCTTAGTGTTTGATGCATGAGAAGCTGTGTGAGTCTGACAGTAAAAAGGTCGGAATATCTCTTCTGCCCGGGGAATCCATCCGGCAGGTTTTTCTCATAATTGGCATAATCAGCCATATATTCACCATAGTATTGGACCCCTACGGTAAAGTCCTCCCATAATTGCCTCTGGTATCCTGTCAGGAATCTCGCACCGGAGTTGGGTATAACAGGGTCTGTTCCGTCCCTGTCCTGCCTTGAGTCATAATAACCGGCTTCCAGACTCATTACACCGTCAAAAGCCCTTCCCTGGAGGCTTGCGCCATAGACAGATAGTTTTGGATAAAAAAGAGTCAACTTTGAAGGGGCTAAAGGGTTATCAGGTATCATCGATGGATTTCTGAAAAAACCGCGATAAAAATAGAGCGCAGCATCAAAGCCCGCAACATCTCTGTATAACCTTACTGCAACTTCTGTATTTTCCAGTGTTACAGACGGCTTCTCTTCGCTTCTTGCAATATCCGGCATGGGGTCGAACATCCAGAATCTTCCGCTCCCGGGAAAGTTATTTGGCTCAAAGAATGGTATCACCACGATATCGATAGAAAGAAAATCAGGATAAAGACCCATCTTTATACCGTCAATCCCCTTCTTGAGATATTCAAGCGGCCTGCCCGAGAAAAATGCCTCATAATCTTTGGGGAATATATCGTTTATGAAGACCATATCCCCAAGCCCCCAGGTTATAATCTGCCGGCCTGCGCGCACGTCAAAGTACGCGGATGTATAGTCAAGGTAGAGTTCTCTGAATTCAAGGTCTGCATCATCGTCTATATGGTCATAATAGAAATCTGTTTTTGAAAATAATCTGAATGGATCACTACCGACATCGAGCTTAAACTGCGCCCTCTCCTCTGCCCATTTAAGATCACCGCCATCAGGATTTGATGAAGAGGTATCTACAGAATAGTTTCCCTGAAGAAACCCGTTCAGGCCGATATCAACCGAATAGGCCGGGACTGATAACAGAAGAATTGCAATAATTATTGTTACAATTAATTTTTCCCTGCCAAAATGCATACGAACCCTGCACCCCTGCTGATTTCTTAATAACTGCGGCATTCATTTAATCCATTTCCGGGGAACCCTCTTGAGGTATCTTTCTGAAAAGAGATTGTTTGGCAGCCCGACATTATAGTCAACCTTTGTAAAGGTAACCTCTGTCCTGTGGCCGCTCTGCAGATTTTTCATTGTACGTTTTGTGATGGTCGGAAATCCCTTTATCGTTTGTACCTTATCTGCCGTAAATACCCGGTAAAGCTCCCCGCGCATATCAAAATACTCCTCCTTCAGTGGCAGAAAACTCTCCTTGTCGATCCATGAGATTTTATAGGAGTAATTTACATCTCTCTTTTTCGGAGTGCTTTTAATCACATTACAGTCCTTCCCGTCGAGGACATCCTCCTTCAGCAACTCATGGGTATCATCATCTATATCCCTTCCGGAGACATCCTCGTAAGTGAAATCAGACCCAACAAAGCTCGATGCCTTGTCACGTGCTGCAATCCTTCTCACCATATTAAGGGCTGGAATGAACAACCACCTGTCGTCATCCCTTCCCGGATACTTGTAGACCATAAAGGTCATCCCCTTCACATCGACAGGCCTGAAGAAATACATAAAGTACTTCTGATTACCTCCGGGCTTGCCGAAATTTTTTCTCAGCATTTTAAGTTCACGCATCCTCTCTTTTCCACCTTTACTGATAAGTCTCATATCAACACGTGCACTGAAATCCTTTCCCGGATAAAAAAAGGCTGCCTGTGATTTCTCCATAATATCCTTTGCACTCAAGGCAAAGGCGTTGATAGGTATAAGAATAATAAGAAACGCTATCAGATACCGCATCATCTCCATCCTCCTTGTTCTCACGCTTGTTTT